>NZ_JBHMIS010000016.1:0-119596 GCF_048060415.1 Micromonospora sp. LOL_024
ACGAGCCCGGAATATTCACACTCGCCCAGAAACGGACCTAATCCTCCGAACCATCCTCTGATAGCTGGTGGGTCTCATGGTCCTACGATTGCGATCCAGTACTGTCAAGCCACGTGTTTGCTTCGGCAGGACCAATCGGCCAATCGTGACCTCATTCCGAGGAGAGCGTGCCATGCCGCGACAGCTCGTTGTCGTCGATCCGGCCTTCGGGCCGCGCTTGAGGTCGCTACGCGAGGAGCGAGGCCTGTCGCTTCGCCGGCTCGGACATCTGGTCCACTGCTCGCACGGATACCTCTGGGATCTCGAGGCCGGCGGCAAGCGGCCCAGCGCGTCCGTGGTGGCGCTGCTCGACACGGCGCTCGGTGCCAACGGCGAGTTGTCCGCCCTGGTGAGGGAAGTGTCGGCTGACAGCGGCGAACTGGTCCCCGGTCCCGCTGAGCCGGGCCCCGACGCGGCGGTGGGATTAGACTTCCCGCAGGACTGGCGACACGGCGCGGAGGTCGCGGCAGAGCTGTGGCGGGGAGATATGCAACGGCGAGATCTCCTGATGGGTGCGGGATTCAACGCGGCGGCGTTCCTGACGCCGGCGCTCCGCTGGCTGACCGCTCGACTCGAAGAGGAGCCTGTCGGCCACGGTGACAGCCTCGTTGGTGAACCTCACGTCGAGACGATTCGGCATATCTCCGGCGTCTACCGGTCGCTCGACAACCGTTATGGTGGCGGCCACGTCCGTGACGGGTTGGTCCGGTTCCTTGATACCGAGGTGGCTCCGCTCCTGCGTGGTCGGTACGACGCCCGCACCGGTATCGCGCTGTACTCGGCGGCGGCCGAGGCCACCCAGCTCGCGGGCTGGGCCTCGTACGATGCTGGGCTGAACGGCTTGGCGCAGCGGTACATGGTCCAGGCGCTACGGCTCGCCACAGCCGCAGGCGATCGCCCGCTGGGCGCTGAGATCCTGGCGGCGATGAGTCACCAGGCGGCCTACTTGGGGGCGTCGGCAGAGGCGGTCGATTTGGCGCGTGCCGCAGGTCGCACGGCGGCCGAGTCCGGGATGGCTGCGATCCAGGCGGAATCCGCAGTGCTGGAGGCGCAGGGCCACGCCGTGGGCGGTGACGAGGCGGCGTGTACGGCAGCGCTCGACCGCGCTGAACGCGCCTTCGACCGCGCGGAGAACACGAGCAACCCACAGTGGATCGGCTACTTCGACGAAGCGTATCTCTCGGCCAAGTTCGGCCACTGCTTCGCCGCGCTCGGCCAAGGCAAGCTCGCGGCCCGGTTCGCGGTGCGGTCGTTGGAGATGGACGGCAGCGCCTATGCCCGCGGCAAGCAGTTCAACCTGGCATTGTTGGCGCTTGCGCACGTGCAGTCCGGTGAGCCGGAGCAAGCCGGCGCGGTGGGGGTGCAGGCAGCACAAGCCGCTGAGAGTCTGAGCTCCGAACGGGCGCACGCATACCTCGCCACTCTCGCGGACCGCCTCACGCCGTACGCCGGGCTGCCGATGGTGCAGGAGTTCTCCGCGCGCGTACGGCCGATACTCCAAGCTGCCTAGATTCGCCCTGTCGCTTTGGCCAGCAGCACGGCGAGCAGGCCGGCGACAGACCCCGCACCGACGATCTCCCCGGCGTGGATTCGTCGCTCTACTTCGGCCAGCGGGACCCAGCCGATTCGCGCGGTCTCGTTGATGTCAGGCACGGTGCCCGTGGGGTCGGCCCCTCGGGACAGGTAGATGATGTTCTGCTGGTCGATGGTGCCGACCATGGGCTGGAAGCCCAGCAGCGGCTCCATGGTCCTGGGCCGCCAGCCGGTCTCCTCCTCGACCTCCCGCGCCGCACAGACGACTGGGTCCTCGTCGTGGTCAAGGTAGCCGCCCGGCAGCTCCCAGACCCACCGGTCGATGATGAACCGGTGCCGCCACATCATCAGCACGCGGTCGGCCTCGTCCAGCACGATCACCATCGCGGCGGACGGCACCCTGAGTACGTACTGCTCGAACCGGACGCCGTCGGGTAGTTCGACATCGGCGACGCTCAGCACGGCACGCCTAGTGTCGTCGATGACCCGCTCGTCGTGGATGGTCCACTCACTTGCCTGCCGAGCACCGGTACTCATATGCCGCACCCTATCGCCGCTTCGCTGGCCCCCGCGCGCCATGGGTGCCCGGTGTCGGCTGACACCGGCTGACGGAGAACCACTTCAGCTGATCTATCGGCGCGACCAACCTGTTCATCGAGGGATGCGAACGGCGAGCCGTTGAGTCCCGGTGACGGCGACGGCAGGCGACGTCGATGGAAGCGACGCGCACGACGTGCCCGCCACACCACCCATTGAACAAATGACCTTGGAGGAACCGTGGCGACGTATCTCGGCGGCGGGCAGCTGGAGGAGGCGCAGGCCGTCCTGACGCAGCATGTGGTGTCGTGCGCCGATGGGAGGTGTCTGGCCTGCGGAACGCTCGGACCGTGCGCGGCGCACGAACGGGCGGCGTGGGTGTTCAGCCTGTCTGCACACCTGCCTCGGCGTACGCCTGGAGCGTCTCGTCCTGAGCTGTCCGGTGCCCGCACGGCTGGCTCGACGCGCTCGTGGTGGACCAAATGAGCGCCCCGTCTCTTGCCGCGCCGTCTGACAGATGGTCCGCCGATCAGCTGCACGCGTTTCTTCGGGACGAATCACCATCGGCGAACGTGCAATGGCGGCGGTGGTGCGCCGACCTGCTCCGCGCCGACCGCCTCGGCCCGGCGGAGCTGTCCGAGTGGTGGACGGTGATCACGCAGTTCGACCCAGCGCTCGCCAACTACGCCAGCCGGCCGGTCGACGTGCCCGAGGGCACTGTCGTCGTTGCCGGCAGCGGAAAGGAGCAGTACAAGACCTTCAACGTCAGCACTGCGGCCGGGATCCTCGCCGCCGCTGCCGGGACCCGCGTCGTCAAGGGAATCTCGCGATCGGTATCCGCAGTCTCCGGAGCCGCCGACGTCCTGGATCTCCTCGGCATAAGACCGGTCGGCCAGCCAACGGACATTCCTGAAGTGCTGGAGCGTTACGGCATCGCTTACGTCGGCTACCCGGTCTTTTGCCCGCGCTACGCAGATCGGTACGACGACGTCTTCGACACCCTGAATCCGGCAAGTTTCTTCATGCCAGTCGCCGCTCTCTGCGTCCGCGCGAGCAGCTACCTACTCGGCCTGGCGCACCGCGACGTCACGCTCGCGGCCGCAGCGCTACAGAGGATCAGGCCAGAGCTCGCCCTCGGCGTCGTCACCTGCACGGAGCTGTCCCCCGGCGAGACCGTCGACGAGTACGCCGGCGTCGGTCAGGCGCGGCTGGCCCGTCTCACCGACGGGCTCATCACCTGCGGCATCCACCAGGGCGCTGAGCCGACGTCCTCATGGCGTCAGGCCGTCGCGCACCAACCCACACACGCCGGGAACGCCGCGCTCGTCACCGCTGCGCTCGCCCCTGGAGACGACACGGCCGCGACCATGCTGGTCGAGCTGAACGCCGCGCTCGTCGTGGGAGCGAGCGGAGTCGACATCGACGAAGCGAGCGCCCGGGTTCGTCACGCTCGCCGCTCCGGCAACGCCATGCGGCTGCTGACCATGCTCACCGATCTCAGGTAGGAAACCAGACATGCCACCAGCGTCAATAGATTCGCGATCGGCCGAGGTCTTGGCCGAACAACTCGGACCAACCGCAGCCCGATTCGCCCACGCCGACAACGCGCTCACGGTCCTGGACCCCTACAAGCGCCAGTCGATGTCTGTCGTGACCGGCTTCGGCCCCACGAACGCACCGACCGCCGGCACCCTGTCGGTCATGCTCGGCATCATCGAGCTGCAACGCCGACTCGGCGCGCCGATGACAGTCGTCATCTCGGACCTCGGCGCATGGAACTCCCGCAACGTGCCATGGCAGACGCTGGTCCAGGTCAGGGATCAGATGTTCGCGTTCCTCGTCGCGATCGGCCTGAATCCGGACGCGGCCGAACTGCGGTCTCACCTCGACCACGCCAACCTGGTCCGCGCCGGGCGGGTGGCCCGCTACCTCTCTCGGGCCGACTTCCAGGAACACCGGGAAAGCCTGTTGGAGCTGTACGCCGACCACGGGCTGCTCGGCAGTGAGACTGGAGTGGTCGTCGACTCGCTGTACACGGTCGCCGACATTCTCGGCCCTTTCGAGGGCGGCGCAGGTGACGTCCTCATGGTCTCCGGCGTGGAGGAGTCCTACTTCACCGACCTGGCCCGGCTGGTGCTGCGCCGGCAGGCCGGCGCCGGCGATTTGAGTCTCGGTTGGCAGGGCCGGATCGGCGCCCTGTACTTCCGGGTCCTTGAAGGACTGGCCGGCTACCCGAAGATGTCGAAGAGCATCCCGGCGTCGAGCATCCATCTGAACATGACTCCGGCCGAGATCACCGACCGGGTGATGCGCGACGACGAGGCCAGCCAGGCGCCGCTGCTGTCGGCCATCGAGCTGAGCAGCGGCTGGGACGCTACGGACATCACCCGCGCCCGTGAGGCGTTCGCCGATCGGCTTCTCCGGCCAGGCCCCTGGCGCCAGGCACGCCGAGAGTACTGCCGCTCCTTCACCCAGTTCGCCGAGACCTGGCAGTGGTGCACTCGATGAGCCCACTCCTCGTCCTGCTCGGTGCGTCCGGACGCCTTGGTCGTGCCATTGCGCCGCTGGCCGTCGCAGCCGGTTTCACCGTCGTCGCCGTCGCGCGAAGCCGCCCAGCGGACCAGGCATCCGCCGACGCGCGAAGCCGCCCAGCGGACCAGGCATCCGCCGACGCGCATTGGATCATCGCGGATCTGACGGTTGCCGAGCACCGCGCCCGCGTTGCCGTCACGACGGCCATCCTTGCCGCCTCTCGTGGTCGGGTCTGCGTCGTAGACAGCGTTCTCGACCGCAGCGGGGTGCAGTCGATGCGACGCAGCGTGCACGGCGCGACCGAAACCGTGTTGCACCTGCGCGATCAACTTCTCGCCAGCGGTCGGGAGATCACGCTGATCGCCGCGAGCACGACGGCGGTGCTGGCACCTGGTCTGTACCAGACGCCGTACGGGCTCGCGAAACGCCGACAGGTCGTCAGATACGCCCGATCCGGCATCCCCGGCATGGCGTTGCTGCTACCACAACTGACGCCACAGCCGGTGGACGAACCGACGCCTCCACCGGTCTGGCCCTTCGACCAGGCAGCCCAAAAGATCGTCGCAGCAGCGGCGACGACACCGGTCCGACCTGACCTCGCCATGCTGGTGCCGGTCGTCCCAGACCCAGCGATCAATGCCGAAGCCAGCCTCATCTCCGTCGCTGGCTCGACGATCCTGGCCCATCTGCGCAGCCTTCTGCTGGACCGCGACTCGATGCAGGCCCACCGGGCTGCGGCCCGCGGCCGGCTGCGCCTCTGGCCCCGACGCATCCGACTCCGCGTCGACCACCATGTCGCACCGCGTGAGCTGGTACGCCGATTCGCCGACCGCCATCGCATCGCCGTCATCGATGAACGGTCCGAGGCAACTGCATCAAAGGGGAACGAGGCGGCGCGTGTCAGATGACACCCTTGACGCTCTCATCGTCGGATCAGGACTCTGCGGTCTGGCCATCGCCGCAACGGCGGCACGTCGTGGTCTGCGGGTGCGGTGCGTCGGCGACGGGCAGGCTGGGGCGTCGCTCGCAAACCTCGGACAGTTGCATTCGGGTGCCGTCTACGCCCCGGTGCTGCCCTCGCTCAGCGAGGCCTGCTGGCGGGAGCGGAGCCGCTGGTACGACCTGACCCGGCCCGTACGGATCGGAGCCGCCACCGGACTGGCACTGTTCCACTCGGCCGACGCCGTCGACCGGTATCTGAAGGCCTGGAACCGAATCGGCATCACCGCCTCGGAAGCGGCTCCCGTGGCCAGCGGCTCTCTTCCCCCACCGGCCGCAGCCTTCCGCATCCCGGATTACAGCGTGAACCTGCCCGCACTGCACACCAGCCTCGTCGCGTTGGCTCACACCGCAGGCGTACCGCCGGTACTGCGACGGGAGGTCACCCTACGTCGAGATCCGGCCAGTTGCCTCGTCTCCATCGCACAGAACGCACCGCGTGCCGCCCCACGGGCACGCATGCTGGTCCTGGCAGCCGGCGCCGGTACACCGCGACTGTTGGCCCGAGCCGGGATCCGGCACACGCTCCGCACCCGGCGTATCGCCTGGGGACGGCAGGCCGGCACCCGCGTACCGAGCTTGACCTACTGGCTGGACGGCGACCTCCTCGCCCTCAGTCCAGATCTCGGGGGCACCCGTGTTGGCCTGCCCGCAGTCGACGGCCAGTATGGACCGGCCGAGGAAGAACATGCCCGGCTACAGACCGCCCTCCACCTGCGCGGAGTTCAACGGCCCGACCGTGACCTCAGCCTGCTGTGGGGCACCGTGTGCGAGCCGGCCAGCCCGCAGGCCGACCCATCGAGCCTGGTCGTCGATCTCAGGAAACCACCAACCGGCTGGACCCCAGCGGCCAACCTGCTGGTCGCGCTGCCCGGCAAATGGACGACCACCTGGCACTGCGCCGATCAGGTAGTCGACGCACTCGTTTGACGGCGAGGCACGCTGTCAGCGCCTACCCGATGCCGACGGCGTCGCGCACCCGCTCCAGCAACGGTCGGGTCTGCTTACGTGCCTTGTCCGCGCCGTGCGCGAGGAGGTCGTCCAGTTCGCTGCCAGGTGCCATCAGCGCCTCGTAGCGCTCCCGCAGCGGCGCGAACTGGGCATTCAACGCGTCGGTGAGCTGGGCCTTCACCTCGCCCCAACCCATCCCACCGGCCATCAGCCGGGCTCGGGTCTCGGCAACGACGTCCGCCTCGCCGAACCGCTCCAGCAGCGTGAAGACCGCAGCCGAGTCGGGATCCTTCGGCTCCTCGAGCGGCACGCTGTCAGTCGGGATCCGCCGGATCATCTTGCGCAGACCGGCTTCGGACTCGAACAGCGGGATCGTGTTGCCGTAGGACTTGCTCATCTTCCGTCCGTCGACGCCGGGCAGGGTCTGCGCCGAGCCCTCATCCGGTATGACGGCAGCTGGGATCTTCAGCCTGAATCGATCGCCGTAGACGGCGTTGAAGGCACCGGCGATGTCAGCTGCGTACTCGACGTGCTGGACCTGGTCACGGCCAACCGGCACCACATCGGCGTCCATGATGAGAATGTCGACCGCCATCAGCATCGGGTAGTTGAACAGGCCCATGTTCACACCCGCGTCCAGATCCTCCTTGCCGGCCGCACGGTTACGGTCGCGCGCCGCCTTGTACGCGTGCGCCCGGTTCATCAGCCCCTTACCGGTCAGGCAGGACAGCACCCAGGTCAGCTCAGGGATCTCCCGGATGTCCGACTGGCGATAGAAGGTGGTGCGGTCCGGATCGAGTCCGGCCGCGAGCCACGTCGCGGCCACCGAACGGGTGTAGCGCCGCAACAGATCACGGTCACGGATCGTCGTCAGCGCGTGTAGGTCCGCGATGAAGTACAGAGACTCATAGTCATCGACCAACTTCAGTGCGGGAAGGATCGCGCCAATGTAGTTGCCCAGATGCGGTTCACCGGTCGGCTTGATACCAGTCAGCGAAACCTTACGCGCCGTCGACCCCATAGGTAGGACATTACCGCGCGGCCACGTCGATCTTCTGACCGCACCCGGCGCTCGGAACACATCTGGAATCGGTCAGCCGCCGGTCACCAGCCCAAGCAACGGCGGAAGGTCATCCATTTTGTGGAACACCTCGGTGGAGCCCGTCCGAGATCCGTCCGGGGCGTACCGCAGAACCTGCATCCCTGCAGCGAGGCCGGCTGCAACGCCGGCCTCGCTGTCCTCGACCACCACGCACCGTTCAGGCTGTACACCCATCCGGGACGCCGCCAGCAGAAACAGATCAGGGGCCGGCTTGCCTCGGGCGACCTGCGAGGCAGTAAAGATCCGCCCGTCGAAGTATCTCGCCAGGCCACTCGCACTCAGCGTCAAGTCGACCTTGGCTGGCCGGCCGTTCGACGCCACGCAGAACGGGACCCTGAGCCGTTCAAGCAGCTGAGCGACGCCCGGCACCGGCCGGACCTGGGCCCGCAACGCGGCATCAACCGCAGCGGTGAGCCCGTCGAACCAGCCCGTTGGCACCTCGCCATCGAGACGGTCCGCGATTCGCTGCGCCGCCACCTCCTGCGCCAGCCCCACGAACTCCCGAGCGCACTCCTCATCGGTGATCCGGACACCGAGGTCTCGCATCCACTCGGTGAGCACCCGGGCAACGATCGGCTCGCTGTCCACCAGCACCCCGTCGCAGTCGAAGATGACGAGCTCGGGCGATGCGGCGATTCCAGGGCTCACCTTCATCACTATCCCAGCCCGGCATCCGCCCGTTCGACGAGCCCGGCGGCGGGTCGGGATGGAACGTCCCGTCAATGCCGCTGCTGTCCCGCCAGCGGTCGACCGGTCCAACGGCTCCCGATCGCCCGGCGAGCACCGAGCCAGCGGTACGGTGTACGACAAAGGCCCCAACCGGGCGGGAAACGCCTGGTCGGGGCCTTGGTGTCTGGTACGCCGCGTAGGACTTGAACCTACAACCCGCGGATTAAGAGTCGGCTATCGGATGTGCCGGACGGTGCCGAGTGATCCCGGTCGTGACTGTTCTGGCTGCTCGTACGCGGGGTGCTGTGCCGGCCCGTACCGGCCTGAATGTGATCACTTCGGCGCGTCCGTGCTCACTTTGTGACCAGTCAGGGCCGCTACTCCCCCGGTTCGATCCCGGCCGCCCGGCAGATGCGGCGTACCTGCTCGCGGGTGTAGCCGGTCACCTTGACGATCTCGGCCTGGCGCGTGCCATCGCGGGCGGCCTCCACGATCGCGTCAGCCAATTCGGGCCGAGCTTTGTCGAGCGCGTCCTTTGCTCGGCGGTACGCCTTGGCGGCCTGCTCCAGTCTCGTCACGGGGCGATGGTCGCACACATGACGTTGCCAATCAACGTGGCCACCATGGTTGACGTACGCCACATACGTAGGCCACACTCAGTGGCGTAGTACCGGCATCAACAAGCCGGCCCCCGGCAGCGTTCGCAGCGCTAACCGAGGGCCTTGATCGCCCCAGGAGGCGACCCATGGCTATTTCAGCACACGCACCCGTACCGTCGGAGCGGCGTCTCCACGACGCCCCCACCGCCGACCTGACCGCCATCCCCCGGCCCCGCCCGGCTGACGCCCGGTTCCCGGTCCTCAACTCCGGCGGCACGCAGCTGCTCGACGGCACCGAGGACCGGGCCCTGTGGGCGGCCGTGCCCGCCGCCAACCTGCACGCCAACTGCCCGGCCTGGTGCCCGCGTGACTGCACGCCGCTCGTCACCGCGCTGCTCCCGGTAGGGGTCGACCCGAACACGCTGGACGCCGACGAGTACTTCGACCGGTGCCGGATGCACGAACGTTTCGTCGGCAAGACCGCCGCCGTTGACTACGAGCTCGGCGACAAGGCGATGCTCGCCGCGGTGGAGATGCAGCGCTTCGACGACCCCGATGGGAAGGTCATCGAGGTCGCGTCGGTGTCGTTGGCGGTGATGGCACAGAAGCCGACGTACGGCGACGTGCACACGCGGGTCCGGCTGACGCCGGAGCAGGCCGAGGAGCTCGGTAAGGCTCTGCTGTCGGCGGCTCTGCTGGCCCAGGCCGACCGCTGATGGCCGGCTTCATCAACCGCCTGGTGGCGCGCACCGTGCTGGTGTGCGCCGCCCTGGCGGCCCTCGCCGCCATGCAGAACCACCACAACGAGCCGTGCACCGGTGAGCAGGTCGGCGCGGCCGGCATGTGCGTGTCGACGACCTGGGCCGGGGGTGCCCGCTGATGGCCCGCTACTGCCCGCCGTGGTGCGTGCCCACCCACCACGACCACACCCTCAACGTGCACCAGTCCGCACCGGTCGAGATCTCCACCCCGGCCGAGCGGTTCTTCCTGCACTTGCAGGCGTCCGACGGGCGCCTGCCGGTGCTGCTGCTCACGCACTTCGCCGAGCCGATGGACGCCTCTGATGTGCCCACCTTCGACCCCGACAACCTGCTGCTGCTGCGGCTGCCGGTGGCCGCCGAGCTGGCCGTCGCGATCGTCGCCCTGATCGCCCGTGACCTGCCCGGAGGTGCCCAGTGAAGTACGTACTGCTGATCCTCGCCGGTGGCACCGGAACGCCCCTGGCCGCCCTCGCCGTCGCCCGCCGCCTGGTGGAGGGCCACGCCGACGCCACCGCCGCGACCATCCGCCGGCAGCACGCCCGGCCGGCCCCGACCGTCGACCGTCCGAGGGAGTTGACCCGGTGAGCGCCGCGCGGCTCAAGTTCGCCATCGACGACATGGCCGGCCGGTACGCCGAAGCGTGCGTGGTCCGCGCGCGCGTCCAGCCCGGTACCGACGCCCACGCGGCGGCGTGCCGCCGGACCCGCCGCCAGTACCGGGCGCTGATGCGCCTCACCAGCGCCCTCGCCGAGCTAGCCGTTGGAGGTACCCGATGACCGCCCCGACGATCAACAACGTGAAGTACCCGCAGCCCGTCGACGAGCTGCTGCCGGCCGCCCGCAAGCTGGCCGAAGACCTGGGCGAGGTGCCCAGCCGGAACCGGCTGATGCGGCAGTTCCGGATCGGTGCCCCGAAGGCCGAGGAACTGCGTTCGCTGCTGGCCCAGCAGGCCGATGCGCCGCCGGTCGAGCCGGTGACGGACCCGTGGCAGTACGCCCAGCCGATCGGCCCGGTGCCGGCCGGCAGCGACCCGGAGCCCGGTCCTGAGTCCGGCGACGACGCCCGGCCGGACCCGGGTACGGACGAGTCCGACGAGCAGCCGAAGCGGTCCCGGCGGTGGTTCCGCCGCCGCCAGCGGCCCGAACGGTCGCCGCAGGCCACCGATGCCGGTCACCCGGGTACGCCGATCCCGGCCGAGCCGGTCCCGACGGTCACCCCGGCGCGCGTCGAGCAGCCCCCGCCGGACCGGGCCGAGCTGCGCTCACTCAAGCGGGTGCGGTGGGCGGTGCGGGGCGTGCTCGCCCTCGGTGTGGCCGCATCCATCGCGGGCAACGTGCTCCACGCCCGAGACGAACTGATCTCGCAGATCATCTCCGCGTGGTCGCCGCTGGCGCTGCTGCTCACCATCGAACTGATCTCCCGGGTTCCGGTGCACACCCGTCACCTGGCGGTCGGTCGTTGGGCCGCTACGGCGCTGATCGCCGGCATCGCCGCGTGGGTCAGCTACTGGCACATGGCGGCGGTGGCGGCCCGGTACGGCGAGACGAACGGGTCGCAGTACCTGCTGCCGCTGTCCGTCGACGGCCTCGTGGTCGTCGCCTCCATCTGCCTCGTCGAGCTGGGCGGCCGGATTGCCGCAGCGAACAAGGAAGCGAAGGTGAGCTGACCCATGGGCCTGTTCAAGAAGAACCCCGCCGATGTGCCGCCAGCTGACGGGCACAAGATGCGCGGCGGCTGCTCGTCGTGTGACATGCGCGGTCCGAAGCGCGACACGTTCAACATGGCCAACAAGGACGCCGTCGACCACGCCAAGCGGATGCACGGCGGCAAGTTCGAGGGCGGCTACATCGAGGGCGTCGAGGGCGGCTACATCGAGGGCGTCGAGGGCTGATGGCCGAGACGGACTGCACCGTGTGCCCCGAGCTGCTCACGCGGCTCGGGGCTACGGCCGGTGGCCTTCACGCCCTGGCCGACCTCATCGACAACGAGATCGCCGCACCCACCCAGGCGTGGCGTGACCTGCTCCCGGCCCTCTCCCTGAGGGCCCGCAACCTGGCCGCACAGGCTGAGGGGAGGTACTGACCATGACCACGTTGCCCATGGAGTACGACGACGAACGGCACATCGTGCACGCCGAGCAGCTGGGCGGGCCCGTCGATCCGCCCGACCGCAAGGCCACGTTCGCCGATGTGGTGGCCCGGGACGAGCAGACCCGGCCGATCGTCCCGGCGGTGCTGCGGTCACCGGAGGGGCGTCGGGCGTTGGTCGCCTGGTCGGCCCGCTACGGCCGCAACCGGGCCCTGTATCACGCGACCCGCTCCCCGAAGTACGCCGTCAAGGTGGCCGCCTATGCGCCGCGTGGTGTGTGGCGTGCCGGGGCGGCGGTGACGTGGTGGGCGGTCGGCGGCCGGGACAACTTCCACCTGCGGCAGGCGGCGGCCAACAAGAACGACCCGCACACCTGGCAGGCCCTCAACCGCACCCGGGCGAAGGAATCCAACGCCCGCTGGTGGATCGTCGGCGTCGCCGCGGTGCTGCTGCTGGTGCTGCTCGTCGGCGTCGAGGTGGCTGGGATGCCGCCGGTCGGCTGGTACTGCGTCGTTGCCGCCCTAGTGCTGGTCGCCGCCCGGTACGGCCGGCCGGCCGACAAGCCGATCGTGGACCGGACCAGCACCGGGCAGAAGTTCACCAAGCTGACCGCCGAGATGGTCCGCCGTGCCGTCGTCGCCCTGGGCGTCGGCGTGAAGGAACCCGGGCAGGTCACGTTCCCGCCGCCGGGCATCCACAAGGACGGGCCGGGCTGGTTGGCGCGGTTCAACCTGCCCGGCGCGATCGTGGCCACGTCTTTGCTGGAGAAGCGCGACAACCTCGCCGCCGCCCTGCGTCTCCCGGTGGATCAGGTGTGGCCGGAGGTCGGCCCCGACCACCCGGGACAGGTGGACCTGTGGGTCGGGTATCAGCCGTCGAGCAAGATGGGCCAACCTCGGTGGGTGCTGTCCACCGACACCGCGCGGACCAGCATCTTCGAGCCGCAGCCGTTCGCTACCGACGCCCGGCAACGCCCCCTGTCGACGGTGCTGTTCGCCCGGAACTTCCTGATCGGCGGGCAGCCCGGCTCCGGCAAGTCGTACGCGGCCCGCACCCTGCTCACCATCGCCATGCTCGACCCGACCGTCGAGCTCAAGGTGGCAGAGTTCAAGGGCGTCGGTGACTTCCTCGACGTCGGGCCACTGTGCTCCGACTACGTCGTTGGTGTCGATGATGAGGCGTTCGAGGCCGGAAGCGACATCATCGGCTGGGCGCTGGCCGAGTGCGAGCGGCGCGGTAAGCGGATCCTGGAGGCCAAGAAGCGCGGCGAGGCACCCGAAGGGAAGATCACCCCGGAGTTGGCCGGTCGGAAGGGGTCCGGGCTGCACCCGGTGTTCATCCTGCTCGACGAGGTCCACGAACTGTTCGCGGCCGTGCCCGGCGCTGCCGCCGCGTGCGAGCGGGCCATCAAGCGCGGCCGAGCGCTCGGGATCACGTTCTGCCTGGCCACACAGATTCCCGACAAGGACAGCCTGCCGCCGAACATCACCCGCTGCATCAGCACCCGGTGGTGCCTGTCCGTGCTCGGCCAGGTCGAGAACGACATGATCCTCGGTACGGGGGCGTACAAGCGCGGGTTCACCGGCACCGTGTACCGGCCCGGGGTCGATGCCGGGTGGGGCGTCATGGTCGGTGTCGACAAGCCCGGTAGCGCCCGATCGTTCTTCCCCACCCCGGAGGTGACCGCGGCGATCGTGGCCCGTGCCGGGCAGCTGCGCGGCCGGACGGTCATCGGTGAGGGTGTCGAGCGGGTCGAGGCACGCGACATGCTCGCCGACGCGCGGGCCGTACTCCGGCCGGGTGAGTCGGGCCTGCCGTGGGCGGTGCTCGCGGAGCGGCTCGCCGGGCAGTGGCCGGAGATGTACGCCGGGATCACCGCCGAGATGGTCCGTGAGTCGCTGTCCCGGTACGGCGTCGACAGCCAGGACGTGAAGGTCGCCGGGAAGAACATCAAGGGCGCCCGACGCACCGCCCTGGACGCGGCCCAGCAGCGTCGGGAGATCGAAGCCGGATAGGTCGCGGGGCCGGTCGCGGCAGCCAGCCCAGTCGCGGATCCGCGACCGTCGCCGCGACCGGCCCCCACCAGCACAAACCCCTGATAGTCGCGGGTCGCGGCACCCCCGCCAGCAGCCCGAAAAACCCGCCAGGAGGCACCCTGTGAGAGGCACCCTCACCGCGACCGGCCTGATCCTCGCCGTGCTGGCCGTCTACGCCGGCTCGTGCATCCTGCGGCCCTTCCGGGACTGCGCGCTGTGCGACGGACGCGGCCACCACCGGGCCAAGTCCAACCGGAAACTGTCCCGGCCGTGCTGGTGGTGCAAGGGCACCGGCAAGCGGCTCCGCTACGGCCGCCGACTGTGGCGCCGCGCCCGCCGGGTACACCGCGCCGCCGGCCGTCCTGTCGCCTGAGTGACACCCCGCCGGCCCGGCCCGCCGGTACGGTGCCCCGATGACCCGACCCTCCCGCATCCTCGCCCTGGCCGCCGCCGGGATACTCGCGTTGACCAGCTGCGCCGACACGTCGACCGGCGTGACGCCCACCATCACCTACAGCCCTCCCGCCCTGCCCGCGTGTGCCGACGTGTTCCAACCCGGCGAGACCATCGACCAGGAGCAGGCCGCCGCCGGCTGTGTCGACCCGGACGGCGGGCAGCAGATGGTCGGTGCGCACCGCTGCGACGACGGCCGGCACCTGTGGCAGGTCGACGCCTCCACCGGCGCGAAAGCCGGATGGGGGTTCGGTGGCGGGAAGTACCGGGCGTCGAAGGACGCGGCCAACGATCCGGCGTACAGCAAGGCCTACGAGGACTGTGCCGGGTAGCGCTACGGCCCGCCAGGGGCGATCCTGGCGGGCCCGTACGTGGTGTGTCGGGTCATCCGTCGAGCAGCTTGACGATGCCGCCCGAGGTCATCTGCGCCTGATTCCGCAGCAGCAGAATAAGGTCCCGCCCCCGGACCCTGAACTCACCCGTCAACCGAAGACGCTGCTCCCCGGCCGGCGCCGCCTCGCCCGCGAGGGGCTGCACGGTGGCCCCCCGGCCGAGGTGCACCAACTCGGGTCCGGCCTCGCCGACGATCGCCATGCCGGAGCCGAGGATGTGACCGCCCGCGGCGAGCATCGGCAGGTTCGGGGTGTTCAGGGTGACCGACGGGATCCCGACGCCCATGACCGAACCGCCGCCGATCGTGAAGGACAGGTTGTTCCACCGGCCGATGATCCAGTTGATCGCGTTCTTGAAGCCGGACTTTAGTGGATCGAACATCGAGCGCAGCTTGCCGCGGATCCGGCCGGGCAGGGCAGTCATGTACGCGCTGAATGCGATCGCCTTGTCGATGATCCACTGTAGGGCGTCGCGGCCCAGGTTCCCGACCTTGCGCCACGTGCCGGAGAACAGCGACCACCACGCCTTGGCCCCGTCGACCAGCAGGCCAATCAGCCACGACCAGCCGCCCACGATCCAGTTGATCGCCCACTCGACGACGGCTTTCCCGGCCGTCCACACGGCAGACCAGACCGTCTGGAAGAACTGGGTCTGCGTGGCCAGGTAGATGATGCCGGCGACCAGGGCGAGCACCCCGACCACGATCCACGTGATCGGCGACGTCCACAGCGCCAGGTTCAGCACCGTCTGCACGACCGCCCACACCTTCATCACGCCGACGATCACCGCGATCGCGCCGGCGAGCACCCCGAGTCCGGTCGCCAGCGGACCCACCCAGCCACTGTTTTTCGACAGCCACCCGAACGTGGCTTCGATCATCGGGATCGCGTCGGCAAGCCGGGTCACCAACGCCATCTGGATCTGCCGGCCGAACTGCGACAGCTTCTGACTCGCCGAGCCGCCCAGGTCGTCGGCGGCCCCCTGGGCTGCCCCCGACACGTCACCCAGGCCGTCACCGACACCGTGCAGCGACTGGAGGAACGCGGGAATGTCGGCCTTGTTGAGGTCCTCCAGCGGCGTGCCGAACAGGTCGAGGGCCAGCTGCGCCTGCTTCGCCGGATCCTTCACCCCGAGCAGCGCGGCCACCGTCTTCTCGAACGCGCCGCGTGCCCGGTCGCCGCCGGCCAGAAGGTCGTTCTGCATGTTCCGGGCGTTCAGGCCGAGGGACTTCAGGGCGTCGGCGGGTGCCCCGTCCAGCTCGGTCGCCAGGATCGAGAATTCCTTGATGGCGTCGCCGGTCTTGTCCATGCCCCACGTGCCCTTGTCGGCCCCTTGGGCGAGCAGCGCGAACGCCTGTTCACCGGAGAAGCCGAGGGAGCGGAAGAACTGGCCGTACTCGGCGCCAACCTCCTGGATGTCGCCGACCATGGCGGTCGGCACCTTCCGGGACGCGGCGGTGAGCAGGTCCAGGGCGTGTGTGCCGTCGCGTGCGATCCCCGACTTAACCAGCGTGGAGGCGGTCGAGACGGCGCTGGCCACGTCGGTGCCCCACACGTCGGCGTACGCCTGCGCCTTGATGGTGAGGTCTTGCAGGGCGGCGGAATCACCGGACGGCACCAGGTTGGCTTGGGCGACCGCGCGGACGGCGTCCATGGCGGCGGCGGCGGACTCGCCGAAGCCCTGCCCGTACACCTGGCCGGCGACCTTGCCGAGCTGCGCGGCCAGGGCGGGGTCGCCGATCTGCGCGGACAGCTTCGCGCGGGCCTTGTCGAGGTCCATCGCTCCGGCGAGCCCGGCGCCGATGCCGGCGGCCATGGCGGCACCGATCACCGGCGCGTACTGGCGGGCCTTCTGCCCGGCCTGCCGGAGCTTCTGCTCGGCGGCCTTGACGCCCCGCTCCAGGTGGGTGTTGTCGGCTCGCAGGAAGGCGGTCAGTTCACCGAGCCGGAGCGCCATGGCGGGCACCGTCCTTCCCGTTCTGCCAGGCGGCCAGCTCGGCGGCGAGCGGGGTGTCGTGGGCCGGGCAGTCGGCCTTGTGCAGGGTCGGCATGTCGGCCTGGCCCTGCTCGGCGGCGGCGTCCTGTACCGCGGTCGGAGCGGGCCGACGGGCGCCGCACGGGCACCTGCCCAGGGCGGCGGTCACCCGGCGGCAGCGGAGGCCCTCACGGAACGCTGGGGAGGCGTCGGCGGGAATGACGGGCACCTCGACGGCGGCCGGGCGGCCGGCGACCGTGGTGACGAGTCGTTCCATGGCGAGCTGCCGCACCGGTCAGCCCTGCCCCGGGGCGGACCCGTCGAGCAGGGCGGAGAACCGGCCCGCCTGGTGGGCGTCGGCAATCTGCTCCGTGCTCATCGCCGCGACATGCTCGTTGCCGAGTTGCCCGGCGGCGGGCACACCAGCGCCGGGCGGCGGCGAGCCGGCCATCAGGGCGTGAAGGTTCCCGGCCTGGTGGGCGTCGGCAATCTGCTCCGGACTGGCGGTCTTCAACCAGTCGTCGCCGTACTGCACCGGGGCGAGCGTGGTCGGGGCGGCCTCAGGAGCAGCCCCAGGGCCGGCCGCCGGTGGCGGCAGGGTGACGCCCTCCTGGGCGGCCCACGCGGCACGCTGCGCGTACATCACCGGGTTGTCGACAACGGCCTGAACGGCGGCGGCGACACGCGGGTCGAGGGGGGTGGTCACTGGCCCCACGCTTCCTTCCGGGAAATCTCGATCAGCTCACCGGCGTCGATCTGCCGCTGATACGGGTTCTCGCCGTAGCTGGCGGCCTGGCCCTCGATGAGCGGCCCGCCGAGCTTCTTCCGGGCGGCGAGGGCCTGCTCGTCGAGGGCGATCACGCCGCCGCCGGTCTTGCTGCGGAAGAACCGCAGGCCCGGATCCGGTTCCGGCTCCAACTCGTCGAGCTTGCGGACCGTGTCGTACAGGCCCGTGGGTCGGGTCGGCCGGAAGTCCGGGAACTGGATCCGGTCGTTGTGTGCCGGGTCGGCGGCGAACTGGATCGAGTGGATCAGGTGCTGCACCCACCGTTTCGGGTTGACCGCTTCCAGGCTGCGGCGACGCACGATCACCTTCGAACCGCGGTAGCCGATGTGGGCCTGCGAGGCAGGCGGCACCAGCGGGTTGGTGTGCTCCAGGTTGCCGAGGGTGACCATCCTGCGGCGCCAGTCGGCCACCCGGGTGTTGTGGTCGTTGGCCATGGCAACGACGTCGGTGAGGGCCTGCTCGGCAACCTTCAGCTTCTCGGTGAGCCGGTCGGCGAGGCCCGGCGCGTACGCCTCCATCTCGGCGCGAATCTGCCCGCATTCGCGTAGCCAGGCGGCGTGCTGGGCCTTGGCGGCTTTCTTCGCGGTGTGCTGGGCGCGGAGCCGCGCGAACCGGCCGAGCTTGTCGGCCTGCTCGATCTGCTCGGCGGTGACCGTGTCGTCTCCGTCAACGACACGCCTCTCCAGGGCGTCGACGAGGGCGGCGGCTTCCTTGGCTTCCCGTTCGGCCAGGGTGACCGCGTCGGGGGCGACCGGTTCGACGGTGAGGGCCTCCTCCACGGTGGTGGGCCAGGCCGAGTTGGCGTCGTACGGCTTCACGCCGGGGTCGGTGGTGGTCATGGGCCCTCCGTGCGGTGGCGGTGGCGGTCGAGGCTCGGCCGGTCGATGAGCCAGGCCGGGCCGATCCGGCGGGCAATCACGACACCGGACCGGCACAGCCGGCGCACGTACTCGGCGGAGCAACCCATGAGGGTCGCGGCCTCGTGTGTGCTGATCTCCACCATCGGGGTTGTGGCCGTGGGGGTTCCGGGGCCGGAACTGGTGGTGTCGTGGCGGACGGCGGCCTCGTGGAGGGCCTGGAGGACGGCGACCGCCCGGCCGGACACGGCGAGGCCGTCGCGGCGGGCCCTGGCGGTGAGGTCGCGTACCGCGGCGGCGAGCAGTTCGCCGGCTACGTCGGCGGGCACGATCACGGACCCGTCGGGCAGCTCGACGGGTCCGGCAGGGTGGTGCAGGCCGCTCAACCGTGGCCAATCCAGCGGATTTGGTATCCGCTGAGCGGCACGTTTGCGCAGGTAGCGGGCAGGGTGGTCACGGCGTGGTCACCTCTCCGGACGGCATCCGCTCGCCGAGACGGGCCTTCAACGCGTCCAGTTGCGCCCTCATACGCGGCAACCGGCGAGCCACCTCAGCCGCCGCCCGCCGGCTCCTACCCGACGACTCACCGGCCGCCACCGTCGCTTGCCGCACCAGCTCGGCCACCGTCACCGCGATGTCCACACCGGCCTGCCGGGCAGCCGGGTCACTGTCACGGGCCAGCTTCGACAAGGCGGCACCCAACGCCCGGTTCGCGGCGAGCAGCTCGTCACGGTGCTCGTAGCCGGCACCACGACCAGACCGCCGGACAGGCACCGTGCCGTATGCATCCACGCCTGCGCCCGTGCGCGAGGAACCGGGGCCGGGGCCGCCGGTCATCGGGCGGAGGACGGTACGCAGCGGGCGCACACGCCGTACTGGTAGACCAGTGGACCGAGCTGCACCATGGCCGGGTGGATGCCGTCGCCGCCGGCCAGGTCGGCGCACTGGTGGCCGCAGGCGTCGCAGGTCCGTTCCTGTGCGGAACCGCGGGGCAGCGCGAACAGGCGTACGCACGGCAGGCAGGTGACCAGGCCGGGCTTCCACGCGGCGGCGAGCACCGGTTGGGGGCGGCTTGGGTCGGGGTTGTGGGCGCATGTGCGGCCAGCACCGGTTGCCCAGGTGGTGAGGGCGTCGAGGACGCTCACGCGTAGCCAGTCGGGCAGATCGGCCGGGTCGGTGGCGCGTGCGGGGCCAGCGTGCAGAATGCGGGCGCTGGCCGCCATGACGGTGGCAGCGTGGCCGGCGGCAGCGTCGACCTGGTCGATGAGGTCGACCGGGCTGAGGGCGCGGAGCTTCGCGGCCAGCTCGGGATAGCGCGGGTGCGTCATGAGGGCGTCGAGGGCCAGTGTGGGTGTCATCGGGTGGTCCCTTCGGTCTGGGCGCGTAGGGCGTGGCAGTCGGGGCAGTCGGGGTGTCGGGTCCGCTGCCGATCCACCAGTGGTGGGGGGTGGCCGGTGGCGCGGCGAGTTCGTCGACGAGTTCCCGGAGTGCTTCGTCACTGCGGGGCGCAGCACCGTGGACCGCACGGTGGGCCGCAGTGGGCCGCGAATCGGCCGATGTGGCACCCGCGTGTTTGCCCTGGCCAACCGGGGTGTGGTCCGCTTGGGCCGCGATGGACCTAGCTTTTTCCGATTCTTGGCTCAACCGGATACCTACGTAGGTCGGTTGGCGGCTGTCGCCATCACGGGGGCGGAAGCGACGCACACCGGGGACGACTGCCCGGAGGTTGCGGCCGAACGCCTGCTTGGTGCCGGGCTTGTCGCGGCCGTTCTCCTGGCCCCATTCCTTCCAGGCGTCCCAGAGCTCATCGACCGGGATCTCGTACATGGGGCCGGTCTCGCACACCTCGCGGACGAACGCGGACATGGGTGAGGCCTGGTCCATCATGGCCATGATCGCCTCGCGGGACGATTCCGGTTCGGTGATGCGGTTGGTGGCCCTGATGCGCTCCAGGCCGTCGAGAGCCCAGTTGAGGATGCCGGGCAGCTCGGCGTTGAGGTCGCGACCGAGGTTGACGTCTTCCGAGCCGAGCCACGAGTTGGCCAGCACGAGCGTGACGAACCGGGTAGCGATGGCACCGGATGAGTCGCCGAAGCTGGGCAGCTCGTTGGACAGGATCACCAGCCGGGTCGGTAGCTGGCCGGTCCACGCGTCGCGGTTCTTCCGGTCGACGGTGAGCGTGTCCTCACCGCTGATGGTCAGCAGCCGCTCGACCACCTGGTGACTGTCCTTCCCGGCCAGCCGGGCGTCAGAGATGATCGCCAGCGGCTTGCCGAGCAGCGGCGCGAGCCCGAAGTTCGTGTTTAGGCTCGCCAGGGTCGGCCCGGCCATGCTGCCCTTGCCGACCAGTGCGGTGAGGATCCGGGCGATGGTTCCCTTGCCGCCGCGAGGCGGGCCGACGACGAGCAGGATCTTGTGCAGGTCGGTCCGGCCGGACAGGACGTAGCCGAAGAACTCCTGTAGCGCCGACACCGAGTCGGGGTCATCGGGCCACAGCTCGGCGAGGAACTTCAGCCAGCGTTGCGGGGTCGGCGCATCCGGGTCGTAATCGAACGGCACCGACACGAGGTTGAAGAACTCCGGCGTGTGTGGACGCAGTTCGCGGGTGGCGATGTTCAGCAACCCGTTCGCGGTAGAGATGTAGTTTCCAGATTTACTAGGTCCAGTTAGGTCCAATGCGGTCCACGACCCGTTTGAGCTGGGAAAACTTGCGCCCAAGATCAACGTATCTTCGCGGCCCATCGCGGCCCTCTTCGCGGCCCACATCGGCGGCTGGACGGTGTCGGAGAGGTAAGTGGCCGCACTCAGTGCCGCGGTCACGTCGCTGATCCGCCGGGAGTTGGGACGCCACGGCTTCACCTTCGGCGGGTCCACGTTCACGTCGAGGTACGTCGCGTACTCCAGGTGACCCCACACCCAGGATCCGACCGCACCCTGCTCAGTCTCGGCCCACGCAGGGCCGAGCCACACCATCCATCCGCCACGCCACCGCCGGATCGTGAGGACCCCGTCGACCTGGCGGTCGATCAGGAGCCGCCGGGCTACCGGCAGCGGCTCGTACGGTGCCGGGTACAGCGTGGTGTCTTCGTCATCTGGCGGCGGCTCGTCTGCGGTGACGCCGACTTCCTCGGCCGCGTCGACCCAGCCGCCGGCTGCCTCGATCCGGTCGAGGAAGTCGTCGCCGGTCACATCGGTCACGCTGCTGCTCCGATCGGGCTGCTGTCGTCGGGGTATCGGTGCTTGTCGCCGGGCAGGCGCACGCAGTGGCACGGGGCCGGCTCGCCGATCCGCGCCAGGTAGTCCGGCACGGCGTCGATGACCTGCCCGGCACCGAGCCGCAACCCACCGCCGCCGGGTACGGCCACCGCCGGCCATTCGGAATCGTCGAAGCGCAGCGGCGCCGCCGGAGTGCGGCCGGGCAGGGAGGCCATGCGTTCGGCTACCTGCTGCTCGTAGGTCTTGCGGGCGAGCGGCTTCCATGTGGCTTCCGTCTCGGCCAGTTCGGCGCGTTCGTACGCCCGGCCCTGCGCGAAGGCCAGCAGGGCGGCGAGCTCGACCAGCTCGTCGACGCGGGCGGGGCAGCCGCCGGGCGGGCAGAAGCCGGCCGCCGGGAGCCGGGTCACCGCTTGCCGCCCTGGATGAGTCGCAGCTGCGGCTTGCGCCACTGCGGCGCGGGTGGGGCGATCAGGCGCAGCGCCAGGCCGAGCAGTTCCCCGACGGGTTGCGGGTCGGTGTCGCGGTGTTCGGCGCACCGGTCGTCGGGGGTGCATCCGCCCCACGCGCGGCATCCGTGTGCCCCGGGGCTTGCGGTGAGTCGTACGGTGTTCATGCCGGGATTCGTCCTCTCGGCGTTGTGGTGGCGGTGGCTCCGGTGTGCTGGCCGGGGCCTCGCTCATGTCAGTGGTCAGGCGGCGACCGGCTCGGCCGGCTTCGCCGTCATGGGGTCGAGGCCCAGGGATCGCAGGAGATCGGCGCGGGTCACCCGATAGGCGTTGCCGATCTTCAAGACACGGCATGGGAACTCGCCCCGCTTGGCCAGCTCGTATCCGAGGGTCCGACCGATGCCGTGGGCGCGGCACGCCGGCATCAGGTCGAAAGAGACGGGCAGGTCTACCAGTTCGTTGAGCGTCATCGCGCGTCGCATCTTTTGTTCCGCCATGGCGAATTCTGCCTCCTGTTTGCGGTGCGGCAGATCAAAGCATGGACCGACACGCGGCGGGTTGTCAACGCACAGCGCGGGACGATAACGTGCCGCTGTGGAACAAACAGAGGGATGGTCGCAGCGAGTAGCTGCACACGTCGGACGCCGTGTTGCCTACTACCGGGCGGGACGCGGTCCCGGCGGGCGGAAGCTCAGCACTCAGGCTCTAGCCGACCGCACCCGCGACCTCGGGCACCCGCTTGACCGCTCGGTGATCGCCAAACTCGAAGGCGGACAGCGGCAGTCGATCAGCGTTCCGGAGTTGGTCGTCCTCGCTCGGGCGCTCGAAGTGCCGCCGATCGAGCTGCTGTACCCGCTCGGCCAGGAACCGCAGGTGGAGGCTCTACCTGGTCGCAACGCCGCCACGGATGAGGCTCTGCTCTGGTTCGCTGGTCGACACGATCTCTTCCGGGAAGAGACGGCGACTCGATTCGGTCATGGGCGCCAGGACCCGGAGAGCGGACTCCACGAGTGGTACGAGACCAGCTATGACGACGCGGCGTACCCGGTGCACCGGTACAACGAGCACTATGACCTGGTGTGGGAATGGCAGCAGGCGGTTGCCAAGGCCCGCCAGCGAATGCCGGAGGCAGCGTCTCTGGACTCTCCCGCATTCCGCAACGAGGTCGCCCACCTCCGCGAGAACGTCGAGCGGGTGCTGCGGAGCATCCGTGACGACATGCGTCGACGTGGCGTGGCTGTCCTGCCCGACCTACCACCGGAACTGGAGCACTTGCGATGAAGGGCAGTGTCTACAAGCGGTGCCCGTGTGGCGTCACCGGCGGTGGCGGGAAGCGTTCACCAGCGTGCAAGAAGGATCACGGCACCTGGTACTACGTCGCCGACCTCGACCCCGGTGCGAACGGCCGGCGGCGCCAGGAACGCCGCGGCGGGTACCGCGACCGCAGCGAGGCGGAGCAGGCCCTCGCCGCCGTCCTGAAAGGTCTCGCGGACGGGACGTACGCCCACGACGAGCGCAAGACGGTCGGCGCGTTCCTCGATGAGTGGATCGCCGCCAAGGTGGCCGACGGACTGCGGGTCACCACCGCCCGCTCGTACCGGCAGCACATCGGCGACTACATCCGGCCCCACCTCGGGCACCTGCGGCTGCGTGACCTGCGCACCGGGCACGTCTCGGCGATGCTGCGGAAGGTCGCCGAGGGTCGGCCCGGTCCGGCGACGGTGCGGCGGGTGCACGCGACGCTGCGGTCGGCGTTGACCAGCGCGGTACGGCAGCAGCTCATCGCGTTCAACGTGGCCGTCAACGTCGACCTGCCGACCGCGCCACGGCCGAAGGTGCGTCCGTGGGAGCCGGCCGAGCTGGGCCGCTTCCTCGACCACGCCACCACCGACGCCCGGCTGGGCGCCCTGTTCGAGCTGGTCGCCGCGACCGGCCTGCGGCGAGGCGAGGCGGCCGGGCTGCGCTGGGATGACGTCGACCTGGCCGCCGGCGTGCTGACCGTTCGGCAGCAACTCGTCCAGATCAACCTGCCCGACGACCATCTGCCGGCCTGCCCGTACTGCCCGGAGCGGCACCGCGGCGTCATGTTCGGGCCGGTGAAGACGGCCAGCGGTGAGGATCGCCGGGTCGAGCTGGACATCATGACGCTCGGGGTGCTGCTCGCCCACCAGCTGCACCAGCAGACCGAGCGGGAGGAGTGGGGCATCGCGTACCTGGATCACGGCCTGGTGTTCGCCCGGGAGAACGGCACGCCGTTGGCGCTCGACGCGGTGACGAAGCGGTTCCGTGAGCTGGCGAAGGAGGCCGGCGTCCGGCGGGTACGGCTGCACGACCTTCGGCACGGTGCGGCGTCGCTGCGCCTGGCGTCCGGTGCCGACATCGCGGTGGTGTCGAAGGTGCTGGGGCACTCCTCGGTGTCGATCACGTCGGACACCTACTCGCACCTGTTGGAGGGAGTCGGCCGGGCGGCGGCGGAGAAGGCGTCCGCGCTGGTGCCCAGAAACCGACGTGACCAGTCGGTGACCAGGAACGCGAAAACCGCTGCTCCGGATCACTCCGAAACAGCGGTTTCAGCAGGTAATGGTGGTGCGCCGCCAGGGACTCGAACCCCGAACCCGCGGATTAAGAGTCCGCTGCTCTGCCAGTTGAGCTAGCGGCGCTCGTTGGCAACGGGGAGAACATTAGCACGCACTCCGAATGGGGCTCCAATCCGATCCTAGGGTCGTCCCTTCGGACGAGCTTTCCAGACATTTCGTGTGAACACCTCACAAGGCATGGGACGGGTTCATGCCGGACGGCCCTATACGGCACGATGTCCGCCAGGTGGGCAACGACAGGGGTGGGGATGGGCAGGTTCACGCGGGCCGGGGTGTTGGTGGGCACTCTGGGTCTGGTGGCGTCGCTGGCATTGTCGGGCTGTGGTGCGGATCCGGTGGCCGCCGAGTTCGTGCCCGGGGAGACGCCGGGGGCGACCGAAACGTCGACACCGGGTACACCTGGGACGCCGAGCGGGCCGCCGTTGGCGGTGAGTCCGGCCGACGGGTCGAAGAGTCGGCCGGTCAGCGTGGAGATTGCCGCGAAGCTGCCGGACGGCGGGGAGGTGACGCAGGTCAAGCTGACCACCGCGGACGGCGCGGAGGTCAAGGGAGCGCTGCGCAGGGATGGCTCCTCATGGGTGCCCTCGGCCCCGCTGAAGTGGTCCACCCGCTACGTCGCCACGGTCACCGCGAGCCAGCCTGACGGCACAGTCAGCGAGGGCGCTAGCACGTTCACCACGATGGCCAAGCCAGGCTCCATGATCAACTCCGGGCTCTACCTTTTTGACGACCGGACGTACGGGGTGGCGATGCCGGTGGTGGCGGAGTTCCACCCGGGCATCCCGGAGAAGGACCGCGCCAAGGTGCAGAAGCGGATGTTCGTGCAGACGGACCCGCCGCAGCCGGGTGCCTGGCACTGGGTGGGCAACGGCACGCAGGCGTACTACCGGGCGCCGGAGTACTGGAAGCCGGGCACCATGCTTTCTGTACGCATCGCGCTGGCCGGCATCCCGCTGAGCAACGGCCGGTACGGCAACGTCGACCGCACCACCACCGCCAAGATCGGGTCCGCCTTCGAGATGAAGGTGGCCAACTCCGACAAGCAGATGCGGGTGTACGAGAACGGGAAGCTGGTTCGCACCCTGCCGGTGAGCCTGGGCAAGAAGAAGACTCCCTCGTCCAGCGGCACTCTGGTGGTGATGGAGAAGAAGGAGTCGACCGTGTTCGACACTATGGACGACCCCGACCCGGATAACCGGTACGTCACCGACATCGACTTCGCTCAGCGGATCACGTGGGGCGGCGAGTACATCCACGCGGCACCCTGGTCGGAGCACGTCCAGGGGCGGCAGAATGTTTCCCACGGCTGTGTGAACGTCTCCATGGCGGACGCCCGCTGGCTCTTCCAACGCACGAAGATCGGTGATCCCATCACCATCACCGGCACCGAACGTAAGCTGGCTGCCGGTAACGGTTGGACGGCGTGGAACCTGAGCTGGTCGGATTTCGTCAAGGGCAGCGCGTTGCCAGTTCCGGAAGGTGGCGCTGGTCCGAGCCTCTGACCGGTCGGGTTTTGTCACTATCCGGACATCCCGCTCCACGTGTTTCGGTTCACCTTCCGCAACTGGTACGTGAACTGGTGCGTCTGTGATGTGGACGGGCAGCGGACCAGGACTGTGAGGACACCATGCGAGTTCGGGACCAGCGCAACGGGCTGCGGAAGGTACTCGCCGCGGGGATACTCGCCGCGGCGTTGGCGCTCACCTCCGCCTGCACGGGCGGCGAGGGTGGCGACGGCGGGCCAGGCTGGCAGGACGGTACCGACCAGCCGGCCGCGAAGGCTTCGGTCGGCATCAGCGAGCCGGCCGCCGACGCGAAGGACGTGCCTGCCTCCACGGCGATCGCCTTCGCCGCGAAGGAGGCCGAGGACACCAAGGTCGAGCTGACCGGCGCCGACGGCGAGACGGTCGAGGGGGACCTCACCGCCGACGGTAAGAGTTGGCTGCCGTCGAAGGCGTTAACGTATGGCGGGACATACACCGCGACTGTCACCGCGACCGGCGACGACGGACTTCCGGTAACCGCCACCAGCGCCTTCACGGTGATGAAGCAGCCGGACAATCAGGTGCGCGTCAGCAGCTTCCTAGGCGACGACCAGACCGTCGGGGTGGCCATGCCGCTGATCGTGAAGTTCGGCCGGGCCATTCCGGAGCAGTACCGGGCCGACCTGCAACGCCGGATGACGGTGACCTCGACGCCGGCCCAGGAGGGCATCTGGCACTGGGTCAGCCCCACCGAGGTCCGCTACCGACCGAAGGAGTACTGGCAGGCCGGCAGCGAAGTGTCGTACCGGGTGCAGGCCGGCGGGTTGCCGCTCGGCGACGGCTGGTACGGCCGGGCCGACCTGACTGTCGACATCGAGATCGGTCCGAAGCTGGTCATGACCGTGGACAACAAGACCAAGCGGATGACCGTCGTCAAGAACGGCGAGACGATCAAGACGATCCCGGTGAGTCTGGGCAAGAAGAGCACCCCGTCCTCCAGCGGCACCATGGTGGTGATGGAGAAGCTGCGCAAGACGGTCTTCGACACGTTCGACGAATTGGGCCCCGACGACGGCTACCGGACGAAGATCGACTATGCCCAGAGGTTGACCTGGGGCGGCGAGTTCATCCACGCCGCACCCTGGTCGGAGGGGCAGCAGGGCACCACCAACGTCTCACACGGCTGCGTGAACGTCTCGATGACCAACGGAGCCTGGTTGTACAAGAACACCACGGTCGGTGATCCGATCGTGGTCAAGGGCACCGAACGCAAGCTTCAGCTCGGCAACGGCTGGACTGACTGGAACGTCAACTGGGACGAGTACGTCAAGGGCAGCGCCCTCCCCCACCAGCCAGCCTGACCCCCACCCCCACCCCCACCCACCGCCCAACCACCCTCGCCGATCTAGGGCACATCGTCGCTCCTGGAGATCGACTAGCGACGTTCTTCCCTAGATCGGCGGGGGACAAGCGGTGGGTGGCGCGCGGGGGTCAGGGGGGTGGGAATGGGTCAGGCCCCGTCTGGAGACGGGGCCTGAGGTGGGGTGACTGATGGGAATTGAACCCACGACAACCGGGACCACAACCCGGTGCTCTGCCAACTGAGCTACAGCCACCATGCCACCGAACCCGGTCATACCCCCGGGGCGGGTGCGGGGAAATCATACCCCCACCACGGCCAGCCCCGTCCAGCGGGTTGCGCGCATCGCCGACCGGCGGCCGGGAGCCGGCGCTCAGAGCTCGGCGGCGATGGCCTTGGCGCTCTCCACGTCCGGCCCGGGCAGCGGGACGAAGATGGTGCGCCGGTAGTACTGCAATTCCCGGATGCTCTCCCGGATGTCGGCCAGTGCCCGGTGGGCCAAGCCCTTCTGCGGCTGACCGAAGTACACCCTGGGGTACCAACGGCGGCAGAGTTCCTTGATCGAGGAGACGTCGATCATGCGGTAGTGCAGGTGGGCGTCGAGACGCGGCATGTCGCGGGTGATGAACCCCCGATCGGTGGCGATCGAGTTGCCGCAGAGCGGGGCGGTACGCGGCTCTTTCACATGACGGGTCACGAAGTCGAGCACCCGTTCCTCGGCCTCGGCCAGGGTGACCGTTGAGCGGCGCACCTCGTCGGTCAGCCCGGACTTGGCGTGCATCGTGCGGACGATCTCCGGCATCGCGGCCAGCGCCGCGTCGTCGGCGTGGACCACCACGTCCACGCCGTCGCCGAGCACGTTGAGATCAGGGTCGGTGACCAGTGCCGCCACCTCGATCAGCTTGTCGCCACCGAGGTCGAGCCCGGTCATCTCACAGTCGATCCAGACGAGAAGATCAGCCACTCGGACAGCCTACGCGCAGCCCAAGACCCGTGGCTGCGCGCCGTGGGCCGCGCTGACCGCTAGGGTCTTTCCCGTGCCCGCCGAACCCGCCACAGCGTCCAGCGTCGACCTCGACGACCCTGGTGGCCGGATGGCACGCCGGGTCGTGGGCGTGCTGGCGATGGCGTCGGTGATTCCGGTGCTCTACCTGCCCGGGACCATCCACAACTTCTTCGACCTGAAGATCTACATGTCGGCGATGGACTGGTGGGCCGCCGGCAACCCGCTCTACGACTACGCGCAACCCGACCGGGTGCAGGGCGAATTGTTCTTCACCTATCCGCCGTTCGCCGCGTTGCTGCTGCTGCCGTTCGCCGCGTTGAAGCTGGGCGCCACCGTGGTGGTCTTCACCGGGCTGACCCTGCTCGGGGTGGTGGTCACCACGAAGTGGCTGCTCGACCCGGTGATCCGCCGGCATCGCCTGCCGCACCTGTACACCCTGGCGGTGGGCGTGCTGGTCGTGCTCGGGGTGGAGAGTACCCGGGAGACGATCACCTTCGGGCAGATCAACATGCTGCTGGTGGTGCTGATCCTGGCCGACCTGCTGTTCGCCGTACCCCGTGGCAGCCGCTGGGCCGGGGTGGGCATCGGGTTGGCCGCGGCGCTGAAGCTGTTTCCAACGATCTTCGTCGTCTACCTGGTGCTCAGCCGGCGCTGGCGGGCGGCGGTGGTGGCCGGCGCGACCGCCGCCGGGGCGACCCTGCTCGCCGCGGCGGTCGCGCCCGGCGACTCGTGGCGCTTCTGGACCCACGAGCTGTGGGCCACCGACCGGGTCGGCCGCACCGACTACACCGGCAATCAGTCGCTGTTCGGGCTGTTGAGTCGGCTCACCGCGCCGGAGGAGCCGAGCCGCCTGGTCTGGCTGGTGCTGGTCGCGGTCGTCGCCGGGTACGGGCTGTGGCGGGCGGTGCGGGCGGCGCAGGCCGGGGACGCGCTCACCGGCCTGACGCTGACCGGCCTGGTCGCGGCACTGATCAGCCCGATCACCTGGACTCACCACATCTACTGGTTCATCCCGGCGGTGGTGATCCTGGTCGACGCGACGCTGCGCACCGACCCGCGCACCGCCACCGGGGCACGCCGACGCCGCCGGCTGGGTGCCCTTTCCCTCGGCACCGCGGCGATCATCGTGTACGGCGTGGTCTCCTTCTACGATTTCGGCATCGCTCCGGCGCCCACCAGCACCCCCTGGGAGTTCCTGCTCCGCAACGGCTACGTGCTGCTCTGCCTCGCCCTGCTGCTCGCCTTGCCAATCCGCCCCACGCTGGCGCGAACAAGCATCCAGACCCCCAAACCACCCTCGATCCCCCAGACACCCACCCCCCACTGACCCCGCCGCCCCTCCCCCGCCGCGCGCCCTTCGCCGGTCCTGCAGCCCCGGTTTGCCGATACGGCCCTTCAACCGCTTAGGTCAGAGTGCCATCGGCAAGAGTTAGTGGGGTGGGGCTGGGGGGCGCAGGGATGGGAGTGGGAGTGGAAGGGTGGGAAGGTCGGCGAGGGTTTCCGGGCGGGGGACGGGGCCGATCGCTGGCCGGGGAGCGAGGGGCACGGTGGCAGCCACCGAGACGAGTTGGCGTTCGGGCAGCCGGCGGGGGCCAGGTTGGGTCGGCGCGCCGAGGCCGGTGAGCGAGGTGAGACCGAGGCGACCGGCCAGCACCGGCACCTGGTCGGGCTCGACCACGAAGATCACCTCGCGGGGGCGAAGCGGGCGCAGCAACAGCAGCGCGGCGAGGACCACCAGCAGTATGCCGCCGGCCAGTGAGCCCCAGGTGGCCGGCACAATCCACCCTGCCCGCAGTTCGGCCCGCAGATCCAGTGTCACCCCGGGCCCACCGTCGGGTCGCATCAGCACCAGACTCAGCCGCTGACCGGCCAGGTCGGCGGGGCTAAATTCGAGTGCACCGCTCCCGGCGCGTACCCAGAACGTCTGCGCGCCAGGTCCGGCCGGGACGGTCGGTGGCACGCCGACCGCCGCAGTGACCTGCTCCAGCCGGACCGGTAGCGGCCCCCGGGCCAGCGCCATCCGCCCGACCACGGCGTGTGGCGCTCCGGCCAACCAGCGCTGCGCCTCGTCTGCCGGTGCCAGCCCGACGAAGGCCGGCCCGTCGGGGGTGCGGGCCTCCAGCCGCAGTCGGGCCTGACCGCCCCGGGCGAACGGCGCCTCCTGCCGGATCAGCGCGTCGAGGTCCGTCACCACCACCGCATGCCCCGGAGTCTGCACCGTCTCGAACCGGGCGGTGAACGCCCCGCCCGGGTCGGCACGGCCGGTCAGCAGGCCGAGCGCGGCGGCGCTCAGCAGCGCGGCGGTGCCGATGGTCAGCAGCAGCATCCCGGTCAGCGCCCACACGAAACGCATCCGCCCTGTCCCCCTCCGTAGCCAGATACCCGGCCGACCTTACCCATGCCGACCGGCTGATCAGCGGATATCCACGGCACGGTCGTCGAAAGCGGGCGGGCCCGCCGGGTGATCCGGCGGGCCCGTGGACGGTACGGGTCAGGACGCCGGTGCCGCCTGGTCACCCTGGACCGGGTCGCGCTCGCGCCGGCCCCGCGCGAAGGCCAGCCCGCCGAGCACCAGCCCACCGAGCCCGGCGACCAGGCCGGCGACACCGAGCCCGACGGCCAGCCCGTCACCGGAGTCGCCCCCGGTCGAGTCGTCTGCGGCGGCGGGTGCCTCCGCGGCCCCGGTCGGCGACGGTGCGACCCCGGCGGCGGTCAGGGTCAGCACCGCCGCCGGGGTCGCCGGGTCCTCGCCGCCGGGCTCGGGCTCGTCGATCCAGCGCACCACCGCGCCGTCGGAGTAGGTTTGCAACGCCTTGAAAACCATCTGGTCGGTCTCCGGCAACGGGCCCAGCAGGACCGGGAACTCCTGAAAGGTGCCCGGGCCGATCGCCGTGCCGGCCCCGGCCGTCCAGCTGACCTTCGCGACCACCTCGGAGATCTCGGCGCCGTGCACCAGGACCGGCGGGTCGACGGTGCGCTTCTCCACGACCACCGTCCAGCCCGGCACCGGCGTGGTGGACACCGAGCCGATCGCCGCGTCCTCTGGCAGGAAGACCTCGACCTTGGTGGTCGACGCCTCGTCGCTCTCGTTCGGCACCCGGAACGCGAAGCGGCCGTACCCGCCCTGCTCGGCGACGTCCGGATTGATCGTGACGTGGGCCGACGCGGGCGCCGCGAAGCCGAACACGGCCGTGACGACGGCGCCGAGCGCCAGGGCGGCAGCGGTGCCTACCGTACGCCGTTGACGGATCATCGATGGAACCTTCCTATTTGATGGGCACGGTGGCGGTCACCGTGGCCTGGTCGATCTCGGTGGTACGGGCGGTGACCCGCAGCTCCCAGTCCCCCGCAGAAGGCAGGCTGATCTCCCCGGTGGCGTGGTTGTCGGTGAGCGGCAGCAGCGGAACCTGGATCGCTTCGATCCCGGCCGACGGCAGCGCGACGGTGGCCCGCCACTCGATCACCGGCAACGGCTGATTGTCCAGTGTGTACGCGTAGAAGTGCACCGAGTTGTTGCCCCGCTCGGCGGGTGACATCTCGATCTGCAACGAGTAGAGCGAGCTGTTCACCGTGGTACTGAAGTAGCCGCTGTCGGCAGCCACGTCCGTCGACACGCTACGGGCCGGGGTGGTCTGCACCAGGGTGGCCGAGACCCCGAGCACGATCGCGGTGATCGCCAACTCCACCCACACCGCCCGGCGTACCGGCACGGGTCGGCTAGCGGCGGCCCGGGTACGCACCAACTGCCGGGAGTACGCGGCCACCGCGATGACCACCACGAAGAGCCCGATCTTGGCCAGCACCAGCCGCCCATAAGGGGTGTTCACCAGCGCCGCGGGGGTGGCCACCTCGATCAGCGCCTGGACGAGGCCGGCGAGTAGCAGCGCGGAGACGGCCAGCGCGGCCCAGCGCGACCAGATCGGCAGGATCGCACCCAGTTCCCGCTCGTCGGCGCGGGGCAGCAGGAACCCGGCGAGCATCACCAGGCCGCCCAGCCAGACGGCCATGCCACCCAGGTGCACCGCGTCGACGACCACCGACACCGCGGGTGCGGGCGAGGCCGCCGGATGTCCGGCCATCGGCCAGGTGAGCAGCGCCGCACCGGCGAGCACGCCGAGGATCATCAGGTCGGTACGGCCTACCGGGCCGGTCAGCAGCGGTCGGAGCAGGAACGCCGTCGCCGCCAGCAGACCGAGGCGGACCAGGTGGGCGGCCCCGAAGGCGCTGCCGAGCACCAGGCTCAACCCGTCGCCGGTGATCTCGAACAGCCCGCCTCCGTTGGTGTACGGCACCTGTAGCAGGATCGCCGCGACCGTGGACAGCGCCACCAGCCCGAGGCCGACCCAGGCCAGCCGGGCCGGTCCGGCGCGGGACAGCCGACGCGGCCAGAGCAGGGCGAGTACCAGCGCCGGCCCGACGACCAGCAGCAGGCCCGCGTACCCGAGGAACTTGGCGACCTTGACCGCGTTGGCGACCACCGCGTTCTCCCGGCCGCCGTCACCGGTGTCCACCGGCGGCTCGGACGGGGCACCCACGGAGTAGGTGAACGCCCCGGAGACCGGATGGCTGTCGGCGGAGATCACCCGGTAGGTGACGAGATAGGTGCCGTTGCCGCCGGCCGCGTCCACGGGGATGTTGACCACACCGCCGGTGAAGGAGGGCTCGCCCCGGTCCGCTCGGGACCCGTCCGGCGCGATGACCCGGATCCGGTCCGGCACCTTGCGGACCGCCTCGCTGAACGTGAGTACCACCTCGGCCGGCGCGGTGGGCACCACGGTCGAGGCGGCCGGGCTGCTGCTGTTCAACACGGCGTGGGCGCTGGCCGGGCCGGCGGGGGCGAGCAGCAGGGCGACAACGGTGACGAACAGGCCGGCGGCGGCGGCCAACCGGGCGAATCGGCGGCGATGGACGGCAGTCATGCCCGTCATGCTCGCTGACGGCATCCCATCTCGGCGACCCACCCCGGTCGCCGGCACCGCACCGCCACCCCGGCGCGACACACGCGCGGGTCCGGGGGCGCTGGTCATGAGCGGTTAGTCGGTAGGAACACGGGAAAAGTTCCCGAAGTGGTCCAGGCCATCGAGGGGCCGAAGGACCCTGCCGCCCACCGCACCGCCGCGTAACCTGGTTTGTCGTGATCCCTGTCCCGCGCGGCGTCCGCGCCGCCGCCGAGCACGTCGCGGCCGACGCCCGTGCGGCGGAGCCGACCAGCGCAGACTCGACCACCGGCTGGGCGCTCGCCGCCCGCGGCGGTGACCCGGTCGCCCAGGCCGCCTTCGTCCGGGCCACCCAGGCCGAGGTGTGGCGATTCGCGGCGGCGCTGGTCGATCCGGACAGCGCCGACGATCTGACCCAGGAGACGTACCTCCGTGCGTTCCGCGCGCTGCCCGCCTTCCAGGGGCGGTCCAGTGCCCGTACCTGGCTGCTCGGCATTGCCCGGCGGGCCTGCGCCGACCACCTGCGCACGGTGGTCCGGCGGCGGCGGCTCGACCAGCGGCTCACCGCCCATGCCCACACCGACGTGCCGCACCCTGACCCGGCCGGGCAGTTCGGCGCGGCCGACCTGGTCCGCCGGCTGGCCACCGAGCGGCGGGGGGCGTTCGTGCTGACCCAACTGCTGGGCCTGTCGTACGCCGAGGCCGCCGCGGTGGAGGGGGTGCCGGTGGGCACGATCCGGTCCCGGGTGGCCCGGGCCCGCGCCGAACTTGTCGACGCGGTCGGTGAGGCGCTGGCCGGGTGAACGTGAAGCTGCGCAGCTGGCGTCCCTGGCTCGGGCTCGCCGTCCGACTCGGCCTGGCGGCCGTCTGGCTGTACGCGGGCTGGTCGAAGGTGGGTGACCTGGCCGCCTCGGGCCGTGCGGTGCACGCCTACCAGATCCTGCCGTACGAGGTGGCGATGGTGGTCGGCGCGGCGCTGCCGCTGGTCGAGTTGGCGCTGGGCGCGCTGCTGCTGGTCGGGCTGGCCACTCGGCTGGTCGCCGGGGTTTCCGTGGCGCTGCTGCTGGTCTTCGTGGCGGGCATCGTCTCGGCCTGGTCGCGTGGGCTGGCCATCGACTGCGGCTGCTTCGGGGTGGGCGGCGCACTGCCAGCCGGCCAGCGCCCCAGCTACCTCCCGGAGATCCTCCGGGACCTGGGCTTCCTGGCGCTGGCCGGGTTCCTGCTGATCTGGCCCCGCACCGCCGTCTCGGCTGACGGCGCGCTGACGGGCGAACCGGTGGAGGACGATGATGAGTAATCGCAAGGGGCGCAAGGACGCGGCCCGGGTGGTCCGGGAACAGCTGGCCCGGGAGCGACGCCGCAAGCGGACGCTGTGGATCTCGCTCGGTGCGGTGGTGGTGCTGGTGATCGCCGGCCTGATCGGGTGGAGCGTCTGGTCGGGCCAGCAGTCCGACGAGTACGCCGCGCCACCGGGCGCCAACGACGCCGGCACCGGTGTGGTGGTCGGCTCCGGGCCGGTGACCCTCGACATCTACGAGGACTACCTCTGCCCGGCCTGCAAGCAGTTCGAGCAGAGCAGTGGCGCCACCGTCGAACAGCTGATCAGCGACGGCAAGGTTCGGGTGGTGTACCACCCGGTGGCGTACCTGAACCGCTACTCCAGCACCGAATACTCGACCCGGTCGTCGGCCGCGGCCGGTTGCGCCGCCGAGGGCGGGCGGTTCACCGAGTTCTCCAAGGCACTGTTCGAGCGGCAACCGCCGGAGGGCGGCGCCGGCCTGAGCAACGACGAGCTGATCGACATCGGTGCCGAGGTCGGGCTGGACCGGGACGCCTTCGGCAGCTGCGTCCGGGACGGCAGGTACCGGTCGTGGACCGCGCACGTCACCGCCGAGGCGAGCCGCGCCGACGTCACCGGCACACCGACCATCCTGGTCGACGGGGAGCCGGTGCGGGAGTGGACGCCGGAGAACATCATTGCCGCGGTGGAGGCGGCCGGCAGGTGATTCCGGCTCCACCGACCCGGTCCCTACTGAGTCGGGCCGGGCTGCTGCTCGCCGGGGCGGTCACCGCGCTCGTCGCGGCCGCCACCCCAGCGCTCGCGCACGGCGCGGACGCCCCCGACGGCACCGACTACCGGGTCGAGGTCACCGGCGTGACCCCGGCCCGGCCGGAGCTTCGGGTACGGGTGATCGAGGCGGGCGCCCGCCTGGAGCTGACCAACGCCGGCAGCGAGCCGGTCGAGGTGATCGGCTACTCGGGCGAGCCGTACCTGCGGGTGGGGCCCGACGGTGTATTCGAGAACATTCGTTCCCCCGCGACCTACCTGAACCGCACCATCGTCGGGGACACCGTGCTGCCCACCGAGGTGGATCCGGCGGTCGCCCCGCAGTGGCGGCGCGTCGACGGTGGGCGCACCGCCCGCTGGCACGACCAGCGCGCCTTGTGGCGCGGGGCGGGACCGCCCGCGCAGGTCCGCGCCGCCCCCGAACGTGAGCACCGGGTACGCGACTGGGTCGTGCCGCTGCGCGACGCCGACGGGCCGGTGGAGCTGCGCGGCACCCTGGACTGGGTGCCGCCGCCGGACGCCTACGCCTGGTGGGTGGCCGTCACGCTCGGCATGCTGGCGGTGGGCGCCCTCGGGCTGCTGCCGGCGGCCTCGGCCCCGGGCCGGCGAGTGCTGGTCGCCCTCGGCGGGCTGCTGGTCGTCGGCGGGGTGGCGGCCGTCGTGCTCGCCGTCGGGCGGGTGCTCGACGCCGGAGCCGAGGGGGTCGGCGGCATGCTCGTCGGGCTGCTGACCGGCCCGGTGTGGGCCCTGCTGACCGGGCTCGGCGCGATCGCCACCGCGGGCTGGGCGACGGCTCGTGCCGGCGCGCACGCCGACTTCGTGGTGGCGCTGACCGGAGCATGTCTGGCCCTGTTCGCCGGCGTCACCAACGCCGCAGTGCTGGCCCGTGCCGTCGTCCCGATGCCGTGGCCGGCCACCGCCGCCCGGCTGCTGGTCGTTCTCGTCCTCGTCGCCGGTGCCGGCGCGTTGGCCGCCGCCGTGCTGCGCCTGCACGCCACCGGCCGCCGCGCGGCGGCTACTACTCCCTGACCGGCGTGGTTCCTCGGGTGGGACGGAAGAGGTAGGGCAGTTCGAGGCGGTGCCGGGCCAGCAACTCCTCGTCGCCGAGGAGTTCGGCGGTCGGCCCGTCGGCCACGATCCGCCCTGCGTCGAGGATGACGGAGCGGTCGCAGAGCTCGAAGGCGTACGGCAGGTCGTGGGTGACCATCAGCAGCGTGACCGGCAGGTCGCGCAGGATGCCGGCGAGTTCCCGCCGGGCCGCCGGGTCGAGGTTGGACGAGGGCTCGTCGAGCACCAGGATCTCGGGACGCATGGCGAGAACGGTGGCCACCGCCACCCGGCGGCGCTGGCCGAAGGAAAGGTGGTGCGGGGTCCGGTCGCGGTGCTCGGACATGCCGACCGCCGCCAGCGCCTCGTCCACCCGCGACGCCAGCTCCGCCCCGCGCAGCCCGAGGTTCGCCGGTCCGAATGCCACGTCCTCGGCGACGGTGGGCAGGAAAAGCTGGTCGTCCGGATCCTGGAAGACGATGCCCACCCGCCGACGGATCTCCACCAGCCTCGCCCTCTCCGAGCTGACCGCCAGGCCGCCGACCACGATGTGGCCCTCGGTCGGGGTGAGGATGCCGTTGAGGTGCAGCACCAGTGTGGTTTTGCCGGCACCGTTGGGGCCGAGCAGGGCGACCCGCTCACCCCGGGCCACCGTCAGGTCGACGCCGTGCAGGGCTAGGTGACCGTCCGGGTACGCGTACCGGACGCCACGGATCTCCAGGCTGGGTGCGGTGGGCTGCACCGCCCGATCATGTCAGTACGGCGGCGGTGACGGCGACAGCGCCCGCCAGGACCGGCACGGTGGCCGCGACAAGCCACTGCCCGGTCGTGGCGACGCCTGCGCCCTGCCAGACCGCCGGCATCCGGCCGGTGTAGCCGCGAGACACCATCGCCAGGTAGACCCGCTCGCCCCGCTCGAAGGCGCGCAGAAACAGCGCCCCGACGCCGGCGGCGAAGCCGCGCAGCTGCCACACGAAACGTGGGTCGTCGCCACGGGAGATCCGGGCGACCCGCATCCGGCGGGCCTCGCCGACCAGCACGTCCAGGTAGCGCAACATGAAAGTGGCGATCTGGGTGAGAATCTGCGGGCAACGCAGCCGGTCCAGCCCGACGATCAGGTCGCGGGTGGTGGTGGTCGCCGCCAGCAGCAGCGACGCCCACACGCCCAGGGTGCCCTTGGCGACGATGTTCCAGGCTCCGTAGAGGCCGTCGACGGAGAGGTTCAGCCCGACCACGTCCATTCGTTCACCGGCGCCGAGGAACGGCAGGGCCACGGCGAAGAACACGAACGGCAGCTCGATCGTCGAGCGGAGCAGCAGCCACCGGGCCTCCACCCGGGCCAACACCGCTACGGCCACGATCAGCAGGGCGTACGCGCCGAAGGCCCAGAGGGCCTCCCGGGCGGTGGCGACCACGGCGATGGTGAACGTCACCATCGCCGCGATCTTGACCTCCGGCGGAAGCCGGTGCACCGACGAGTCGACCTCGCGGTACAGCACGTGGGCGTGCCCGGCGGCCACTTCCGCTATGCCTTGTTGGTAGCCGTCGGATCGGTGGCGGCCCGGTCCGACCGGCCGGCCTCCGGCGAGCCGGCGACGTGGTCCGGCGCCTGCTCCGGCTCGCGCCGGCGGACCAGCCAGAAGGCGCCACCGGCCACGGCGAAGGTCAGCAGCACCCCCAGCCCGCCGGAGAGCCCGGTGGAGAGAAGATCGTTGTCGAGGCCTGAGATGCCGTAGTCGGCCAACGGCCCGCCGATCTCGTGCTCCTGCTCCTCCTGGGCGGGGCAGCTGCCGCCGGTGATCTTGTCGTCGGCGTCGAAGGTGCAGCCGTCGCGTAGCGACGAGTCCAGCCCGTCCGGGTGCGACGAGGCGAAGCTGCTGACAACTCCGGCCAGTAGCAGCGCGACGAGCAGGCCACCGAAGATGAACCCCAGGGACCGCTTCACTGAACACCTCCGAGCGCCGGGGCGGGTGCCGGCGTGGTCGACGTGGCCGGCTTCAGGGCGCGCAACGCATACACCAGGTCGGGCCGTACCTTCGCCACGGTGACCACGGTGGTGGCCGTGATCAGGCCCTCGCCGATGCCGATGAACAGGTGGGACACGGCCATCGTCCCGGCCAGTCCGGACAGGTTGCCGCCGAGGTCGGTGGTGCCGCCGAGCTGGTACTGCATCACGAAGCCCATCGCCGCGACGACCACGCTGACCAGCGCGGAGACGAAGGCGGTGATGGTCAGTCCGGTCATTGTCCGGGGCAGCACCCGCAGTAGCAACGCGATCACCAGGTAGGCCACCGCGATGCCGATGACCGCCATGTTGGTGATGTTGAGTCCGAGCATGGCGACCCCACCGTCGCCGAAGATGAGGGCCTGCACCACGAGCACCACCGCGACGCAGAGCGCGCCGACCCAGGGGCCGACCAGCATGGCGGCGAGCGCGCCGCCGAGCAGATGGCCACTGACCCCGGCGGTGAAGATCGGGAAGTTGAGCATCTGGACGGCGAAGATGAAGGCGGCGACTAGGCCGGCCATCGGGGCCAGCCGGTCGTCCAGGTCCTGCCGGCCGCGGAGGACGCAGAACGCCATCGCCGCCAGCGCGATCACCGCGAAGGCGGCAGCGACGGGACCGTTGATGATCCCGTTGGAGATGTGCATCGCCAGGGTTTCCACATGACCTCCCACGCGCCGGCGGACCCGCGCCCGCCGGCAGGGCCGAGCCTATTTCCCATACGATGCTGTTGCCAATAGCTGGCAAGAACGCCGTCTTTCATCACACGGTGGGCGGCTGCCCCGGGAATCGACGCCGGGCGGCGGTAGTGTCGTGCCATGACCGCACCCGCCCGCCTCTCCCCCGGCGACCCGGCGCCCGAATTCACCCTGCCCACCGACGCCGGTGAACAGCTCACCCTGGCCGCCCTGCGCGGTCGCAAGGTCGTCCTGTACGCCTACCCGGCCGCGATGACCCCCGGCTGCGCCAAGCAGGCGTGCGACTTCCGCGACTCGTTGGCCTCGCTCAAGGCCGCCGGTTACGAGGTGGTCGGCATCTCGCCGGACAAGCCGGAGAAGCTCGCCGAGTTCCGCGAGCGCGATTCGATCACCTTCCCGCTCGTCGCTGACACCGACAAGGCGGTGCTGACCTCGTACGGCGCGTACGGCGAGAAGCAGATGTACGGCCGCAGCGTGACCGGCGTGATCCGCTCGACCTTCGTCATCGACGAGGACGGAAAAATCGAACGGGCGCTCTACAACGTGAAGGCCACCGGCCACGTCGCGAAGCTCCGCCGCGACCTCGGCCTGGACTGAGTCACTCCGACTCCCCGCCCCGGCACGTACCGGGGGGTGAGGTCTCGACAGCGGTCCGGCCCGACGTTCTAGACTCTCTCAGGCCGGCGGGAGTGGCGTAATGGCAGCCGCGGTAGGTTTAGGTCCTATTGTCCGAAAGGACGTGGGGGTTCGAATCCCCCCTCCCGCACCACAGCGTCCCTGTCGAGAGCATCACGATCCCGGGCGGACCAGGCCACGACAGGCCAGGATGTCCGACATGAGCCTGCGTTTCGTCCACGATCCCGTGCTGGCCCCAGCTCTGCGAACCCGGATCGTCGAACTCTGGGTCGAGGTGACCAACGCCGGTGGCGCGGTCGGCTTCGTGGCACCGGTCACCGCCGACGAGGTACGCACGATCGCCGACCCCACACTGGCGGGCATCGCGGACGGCCCGGACCGGTTGCTGCTCGGGTACGACAAGGATCGGCTCGTCGCCATGGCGATCCTCACCGATCCACGGTTCCACCTGAAGACGCACCTTCGGGTGCTCACCCGGGTGATGGTCCATCCCGACACCCAGGGCCGTGGGTTCGGCGAGGCGCTGCTGCGCGAGGCCGAGCGGACCGCCCGGGACATCGGCCTCGCCGGGTTGCAGGTGACCGTGCGCGGCGGGCTGGGCCTCGACCGGTTCTACCGGCGGCTCGGGTACCGCGAGGTGGGTCGGTGGCCCGGGGCGCTGCGGGTCGCCCCCGGCGATGACCGGGACGAGATTCTGATGTGGCTCGGACTGAATCGGGACCGGCACGAACGCTCCGAGGCCGCCTGAGGCGACTGTCCCCGGCCGACCGGGTGGTCCGTCGGCCGGCGCAGCCCGGCGACGCGGCGAGCGGCGCGGGTGCCGCATCCGTGGTCGGTACGGCCGGGCCGCCGTGCCGGCCGTCGTCGGCGCCGGAGCCCAGTGCGCGGCTCAGCCCGAGGACCAAGGCGAGTGCGGCGACGGCCCCGTCGGCCAGCCAACGTCCCAGCCGGGAACGCTGGGCCTTGGTCCGGTCGGCGGGGCCGTCGGTTCCGTCGGTCACGTGCACCCATGCTGCCGGAGCGGCGCTGGGCCGGACAAGCGAGCTAAGGGAAAGCTAAGACAGATCCGAGGTGGCCTGTGTTGATCTCGCTCGGCCGCACCCGGCTACCATGCCACGCCGATACCGTCCCCCGGGTACCAGTGCTTCGCCGGGGTTTCCCGGTAGGCTAGGAACCGCCGGCCGGTGCGCTCGGCGTGGTCGGCCAGCACATTGGTGTGGGTGACATTGTCGGTGAGCAGTATCGCCCCCGGGGACAGCTTAGGCTCGACGGCGGCGAACTCCCGCTTCTCGTAGACCCGGCTGTGATCACTGTCGTGCAGGAACAGGTCCACCGGCCGGTCCAGCGCGGTGATCGACTCGACCGAGTCGCCGATCACCAGGTCGATCACCTGCGACCAGGGCTCGCTGCGGGCTAGGTAGCCGGCCTCCGGATTGATGTCGATGGAGCTGACCCGACCCGAGTGCCCCTCGGCCGCGTTACGCAACAGCGCGGCAGCCAGCACGCAACTGCCCAACCCCTTGTCGACGCCGGTCTCGACGATGTGCTTCGGCCGACGGGCACGGACGATCGCGTACCAGCCGATCCGGCGGGCGTACCGGACCTGCTTGTCGGCCAGGCCGCGACGCGCGGCGCTGGCGACCGAGGAGGTGATGTGTTGCCGCAGCGCGTCATCTGCCTCGATCTCGGCGAGATACCCGCGGACCTGTTTGACCGGCACATCGCAGACCACGCTCACGAACCAGGCGAGGTGACTGCGGCTGAGTTTGGTCAACTCGTAGGTGTAGTTGTGGTGCTCCCGCGAGCCGACCAGCCAGCGGGCCGAGGTGCGCAGCACCCTGGCGTCGTGGCGGGCGACCGCGACAAGTCGTTTCGGAAACGCGGCGACAGGGGCGAGGCGGGTACGGGCGATCGCCCGACGCAGCTTGACGGCATCCACCGCTGCGTTCTACCAGACCGAGGGAAACACCCGGGTAACAATGGGTCATTCGATGCCCGGCAGGGGTCTGCACCGGAAACCTGAGATCAGTAGCATCTCTGCCATGTCAAGTGGCGAGCAGGCGGGGACCATAACCACGGAGGAGAACCTGCCGGTGGAGGGCACCGACGGGAAGGCTTCCGCGACGTACGCGGCGTCACGGAGGCCGCGTCGCCGATGGCTCCGAATCACGCTGATCAGCCTGCTGGTGCTGGCGCTGATAGGCGTTGGTGGGGTGGTTGCCGGCGGCTTCTATCTCAAGTCGGTCGAGTCGGACATCGAGCGGGTCGACGCCTTCGACGACGTACCCGAGGAGACTCGGCCCGAGGTGGTGGTCCGAGGTGCGTTGAATCTGCTGATCCTCGGCAGCGACTCGCGCGACCCGGAGAGCACCGGCGGCTCACGCGCGGACACCATCATCCTGGCGCACGTGCCGAAGGACCGTTCAGGAGCGCAACTCGTCTCGATCCCCAGAGACACCTGGGTCGCCGTGCCCCGCTCGAAGGAGGGCCGCGGAGGTCGCGACGCGAAGATCAACGCCGCGTACGCCTGGGGTGGTCTGCCACTGATGGTGCAGACAGTCGAAATGTACACAAAGGTGCGAATTGACCACGTGCTGGTGGTGGACTTCGCCGGATTCAAGGAGATCATCGATGCGCTTGGTGGTATCGAGGTGGATTCGGAGAAGCAGTTCACCTCGATCCACCCCCCGTTTCGCAGCTTCGAGCGGGGCAGACAGCGGATGGACGGTTCCACCGCGCTGGACTTCTCCAGGCAGCGCAAGCAGTTCGCCGACGGCGACTTCACCCGCATCAAGCATCAGCAACAGGTGATCAAGGCGATTCTGGACAAAGCCGCCTCCGGCGGCATCCTGGCGAATCCAGCCACACTCAATTCGTTCGTCCGTGCCACGTCGAGCGCCGTCTCGGTGGACAAGGACATGTCCCTGGTGGACATGGCGATGGACCTGCGGGGGCTACGTGGCAGCGACCTGACCTTCATGACGAATCCAACAAAGGGGACCGGGCGGGTCGGCAGCGAAAGCGTCGTCTTCGACGACCCCGAAATGGCTTCGACGTTCTACGATGCCGTCCGCCGGGACGCGATCGAAGAGATCCTCCGCTCCGGCACGTAGGCAGCAACTGCCCTGGCGGCGGTGGCGGCTACCGGGCGGTCGTATCCTGCGATCCTCCTATGGCATTCCTCAGACGCCAGCGGTGTCGCTTCACGGGGGAGGAACTGCACATGTCGCGGCAACCTGTGGTGAGCTGCCCGGCCGAGAGCGCGTCCGACGAAGCCGGGTCGCCACCACCGCAGGGGCAGGCCCGAAACCCAGAGTCCGATGAAGACGGTCGGACCCAGCGTCCGACCTCGCCGAAAGGGTCGAGCCCCAGCCCTTTGACAGACAGCACCGACGTACGACCGGGTCTCGACGTGACAGCGGTGCTGCCGTATGCCGCTTCGCGTACCTCGATCCGTACCCGCGCGCTGCGCGCCTGGATGCTGACGGCACCGGTCGACGCTGCCGCGCTGCTGTCCCCACTCGTGGTCACCCAGCAGCACTGGCCCGGCAGCCTCGCCATGACCGTGTTGACCGTGGTCGCCTTCGCCACCGGCGGGCTCTACCGGGCCCGCCGTCACGTGAGCATCCTCGACGAGTTGCCGAGCCTCTGCGGCCGGCTGCTGGCCGCCGCCGCCGTGGTCGCCGTGGTCGCCGCTCTGCGCCACGACTCCCCGGCGTACCTCGCCGATTTCATCCGGGGGGTGACGGTCGCCGCCGTACTGGTGATCGTCGGCCGGCTGGTGACCCGGGAGATCGCCACCCTCGCTCGCAGACGCCGCTGGGTGGAGCACAACGCGATCATCGTCGGCAGCGGCCCGACGGCCGTGGAACTCGCCCGACTACTACGCCGCCACCCCCGGTACGGCCTACGGTTCGTCGGGCATGTCAACAGCCCCTCGCCGGCAACCTCCTCGCCAGTGCCCGTGATCGGCACCCTCGACCAACTCGAACAGCTAGTCCGGCTGGCCGAGTGCCACGTGCTGATCATCGCCGACCCGGACTGCCCGGAGCCGGTGCTGATGGAACTTCTCTGCCTACCGGGGGTCACCCGGTGCGACCTCTGGGCCGTACCCCGGCTGTGGGGATCGAGGTCGCACGGCGACCACATAGGAGCGATTCCGATCGTCAAGATAGGTCACCTGGCCCTTTCGGGCCCGCGCTGGGCGATGAAACGTTTCTCGGACCTGGTCATTGCGGGGTCGGCAGTGCTCGTGCTCAGTCCGATCCTGCTGCTCTGCACCATCCTCGCGTTCCTCGACGGTGGTCGTGGCATCTTCTTCCAGCAGGAACGGATCGGGCGGCACGGCCAGCCTTTCAACATCATCAAATTTCGCACCATGCGGCCGGTCAACGAGCACGAATCCCGGACCACCTGGTCAATCGCCAACGACCGGCGGGTCTCGCCGGTGGGGCGCTTTCTACGCCGGACCTCCCTGGACGAACTGCCGCAGCTGTGGAACATCATCAAGGGCGACATGAGTGTGGTCGGTCCCCGGCCCGAGCGTCCGCACTTCGTCGAGAAGTTCTCCGCCGAGTACCCGAGTTACGCGATGCGCCATCGGGTTCCGGTAGGTCTCACCGGCCTTGCCCAGGTCAGCGGTCTTCGCGGCGACACCCCGATCTCCGACCGGGCCCGGTTCGACAACTACTACATCGAAAACTGGTCGCTGTGGCTGGACGCCAAGTTGCTCCTGCGTACCGTGGCTGAGGTGTTCCGTGGTGGTGGTCGCTGAGCAACTGTCATAGCCCGCACCGCCGGCCCGGGTCGGACAGGCCCCGGCCCGAATCGCGACGACCTCACCGATGTGCCCCGTACGCTCGCCCACTCGGCCAACGGGACACTCAGCCGAACTGCTTGGAGAATCCGATGCCGGATGTTTCGGTGATCATCCCAACCACGGGCAGGCCCAGCCTCGCGGAGGCCGTCGCCACCGTCCGCGCTCAGCAGGGCGTGTCCGTTCACCTGGTGGTCGTCTGCGACCTGGCCGAGGCGCCGCCCAGCGTGGTGGAACTGCGCGACCAGATCGACGAACTCGTCTGTACCGGCGGTGGGCGGCGGGGTTCCTTCGCCCGGAACCTCGGTGTCCAGCACGCCGCCCCAAACACTCACCTGGCCTTCCTCGACGACGACGACGCCTGGCTGCCCGGCAAGCTCACCGCACAACTGCCCGTTCTGGAACGGCTGGCCGCTGACGGCGCACTTCCGGTGGTGTCCTCGCGGACGCTGCAGCGCAAAGCCGGTAGCAGCCCGCTTCCGTCGGCCGTGCCGGCTACCCTGATCGCCGACGGCCAACTCCCCGAGGACTATCTCTTCCGGCAGCGAAGGCTGGGCGTCACGCGCCAGTCGCTGCCCACCTCCACCCTGCTGACCACTGTGGACCTGGCTCTGCGGTGCCCGTGGGACGAGTCACTGCCCAGGCACCAGGACTGGGACTGGCTGGTTCGAGCAGCCCGGATCCCGGGGGCGAAGGTCGTGCAGATCAAGGAGGCAACCGCCGTCTACACGGTGGGTAGCCCGGGATCGATCTCGGCCGACGCCGATTGGCGCACCTCCTGGGACTGGGCGCGGCGCTGGGAGGGGGTTTGGGCGCCGAAGACCTTCTCCGACTTCATCGCGGCTCAAACCCTCCGGTACGCCCTACAGGCACGCGACCGCGAGGGCATCCGGGAAATGGTGCGGGCCATCCGGCGCAACGCCACCCCGTCAGCCCGCAATTTCGTCCTTGCGACACTCGGGCTCGTGCCCCGGTCGGCGCTTGAGCGTGTCGCGATGCGCAGGTCCCGGGGCGCCCGCGACGCCACGGCGCTGCCGACGGGTGGGTTTCGCTGATGCGTCTGCACCTCGTGCTCCCCCAACTGGAGCCGTTGTACGGCATGGAACTCGCCGCAGCGCTGCTCATGCGGGGCCTACAGGATCAGGGCGTGGAGGTGTCAGCGACCGTCCTGTCGCGGGCAATTCCCTCCACTCTGGACGATCTGACCGTCGACTCCCTCGGGCTGGGCACCCGGATCACTCGCCTCGTGGAGGCGGTCCCTCTGCTGCGACGCCGACTGCGATCACTTCCGGCGGACGTACACATCGTGGCGAGCGGGCTGTGGGGAAGTGTTCCGGTCGGCGCTGCCCTGAGCGGTACCGGCCGCGAATACGTTGCCTGGGAGCATTCGCTGCTTCGGGAGCGGATGCGCCTCGATTCTCGGGTACGCACCCTTGCCAGGATCACCCGGCTCAGGGGCCTGCGACCCCGCCTCGTCATCGCCGTCTCCGAGGGCGTCGCGCGAGTCGTGCGGCAGACCACCCACGGGCGGCCGGTGGTGACGATCGCCAATCCGATGCCCCTCCGCCCGTTCGTCGCTCCCCGCGAGGTGGCGGACCAGAAGCGGGTAAGCCTTCTCACCACTGCCGCTTTCCGCCCGTACAAGAACCATTCCTGCGCACTCCGAGCGCTGTCGCTGCTGCCGTCGAACTATCACCTGACCCTCGCCGGGGACGGCGCGGAACGCGACCTGCTGCACGGCATGGCAGACGAGTTGGAGCTGGGCGACCGGGTGACCTTCCTCGGCCGGGTACCGGGAGTGGAACGACTCCTCGCTGAGGCGGACGCGCTGGTGCACCCGTCCCGTGCCGAGACGTTCGGCTTCAGCCTCGTGGAGGCCGCCGAGGCCGGGCTGCCGGTAGTCGCCCTTCCGGTGCCGGCCCTGGACGAGATGATCCCTACGTTCGTGCCGGGCGTGCTCGCGGCGGACACCTCGCCGTCTGCCCTCGCCGAGGCGATCGTCCGGCTGACCGGCGACGGGCGCCCCACCGGCGCGGACTTCGAGATGGCCTGGCACGCGCGGCGCGGCGCGCTGAGTCCAGCCGAAGTGAGCCGCCGGTGGGTGGAGGCGTTGGCGTGAGGACCGCTGCGGGCAACACCAATCAACCGACCAGCGCGCAGCGCCACGCAGACCGGCGGCCATGGTCGGCCCTGGTCGGACGTCGGGACGGCTTCCTGCACCGGTCCGGCAAGTTCTTCACCGGGACACTGCTGCGCACCCTGGCGCAGGGCGCCCTCTTCGTGCTGCTGGCGCGGGAGATGCCGATCAGCACCTACGGAGTGTTCGTGGGCGTCACAGCACTCATCGCGTTGGTGTCACCCTTCGCGTCCGCCGGCGCACCGAGCCTGATCATCCAGAGCTACGCCGACTCGCCGTCCGACTGGCCCCGCCACCTCTCCCGTGGCCTGTTCCTGTCCACCGCCTTCGGATCCGCCGCCACGGTACTGGTGGCGGCGGCGGGGCTCGCCATCTGGGGCGCCGGCGTCGGCCTCGTCGACCTGCTCTGCCTCGCCTTCGCCGACCTGGTCGCCTGGCGGCTCATCGAGGCCGTGGCAGCGTCGATCCAGGTCCGTGGCCGAATTCTGCTCGCCGCGATCGTTCCCGCCCTGCTACACCTCGCTCGGCTGGCCGGGGCCGTGGCACTGGCCACCGAGGAAGGGCCGATCACCCTCCATGGCTGGGCGATGACATCCTTTCTGCTCTCGGTCGCGGTAGGTCTGCCCGTGATTCTGGGTGGCCTGCGCGGCGCCGACCGCGACGCCACGAGCTTGCAGGGCTCCTTCGATCAGGCCCGGGTTGGAATGCTCTTCGCCATCGGGCTCTCGGCCCAGTCGGTCTACAACGACGTCGACAAGGTCATGCTGTCCCGGCTGAGCACTCCGGAGAGCGCCGCAATCTACGCCGCCGCCTACCGCGTAGTCGACCTCGCGTACACGCCGGCTCGGTCTATGAGCGCGATCGCCTACCCCGGGTTCTTCGAAGCGGGGCGCGACGGCCCACGAGAGACGCTGCGGATGGCACGTGGGCTGCTGCCACGATTCCTGGCGTTCGGCGTGCCGGTGAGCCTGCTGCTGGTCACGTTCGCCTGGATGATGCCACTGGTATTCGGGTCCGACTTCGAGGCGGCCACCCCGGCGCTGCAGGGACTGAGTGCCCTACTGGTACTCAAGGGGCTGCACTATCTTGCCGCGGATGCGCTGTCGGGGGCTCGACTGCAGGGGCGCCGGACCTTTTGCCAGATGGGAGTCGGGGTGCTCAACGTACTGCTGAACCTGTGGCTCATCCCGGCCTACGGTTGGCAGGGCGCTATCGTCTCCAGCCTGGTCTGCGACGCGCTGCTCGCCGTACTCCTCTGGGGATGCCTCGTCACGGCCGTCCGCCGCGACCCGGCCGGCAAACTCGCTACGCCACGTCCGATGGAAAGGCTCTGAGGTGACCACACTCTTCGGTGTCCTGCTCAGCGCGGGTGGTCTCGCGTCGGCCGCTTGGCTGATCCACGAGCGGGGAGCCGTCGCCACCGCCTTCACCGGCGGCAGGACTGCCATCGCGGTCATCGGATTCGGGGTTCTCGCGAACGCCGCGCCAGTGATCGCCGGTAGCCGGTCCTCGGCGTTCATCGGCCTGCTGGTGCTCACACTGGTCGCCTGGCTACTCGTCACGCGCCGAGGGCGGCTGGCGGGCCCGCCCGAGGTCTGGCGTCAGGTCTGTCTGGGGCTGGGTGGCGCGCTGCTCCTCTGGTGCGTGAGCGTGGATGTCCTCACCGGTGACGGCGTGTACGGGGCGCGGATTCCGGCGTACATCGCTGCGGGGCTGTTGCTGCTCGCGCTGTGGCTGCTGGGGGCAGGTGCCACGGTGAGCCTCGGAGCCATGGCGTACACCGGACTGGCTGTGCTGTCGGTGCTGACGATCCCGACGGCCGGGTACGAACAGGCATGGCGAGCCTGCACCGTCGGGCATCTGGAGAAATGCTCGCTGGCGGGCGGATTGTTCAGGAGCTTCTACGACTCCGAGAACTACATCGCTCTGATCACCTCGTTCACCCTGGTCGCTGCCGTATGCGCGCTGCGAGGGGTGGAGCGGGTGGCGGTGCTGGCGTTCTGCCTGCTGGTCATCGTCGCGACCGGATCCCGGACCAGCTATATGGCCCTCGCCGCAGTGGTTGTGTGGGTCTTCGGCGCCTTTCTCCTCGAACGGCGGCGACCGTACCCGCGAATCAACGTCGCCCTCTGCGCAGCTCTCGTGGTCGGGGCCGCGGCAACGGCCATCTACCTGACCTGGAGCGCGTCCAGGAGCACCTTGAGCAACCGCGGCAACATCTGGATTCACGTCCGCGAGTACATCTCCGGTGCGGAGGGCATCGGTGTCGGCGTATCCAAGTGGTACTACCTCCGGGACGTCGGCGACGCACCGCACCACTTCTTCCACTCGGGCTACGTGCTGGCGATCTTCTCGGGTGGTTTCGTCGCGTTGACCCTGTGGGGCCTCCTGCTGGTCACCCTGCTGCGCGCGCCGGTGATCGACGACCGGGCGTTCTCCGCCAAGGCGCCAGTGGCGCTGTTCGTGATCTACTCATTCACCGAGGTGGTCTGGAACCCACTCTCGGTCGACGGGCTGACCTGGATCTTCGCCCTGATGGTGCTGACCACTTGCGTGTCAGGATCGACGAATCCCGTTGGGGCCCGAGGGCCGGCGGCGGCCGAGCATCGTCCGGGGCCGCTGGCTACGGTCCGCCGGCTGGCTGGCCGGCCGTCTATCGGCCGAGCCAAGACCGATGCCCGAGACTGACCGGGCTCAGGCTCCCGAAAGCGGCTTCCGGCCGGACATCCAGGGGCTACGCGCCGTCGCGGTCGTGGTGGTGATCCTGGAACACGTCTTCCGCTGGCCGGCCGGCGGGTTCGTCGGTGTCGACGTCTTCTTCGTGATCTCCGGCTTTCTGATCACAGGGCTGCTGCTCACCGAGCACGACCGTACGGGACGGATCTCCTTCGCGGACTTCTACCGCCGGCGGGTTCGGCGGATCCTGCCGTTGGCGATGCTGGTCCTGGTGAGCACGCTCCTCGCGTCGTCGCTGCTGTTCCTGGGCGAGCGGGTCAGATCGGCGGCCTGGGACGCCCTCTGGGCCGGGCTCTTCGCGGCCAACTGGCGCTTCGCCGCCACCGACACGGACTACTGGCAGACCGACGGACCGGTCTCGCCGCTACAGCACTACTGGTCCCTTGCCGTGGAGGAGCAGTTCTACCTGGTCTGGCCGGTGCTGCTGGTGACGGTGCTGGGATTGGCCGCCCGGCGGTGGCGGGACCCGAACCGGTCGCGGTGGGCGCTGGGTACCGTCCTGGGGGCGATCGTCCTCGGCTCCATCGTGTTCGCCCTCCGGGAGGTCGACCATCGCCCTACGGCCGCCTACTTCTCGACCTTCTCCCGGGCCTGGGAACTGGGAATCGGCGCGCTGCTGGCCGTGGCGGCACCGCTGCTTGCCCGCATACCGGCACCGGTCCGCCCGGCCTATCAGTGGCTGGGGCTGACCGGCCTGGTCGTCTCGGTGCTGAGCATCGCGGCGCAGACCCCCATGCCGGTGCCGGGTGCGCTCCTGACGGTGATCTCCACGGCCTTGGTCATCGTCGGAGGCGTCGGCGGGCAGCGGCTCATGTTCCCGTTGACAAACCCAGTCGTACGCTACGTCGGGAACATCTCCTACTCGCTCTACCTTTGGCACTTCCCGCTGCTTGTCCTCATCGGAGCCGCGCTGCCCGCCAATGGCTCTGCCACGCAGTTGCTCACGCTCGCCGGCACAGGTCTGCTGTCTGTGCTCTCCTACCACCTGGTGGAGGACCCGGTGCGCCGGTCGTCGTGGTTGGCGCGGCGACAGCCGACAACGCCGCCTCAGCGAGGCGTACCGGCACTGGTTCTGCGGGTCGCGATCCTGGTGACGCTGGCCGCCGGGGTAGCCGCGGTCGCCGCGGTCGCAATCCCGCCACCAGCGCCGCAGGGTGCGAGAGAAGCGGCTGTCGTTACCTCGCAGTACGAGTTGACCGGACAGATCCGCGCGGCGCTGGGCACCACCGACTGGCCGGTGCTGACACCTCCTCCGGAACAACTGAGCAGCCAGGGCTTTACCCGCGGCGAAGGACAGGGTTGCCGGCCAGCCATCCCGGACGGCAATGACTGTGCCGTCACGACACCCCGTCCTCGTAGGCTGGCCGTGGTTGTCGGGGACTCCATCGCGACCGCCTGGCTGCCGCTGGTGCGGGGTGTGCTGGAACCCGCCGACTGGGTGGTCCAGGACCTGACCTACGCCGGTTGCCCGTTCCTCGCCTCGGAAACAACCTCCCCCGTCGAGAGCATCACCCGAGCCTGTCCCGGGCATCGGCAGATAGTGCGGACATTCGTCGACAACCGGCGGCCCGATCTGGTGTTCGTGAGCAACGCCTACCGCCAACGGTTCACCCTGACTGGCGGCAACCCGTCACTGCCCGAATGGGAACGAGCCACACGTACCGCCAAGGAAGCGTGGCTCGCGACGGCAGGAAGGGTCGTTGCCCTGCAGCCGCCGCCTCCCGGCCTGGACCCGAGAACATGCGTCACTCGGTTGTCGGCCCCCGGCGACTGCGTTTCGACGCTCTCGGACGAGTACCGGTCCTACGCGGAGGCCGACCGACGGATCTGGCACGGGAAGGGGTCCTGGCACATAGCCACCACGGATTGGTTCTGCAGAGCGGGGCGCTGCCCAATCTTCGTGGGTGGCGTCGTCGTCCGACGCGACGGAAACCACATCACCACCGAGTACGCCCGCAAGCTGACACCGCTGCTCGATTTGATCCTGGCCCCGGTGCTGACCAGCTCCACGGATTGACCTACGACGCCGCCCGTGGGTTCTACGGCGCCAGCCCGGATCGACCTGAGTCACGGCGCCGTCTCCCTTTACCACTCCTCGCTGAGCTGGGACAGCACCTCGCGCGAGATCATCTACGTGTGTGAGTTCGCGGTCAACCACAGCAGGGCGCCGGCTAGCGCTGACGCATTCGCAAGCGCGACCAGGCCAGCGTACCGATCCCACCTACGAGGGCGGCAGCGGCGGCGACGAGCAGCGGCACCACCCAGCCAGGGCGGGACGGTTCATCGCCGCCGGCCGCGACCGCGGCCTCCCGGTACATCTGCGCCAGTACGTTGGTGGGCGAACGTTCCACAACCTCCGTGAGCTGTGGAGCGGCCCCGGTTTCGTCGCCGGCGAAGTACGCGTCGAGAGCGCTGCGGTAGAGCCGGTCAGGCTCGGCGAGGCTGTTCTCGACGCCCGCGGCGCTGAGCAGTTCACTCATCCTCGACACCGGCACCACCAGGCGGTTCGGGCGGTTGGGCTGCAGCAGATCGTTGTCGAGCATGCCGACCACCCGGCCCTGCGGGTCGATCGCTATCCCACCGCGGGAATAGGCGCCGACATCTTCGCTGATCTGGTACGCCGACGACTCGATGTCCACTTCGGTCACCCGGACCGGTGCGGACAGAACCGTGTAGGTGGCGGATCGGTAGGCGGTGTCGGCGGTGCCGTAACCCAGCACCTGCAGCGAAGTACCCGAGGCGATTGTGGCCGAGTTGTTCAGTTCGGCGGCGGGGAGTTCACCTTGGTCAAGCTTGACCAGGGCAAGGTTGCCCTCGGCGAGGCTGAGAGCCTGGATGACGCTGCCAGGAATTGCGGGATTCTCGGTCAGGTCGCCCACGGCGACGTTCAGCTGCGCGAAGAGCCTGCTATCGGGTTCGGTGCCGGGTTCGGGCCCGGTGAACGCGGTGCTGGCGAGCCGGGTCCGGACGTAGCGTTGGACGTCGTCCGCCTTCAACGTGCCGTCAGCGACGAGGGCTTTGGCCAAGGCGTCGAGCGCATGCTCGCGCAGGATGTCCGAAGTGGGCTGTACGCACTGGCCGTTGGTGAGTACGTGCCCATCGTGGTTGACTACGACCCCGCTACAACGCCGACTGAAGGTGAACGGCTCGGGATGCAGCAGGGTGTCGTCCTGTCCGCCGCGGACGTACCCGGTGAGGATGGCCTCCAGGAAGACCATCGAGGGTGCCACGGTGGCGAGTGCGTGCTCCTCGGCACTCCGAGGCGCGGCTGCCGCCCAGGGTTTGAGTCCGGGTGGAGGCGGAGTCGCGGTCGGTGCGCCGACTGTCGGCGCGGTGTCCGGCTCGCCCGCAGCGACCGCCCAGATACCGGCTCCGCCACCGACGGCGGCCACCAGGAACAGCACCGACACCGCGATCCAGAGGCCGGTCTGCCGCTTGGGCGGGGCAGAAGGCTTGATCCGGCGGACCTGCGCGGCGAACGGGTCATCGAAGGACGGGCCACGATCGGGCGAGGTCGGCGCGCCCGAGACCGGGTCCGGGTAGACCGGCTGAGGCGAGATCAGGCTCGCCGCCTGCGGGGCGCCCGACACCGGTTGTGGCGGACCCGATATCGGCTGCGGGACAACTGTGGGCACGGGCTGGTAGTCGACTTCGAGGGCGCGGAAGAGCTTCTCTGCCGCCGGCCCGCTCTCGGCGGAGTAGGCGACCCAGGGCGCGGCGGCCGAGAAGTCCGCGTACGTGAAGGGGGCGCCACCGGTGGTCTGGGCGAGGTTGTTGGCCATCCCGGCGAAGGCTTCGCGCCAGCCCGCAGTGGCGGCGACCGTGGCGTCCAGGACGGCCACCGTGACCAGGCGGCCCTGCCCGTCGATGGCGGCCCACGCCTTGCCGACCGGCGACCCGCCCAGCAGGTGGGTGTACCGGTACGGGCCCTCCGGCTGCATGGCAACTCCTCTGCTCGACCGCCGTGCGGATCCTATCGACTCGTCGTACCTCACCCTGACCACCGGTCACCGCACTCCGGGTGATCACGCCGAATCCGCAGCTCAGCATTGGTCCACAGTAGATCGCACAGGACAGCTTGCCTGGTGAAAGTTTTCATGCATAGAGTCATGGAATGAATGAGGGAGCTGCCATCGCGCCGACCGAACGGGTCGTCGGCCTGTTCGACGGGGTCCGGCTGACTCCGACGCAACGGCGCATCGCGCACTGCCTGGTGCAGCACGCTCCCGCCGTCGGCTACCTCTCCGCCGCCGAGGTCGCCGAACTGGCCGGGGTCAGCCAGCCGTCGGTCACCCGGTTCGCGGTGGCGCTGGGCCACGACGGTTATCCCGCGCTGCGCCGCCGGCTGCGCGAGCTGACCGCCGCCGCGCCCGGTCCGGCCGCCGCCGGCAACGAGCTCCAGCAGGCGGTACGCGCCGAAGTCGGCAACCTGGACCGGCTGGCCGGACAGCTCGCCGACCGGGAGCGGATCGCCGGGACCGGGCGGCTGCTCGCCGCCAGCCGACCGCTGCCGGTGCTCGGTCTGCGGGCCGCCGCGCCGCTCGCCGCCTACTTCGCCTACTTCGCGGCCAAGGTACATCCGGACGTCCGGGTGCTCGACCACGGCGGCAGCCTGCTCGCCGACCGGGTGGAGCAGGCCGCCGAGGCCGGGGCGACCGCCATGCTGGCCTTCGTGCTGCCCCGCTACCCCCGGGAGACCCTGGACGCGCTGCGCGAGGCCCGCGAGGCGGGGCTGACGGTGGTCGCGATCACCGACTCGCCGGTGAGCCCGGCCGCCGAGTACGCCGACCTGGTGTTGCCCGCGGCGGTCGGCGCGCAGCTCGTCTTCGACCTGCACACCGCCCCGATGACCCTGGCCATGGTGCTGCTCCAGGCGATCTGCGACGCCGCGCCGGCCGAGACCCAGCGGCGGCTGGAGGTGTTCGAAGCCTCGGCCACCCGTCGACAGTTGTTCCTCGGTTAGGAGGAGTCCCGCGATGACGCAACCCACCCGGGGCACGCCCGGCAGCGCAATCAGACAGGGCACGCCCGGCAGCGCACCCATCCGTGCCGCGCGCGGCAGCGAGCGCAGCGCCCGAGGCTGGCCGCAGGAGGCGGCGCTGCGGATGCTGATGAACAACCTCGACCCGGAGGTGGCCGAGCGCCCCGACGACCTGGTCGTCTACGGCGGCACCGGGAAGGCTGCCAGGGACTGGCCGTCGTACCACGCCCTGGTGCGAACGCTGACCGACCTGCGCGACGACGAGACGATGCTGGTGCAGTCGGGCCGGCCGGTCGGCGTCATGCGTACCCACGAGTGGGCGCCGCGGGTGCTGCTGGCCAACTCCAACCTGGTCGGCGACTGGGCCACCTGGCCGGAGTTCCGCCGCCTGGAGCAGCTCGGCCTGACCATGTACGGCCAGATGACCGCCGGGTCGTGGATCTACATCGGCACCCAGGGCATCCTGCAGGGCACCTACGAGACGTTCGCCGCTGTCGCCGCCAAGCGCTTCGACAACACCCTGGCAGGCACGCTGACGCTGACCGCCGGGTGCGGCGGGATGGGCGGGGCGCAGCCCCTCGCGGTCACCCTGAACGGCGGCGCCTGCCTGATCGTGGACGTGGACCGCGGCCGGCTGGAGCGGCGCAGGCACGACCGCTATCTCGACGAGATCGCCGACGGCCTGGACGACGCGGTCGAGCGGGTCCTCGCGGCGAAGCGGGATCGGCGTCCGCTCGGCGTGGGGGTGGTCGGCAACGCCGCCACGGTCTTCCCGGAGGTGCTGCGCCGGGGTGTGCCGGTCGACGTCGTCACCGACCAGACCAGCGCGCACGACCCGCTGTCGTACCTGCCGGAGGGGGTGGAGCCGGCCGACGCCGAGGACTACGCGAAGGCCAAGCCGGCCGAGTTCACCGAACGGGCCCGGGAGTCGATGGCGAAACACGTCGAGGCGATGGTCGGCTTCCTCGACGCCGGCGCGGAGGTCTTCGACTACGGCAACTCGATCCGGGGGGAGGCACGTCTCGGCGGGTACGACCGGGCGTTCGACTTCCCCGGCTTCGTGCCGGCGTACATCCGGCCGCTGTTCTGCGAGGGCAGGGGCCCGTTCCGGTGGGCGGCGCTCTCCGGCGACCCCGCCGACATCGCCGCCACCGACCGGGCGATCCTGGAGCTGTTCCCGGAAAACGAGTCGCTCGCCCGGTGGATGCGGTTGGCTGGCGAGCGGGTCGCCTTCCAGGGCCTGCCGGCCCGGATCTGCTGGCTCGGCTACGGCGAACGGGACAGGGCAGGCGTACGGTTCAACGAGATGGTCGCCTCCGGCGAGCTGAGCGCACCGCTGGTGATCGGCCGGGACCACCTGGACTGCGGCAGCGTGGCCAGCCCGTTCCGGGAGACCGAGGCGATGGCCGACGGCTCCGACGCGATCGCCGACTGGCCGCTGCTCAACGCGCTGGTCAACACCGCGAGCGGGGCGTCCTGGGTCTCCCTGCACCACGGCGGCGGGGTGGGTATCGGCCGCTCCATCCACGCCGGCCAGGTCTGCGTCGCCGACGGCAGCGCCCTGGCCGGGCAGAAGATCGAGCGGGTGCTGACCAACGACCCGGCGATGGGCGTCATCCGGCACGTCGACGCCGGCTACGACACCCCGCACACCGGCGTCCGCATCCCGATGGCGGAGTAAGGGAGGGCTCTTGTTCACGCATACGGTAGAGGAAGGGCCGCTTCCGAACAGGTTCCGGAAGTTGTGGGACGAGATCGCGCCGATCGGGCGGGACCCGGTCAGCGGCGGCTACCTGCGCTACGCGTTCACCGAGCCCGAGCTGCGGCTACGCGACTGGTTCCGGGCGCAGGCCGAGGCGCGCAGCATGCCCGTCACCGAGGACGGCAACGGCAACCTGTTCGCCTGGTGGGGAGACCCGGACGCCAGGGACGCGGTGCTGACCGGCAGCCACTTCGACTCGGTGCCGCACGGCGGGGCGTACGACGGGCCGCTGGGCATCGTCAGCGCCTGGCTCGCCGTGGACGAGCTGCGCACGGCCGGCGTCGCACCGGCCCGGCCGCTGGTCGTCGGCGCGTTCGTCGAGGAGGAAGGGGCACGGTTCGGCGTACCGTGCCTGGGTTCGCGGCTGCTCACCGGGCAGATCGGCGTGGAGCGGGCGGCCGGGCTGCGCGACACGGCCGGGGTGAGCCTCGCCGAGGCGCTGGGTGACCGGCCGGCGGGTGCCGACCCGGCGCTGCTCGGCCGGCTGGCCGCCTTCGTGGAACTGCACGTCGAGCAGGGCCGCGCGCTGGTCGACCAGGCCGCGCCGGTCGCGGTGGCCAACGCGATCTGGCCGCACGGCCGCTGGCGCTTCGAGGTCACCGGCGAGGGAGACCACGCCGGTACGACCCGGATGGCCGACCGCCGCGACCCGATGCTCACGTACGCGTTCACGGTGCTCGCCGCGAACAAGGAGGCCCGGCTGCGCGACGCCCACGCCACCGTCGGCCGGGTGGCCGTGACGCCGAACGCGACGAACGCGATCCCGTCCCGGGTGACCGGTTGGCTGGACGCCCGCGCCGCCGAGCCGGAGACGCTGACCGGCCTGGTGGAGGCGGTCCGCGCCAAGGCCGCCGAACGGGCCCGGCGCGACGGCACCGAGGTCACCATGGTCGAGGAGTCGGCGACCCCGCTGGTGGCCTTCGACGGCGGGTTGGCCGACCGGCTGGCGCGGCTGCTGCACGCCCCGGTGCTGCCCACCGGCGCGGGCCACGACGCGGGGGTGCTGGCCGCGCATGTTCCCACGGCGATGCTCTTCGTCCGTAACCCCACCGGCGTGTCGCACTCCCCCGCCGAGTCGGCCACCGACGCCGACTGCGCCGCCGGGGTGACCGCCCTGGCCCGGGTACTTGAGGATCTGACCGGATGACCTCGACCCGCTGGCTCGCCGAGTACGCGTGGCTGCCCGAGCAGGCCGAGCCCACCGCGGACGTGCTGATCGAGACGGTCGACGACCGGATCACCGGGGTGACCCCGCTGACGCCCGCCGGCCACCCGGATGCCGGCGTCGACGTGCTGGTCGACGCGGTACGGCTGCCGGGGCTGACGCTGCCGGGGCTGGCCAACGCCCACTCGCACGCCTTCCACCGGGCGCTGCGCGGACGCACCCACGGAGGGCGCGGTGACTTCTGGAGCTGGCGCGACCAGATGTACGCCGTCACCACCCGACTGGATCCGGATTCCTATCTGGCGCTGGCGCGGGCGGTCTACGCCGAGATGGCGCTGGCCGGCATCACCGGTGTCGGCGAGTTCCACTACCTGCACCACGGGCCGGGCGGCACCCCGTACGCCGACCCGAACGTGATGGGAGCGGCGCTGGTCGCGGCGGCGGCGCAGGCCGGCATCCGGTTGACCCTGCTGGACGCCTGCTACCTGACTGCCACTGTGGACGGTCAGCCGCTGACCGGACCACAGCAGCGCTTCGGCGACGGCGACGCGACACGCTGGGCGGAGCGGGTCGACGCGTTCACCCCCGAGGGCGGGCACGCGCGGATGGGCGCGGCGATCCACTCCGTCCGTGCCGTGCCGGCCGACCAGCTCGCCACGGTCGCCGCCTGGGCGGTGCACCGCGACGCGCCGCTGCACGTGCACCTCTCCGAGCAGCCCGCCGAGAACGACGCCTGCCGAGCGGTGCACGGCCGCACCCCGACCGGCCTGCTCGCCGAGCACGGGGTCCTGCGCCGGTCCACCACGGCGGTGCACGCCACCCATCCCACCAGTGCCGACGTGGGCCTGCTCGGCGAGGCCCGGAGCGGGGTCTGCCTCTGCCCGACCACCGAGCGGGACCTCGCCGACGGCATCGGACCGGCCCGCCGGATGGCCGACGCCGGGATCCCGCTCAGCCTGGGCAGCGACAGCCACGCCGTGATCGACCCGTTCGAGGAGGCCCGGGCCGTCGAGCTGGACGAGCGGCTACGTACCCGGCGGCGCGGCCACTTCGCCCCGGCGGACCTGCTGAGCACGGCGAGCGAGACCGGGCACGCCGCGCTGGGCTGGACCGACGCCGGCCGGATCGCGGTGGGTGACCGCGCCGACCTGGTCACGGTGCGGCTGGACAGCGTTCGCACCGCCGGGGTGGCTCCGGCGGGTGTCTGGTTCGCGGCGAGCGCCGCCGACGTCACGCAGGTGGTGGTGGACGGGCGGGTCCTGGTCCACGACGGTCACCACGTGACGCTCGACGTGCCGCAGGAACTGGCCACCGCGATCGCGGCGGTCGCCCGATGACAGGTCTGCTGGTGGACAACATCGGTGAGCTGGTCACCAACGAGGCTGGTCGGGGCGAGGCCGGGCCGCTGGGCATCCGTCGTCGGGCGGCGCTGCTCGTCGAGCACGGCGAGGTGGCCTGGGTCGGCCCGGCCGCGGACGCGCCGGCCGCCGAGCGGCGGATCGACGCCCACGGTGCGGCGGTGCTGCCCGGTTTCGTGGACAGCCACGCCCACCTGGTCTTCGCTGGGGACCGCGCCGCCGAGTTCGCCGCCCGGATGGCGGGGCAGCCGTACACCGGCGGCGGCATCCGGACCACGGTCGGCGCCACCCGCGCCGCCAGTGACGGCGAACTGCGCGCCACCGTGCGGCGGCTGCGCGCCGAGGCACTGCGGCAGGGCACCACCACCATCGAGATCAAGAGTGGGTACGGCCTCACCGTCGCCGACGAGGCCCGCTCGTTGCGGATCGCCGCCGAGGTCACCGGGGAGACCACCTTCCTCGGCGCACACGTGGTTCCGCCCGAGTACGCCAACCGCCCCGACGAGTACGTGGGGCTGGTCTGCGGGCCGATGCTGGCTGCCGCCCGGCCGTACGCCCGCTGGATCGACGTGTTCTGCGAGCGGAGCGCCTTCGACGCCGACCACGCCCGGGCGATCCTGACCTGCGGGCAGGCGGTCGGCCTGGACGTTCGGGTACACGCCAACCAGCTCGGCCACGGTCCGGGCGTGCGACTCGGGGTGGAGTTGGGCGCGGCCAGCGTGGACCACTGCACCCACCTGACCGACGCCGACGTCGACGCGCTGGCATCGACCCGGTTCGACTGCACGTGCCACGAAGGCGGGCACACCAGGACCGTCGCCACCCTGTTGCCCGGCGCCGAGTTCTCCACGCGCTCGCCCTATCCCGACGCGCGCCGGCTGCTCGACGCCGGCGTCACCGTGGCGCTGGCCACCGACTGTAACCCCGGCTCGTCGTACACCTCGTCGATGCCGTTCTGTATCGCGCTGGCCGTACGCGAGATGCGGATGACCCCGGCGGAGGCGGTGTGGGCAGCGACCGCCGGTGGCGCGCGGGCACTGCGCCGCGACGACGTCGGTGTGCTGCGGCCCGGCGCCCGCGCCGACCTGGTCATCCTCGACGCCCCGTCCCACCTGCACCTGGCCTACCGGCCCGGGGTACCCCTGATCCGCCAGGTTCTGCACAACGGAGTTCCGCGATGACCGTGACCATCCAGCCCACCGGGATCTCCCCCGCCGACGTGCTCGCCGTGGCCCGGGGCACCGCCAGGATCGTGCTCGCCCCGGCCACCATCGACGCGATGGCGACCAGCCGGGCCATCGTGGCGGGCATCGAAGCCGCGGGCCGCCCCGTCTACGGCGTGTCCACCGGCTTCGGGGCGCTGGCCAACACCTTCGTCGCCCCCGAGCGCCGCGCCGAGTTGCAGCACGCGCTGATCCGCTCGCACGCCGCCGGGGTGGGCGCACCGATGCCCCGGGAGGTGGTGCGGGCGATGATGCTGCTGCGGGTGCGGTCGCTGGCGCTGGGGCACTCCGGAGTACGACCGCTGGTCGCCGAAGCCCTGGTGGACCTGCTCAACCACGACGTCACCCCGTGGGTGCCGGAGCACGGATCGCTGGGCGCCTCCGGCGACCTGGCACCGCTGGCGCACTGCGCGCTGGTGCTGCTCGGCGAGGGCTGGGTGCTCGGCCCGGACGGCGGCCGGATGCTCGCCGCGGACGCGCTGAACCGGGCCGGCCTCACCCCGGTACAGCTGGCCGCCAAGGAAGGGCTGGCGCTGATCAACGGCACCGACGGCATGCTCGGCATGCTGCTGCTGGCGATCCACGACGCGGCACACCTGTTCACCATGGCCGACGTGACCGCCGCGCTGGCGATCGAGGCGATGCTCGGCTCGGAGCGACCGTTCCGGCCGGAGCTGCACGCCATCCGCCCGCACCCCGGGCAGGGCGTCTCGGCCGCCAACATCCACCGGCTGTTGCAGGACTCGGCGGTGATGGACTCGCACCGCGACGACCTGGCGCACGCGGTGCAGGACGCGTACTCGATGCGCTGCGCCCCGCAGGTCGCCGGCGCGGCCCGGGACACGCTGGACTTCGTCCGCACCGTCGCCGCCCGCGAGCTGGTCTCGGTGGTGGACAACCCGGTGGTGCTGCCGGACGGCCAGGTCGAGTCGACCGGCAACTTCCACGGCGCTCCGCTGGGCTTCGCAGCGGATTTCCTGGCCATCGCCGCCGCCGAGGTGGGTGCGATCGCCGAGCGCCGGGTGGACCGGCTGCTGGACGTGACCCGGTCCCGGGACCTGCCGGCCTTTCTCTCCCCCGACGCGGGCGTCAACTCCGGGCTGATGATCGCCCAGTACACGGCGGCCGGGATCGTCGCGGAGAACCGGAGGCTGGCCGCGCCCGCCTCGGTCGACTCGCTGCCCACCAGCGGCATGCAGGAGGACCACGTCTCGATGGGCTGGGCGGCGGCCAAGAAGCTGCGAACGGTACTGGACAACCTGACCAGCCTGCTCGCGGTGGAACTGCTCGCCGCGGTCCGCGGATTGCAGCTGCGGGCGCCGCTGACGCCGTCGCCGGCCGGCCGGGCGGCCGTCGCCGCGCTCGGTCCGGCGGCCGGCGAACCCGGGCCGGATGTCTTCCTCGCCCCGGTGATGGAGGCCGCCCGCGCCGTGCTGGCCAGCCCCGACCTCCGCGCCGCCATCGAAGTCGAGCTGGGTGCCCTCGGCTAGCCGATCGTGCTGAGCGGGCGCCCCGGCAGGATCTCGCCTGCGTCGTCGTTCAGGCGGCCGGCGGGAGCACCTTGGCCACCAGGGCAGCCAGCTCCCGCAGCGCCTTGCCGCGGTGGCTGATGGCGTCTTTCTCCTCGGGCTTCAACTCGGCGTTGGTGCGATCCTGGCCGTCGCCGAGAAAGATCGGATCGTAGCCGAAGCCGCCGTCGCCACGTGGGGCGCGCAGCAGCCGGCCCGCCTGCCGGCCGTCGACGAGATGCTCCTTGCCGCCGGGCAGCACCAACGCGACGGTGCAGACGAAGGAGGCGCCCCGATGCTCGTCCGGCACGTCGCCGACCTGGTCGAGCACCAACTGAAGGTTGGCCTGGTCGGCGCCGTGCCGCCCGGCCCAGCGGGCGCTGAACACCCCCGGCATCCCGTTGAGCGCGTCCACGGCCAGCCCGGAGTCGTCGGCGATCGTCGGCAGCCCGGTGCGCCGGCAGCCCTCCCGCGCCTTGATCAGCGCGTTCTCACCAAAGGTCAGCCCGGTCTCCGGCAGCTCGGGATACGCCTCGACGTCGTCCAGTCCGATCAGGGCGACCCGGTGCGCGCCGAGCGCAGCGTCCACAATCCGCTGCAACTCGATCAGCTTCTTGCGGTTGCGGGTGGCGAGCAGGACCTTGTTCATCGAAGCAGCGCCTTCCGCTGGGCTTCGGCCAGGTCCAGACAGCCCAGGACGGCCACGTCGAGCAGGGCGTCCAACTGCTCCCGGGCGAAGACGCCGGCCTCGCCGGTGCCCTGCACCTCGACAAAATCGCCGGAGCCGGTGCAGACCACGTTCATGTCGACCTCGGCGGCCACGTCCTCTTCGTAGCACAGGTCCAGGCGCGGCTCCCCACCGATCAGTCCGACGCTGATCGCGGCCACCGAACGGTGCATCACCATCTCCGGCTTGCCGCTAAGGGCCTTGCGCGCGGCGAGCCAGTGCACCGCGTCGTGCAGGGCCACGTACGCGCCGGTGATCGCGGCGGTCCGGGTGCCGCCGTCGGCCTGCAGGACGTCGCAGTCGAGCACGATCGAGTTCTCGCCGAGCGCCTTCAGGTCGATGCCCGCGCGCAGGCTCCGGCCGATCAGCCGGGAGATCTCGTGGGTACGCCCACCGACCCGGCCCTTGACGCTCTCCCGGTCGGACCGGGTGTTGGTGGCCCGGGGCAGCATCGCGTACTCCGCGGTGACCCAGCCCAGTCCGGAGCCTCGCCGCCAGCGGGGCACGCCCTCGGTGACGCTCGCCGTGCAGAGCACCCGGGTCGCGCCGAACTCCACCAGCACCGACCCCTCCGGGTGGGCGCTCCAGCCGCGGGTCAGGGTCACCGGTCGAAGTTGGTCGGGTCGCCGCCCGTCAGGTCGCGCCATCCCTGCACCCTATGTGGTGCGCTGATCGCACCGTCCCCGGGTGTCCGCCGCCCGGCCCTGCCTCGTAGTCGTGGTGCCGTGCGCGCGGAGGAATCCGGTGGTCGCCGTCGGCCACCCGAACTGCTCGGCCCGCCGACGAGCGGCCGTCCGGCGCTCCGCCCGGGGGAGTTCCAGGAGCCGCCCGACGGCCCGGGCGATCGCCGCGGGGGTGCCGTGGACAGCGAGCCCTCCCGCACCGAGCACCTCGGGCAACGCGCTGGCGGCATTGGCCACCACCGGCGTGCCACAGGCCAGCGCCTCCAGTCCGGCCAGGCCGAAGGTCTCCACCGGACCGGGGGCCAGCACCACGTCGGCGCTGGCCATCAACGCCGCCAGCGCGCACCGGTCGGGCAGGAAGCCGGTGAAGGTCACCGGCAGGTCGGCCGCGCGCCGCAGCAGCGCCGGCCGGCGCGGCCCGTCACCGACCATCACCAGCACCGCTGGTACGCCGGCCCGCCGCAGCTCCGCCAACGCGCCGACAGCCAGCTCGGGCCGCTTCTCCACAGAGAGCCGGGCACAGTGCACCAGCAGCACCTCGGTCGGGTCGGCGTACCGCGCCCGGACCGCCGGGGTTGCCCGGTCGGGATGGAAGGTGTCCAGATCCACGCCGAGCGGCACGAGGTCCACCTGCGGAGCCCCGATACGGGTGAACTCCTCGGCGGCCCATCGCGTGGTGCAGACGATCCGGTCGTACCGGCGGGCCGTGTCGGCGTTGAGCCGGTCGGCGAGCCGCCGACCGACCGGTCCGGGCACCCCCCACGCGCCGAACAGGCCGCTGAGGGACTCGTGCGAGACCATCATCGACGGCACCCCGTGGGCCCGCGCCCAGTCCCCGGTCCAGCGCAGCGTCGACCGGTCGGAGACCTCCAACCGGTCGGGTGCGAGCGTGGCCAACAGCCGCGACAGCCGTTGCCGGCCGGTGAGCAGCCGGTAGCCGCCGCTGTGCGGCAGCGGCGGGCTGGCCAAAGTGATCACCCGCCCCCACGGGTGCAGCTCGTCGCCGTCGCGGCGGCCGGGCACGACGAGCACCGGCTCGTGGCCGGCCCGGCGGTAGCCCGCACCGAGGTGCTGCAGGGCGGTGCGCAGTCCGCCGGAACGTCCGGTGACGAAGGTGGCCAGCCGGACGATCCGCAGGGCGTCGGCGGTCGTGCCAGCCGGCAACGCGGTGATGCCGGCCGGGGTGGTGCGGGTGGCGGTGGTGCGGGTCGGGATGGTGCCGGTCGGGATGGTGCCGGTCACGACGCCGCCGGCAGGTCGACGACCGGGGTCGCGGACCGGGCGGCCCGGTAGTGCCCGACGAGTTCGTCACCGACGGCGGCCCAACTGCGGCCGCTGACCGCCGCTCGCGCCGCGAGGCCGTACGCCCGGCGGCAGGGCGCGTCGGCGGCGAGCGCCGCAACCGCCTCGGCGAGCGCCGCCTCGTCCTCGGGCGGCACCAGGGTCCCAGTGCTCCCGGACGTGACCAGGTCGACCGGTCCGCCGCTGGCCGGCGCTACCACCGGCACCCCGCTGGCAAGCGCCTCCTGGATGGTCTGGCCGAAGGTCTCGTGCGGGCCGGTGTGCACGAACACGTCGAGGCTGGCGTAGAGGCGGGCGAGCGCGTCTCCCTGCTGGACGCCGAGGAAACGCACTCCTGGCAGGTCCCGTTCGAGCTGGCGGCGGGCCGGACCGTCACCGGCGACGACGACCCGGACACCGGGCAGCCGCGCGGTGCCGGCGAGCAGTTCGACCCGCTTCTCCGGAGCGAGCCTCCCGACATAGCCGACCACGAGTTCACCGTCGGGCGCGAGTGTCCGGCGCAGGCTCGGGCAGCGCCGCTCGGGATGGAAACGCGCGGCGTCGACGCCCCGGCGCCACAACCAGACCCGCTGGACACCGTGGGCGGCGAGGTCGGCGGCGGCCCGAGTCGAGGGGGCCAGTGTGCGCCGCGCCGAGTTGTGGATCTCCCGCAGCCGCCGCCAGGCCGCGGCCTCGCCCCAGCCGACCCGGTACGCGCGGGCGTAGGCTGCCACGTCGGTCTGGTAGACCGCGACGGTGGGCAGCCCGTGCCGGGCCGCCAGCACGGCCGCCCGAGCGCCGAGGACGAACGGACTGGCCAGGTGCACCACGTCGGGCGTGTGTTCCAGCAGCACACCGGCCAGCCGGTTGTTCGTCGGCACGCCGAGCCGGAATCCCTGGTATCGGGGCAGCGGCACGCTCGGGATGCGGACCACCGGGTAGGGGTACCGGTCGGTGCCGCCGCGCAGCGCCCCGGGTGGGGCGGGTGCGATCACGATCGGCTGGTGGCCGCGGGCGACCAGATGCTCGGCGGCCCGCACGACCGAGTGCGCGACACCGTTGACGTCCGGCGGGAACGACTCGGTCACGATGGCGATCCGCATGCCCTCCACCCTGGGGGCGGCAGCGAAGGTTCAAGAGACGTCCGGCTGGCCGGTCGGCGAACACTGCGGCACGAACCCGCGCCGGGCGGGTCAGATCTCGTAGCTGGCGCCGGGGCGGACCACTTCCAGCGGACCGGCGTACGCGGCCGAGGCGGCGGCCACCGTGTGGGCCTCACTGCCCCAGGCGGGGACCAGGTGGGTCAGCAGCAGCCGCCCGACATTGGCCTTGGCCGCCGCCTCGCCCGCCTCGCCGCCGGTGAGATGGAGATCCGGCGGGTTGTCGACGCCGTCGAGGTAGCTGGCCTCGCAGAGGAAGGTGTCGGCGTTCTGGGCCAGGCGCAGCAGCGCCTCGCAGGGTGCGGTGTCCGAGGAGTAGCAGAGCACCCGGCCGGCGTGCTCCAGGCGGACGCCGTAGGTTTCCACCGGGTGCAGCACCCGGTCGACGGTGACGGTGAACGGACCGATCGGAAAGGTGCCGGGTTGCAGGGCGTAGAAGTGGTACACGTCCTCGACCGTGCCGCCCTCCTGCCCGTAGGCGGCAGCCAGCCGGTCCGGGGCACCGGCGGGTGCGTAGACCGGCAGCGGCGGATACGGGCCGTCCGGTGCGTACCGGCGGACCACCACGTAGGTCGCCGCATCGAGCATGTGATCGCAGTGCAGGTGGGTCAGGAGGATCGCGTCGGGGGCGTGCAGCCCGGCGTAACGCTGAAGGGTGGACAGCGAACCCGACCCGAAGTCGACCAGGAGGCGGAAGTCGTCGGCCTCGACGAGGTAGGCCGAGCAGGGTGCCTCAGGTCCGGGGAAGCTGCCCGCACAGCCCAGGACGGTCAGTCGCATCGAGTTGTCCTGCTATCACGGTAGGTAGCGATCGTGCCTGCCGCCGCTCCGGCGGTGATCACTACCGACGCGTACGCCACGCTGCGTAGCCTACGCCCGCCCCTGCAAGGGCAAGAATGATCTGCAGGAAGTTGTCACCAACGTGACACCGGTTTCGCCCGTCCGATCGACCACCGATCACCGGAGTGGCCGACGCGGACCGACCGACGCGACGAGGGCCACCGGTGGCGTTCCGGTAGCCCTCGTCGCGTGTCGGTCGCGCCGCAGGTCACGCCCAGAGTTGCCCCTCTAGGGCCTCCTCGGCGTCGGCGAGGGTGCCGCCGTACGCCCCGGTGCTCAAATACTTCCAGCCGCCGTCACTGACCACGAACGCCACGTCGGCGCGGCGCCCGTCGCGTACCGCCTCGTGCGCCACGGCCAGCGCGGCGTGCAGGACAGCTCCGGTGGAGAAGCCGACGAAGAGACCCTCCACCTCCACGAGCTGCCGGGTGCGCAGCACCGCGTCCCGGGTGCCGACGGAGAACCGCCGGGTGAGCACGGTGGCGTCGTAGAGCTCGGGGACGTACCCCTCGTCGATGTTGCGCAGGCCGTAGACCAACTCGCCGTAGCGTGGCTCGGCGGCGATGATCTGGATGCCCTCGACCTTCTCGCGGAGGTAGCGGCCGGTGCCCATCAGGGTGCCGGTGGTGCCCAGGCCGGCGACAAGGTGGGTGACCGTCGGCAGATCGTGCAGCAGCTCCGGGCCGGTTGTCTCGTAGTGCGCCCGGGCGTTCGCCTCGTTGCCGTACTGGAAGAGCATCACCCAGTCCGGGTGCTCGGCGGCAATCTGCTTGGCGGTGGTCACCGCCTGGTTGGAGCCACCGGCCGCCGGCGAGAAAATGATCTCCGCGCCGTACATCCGCAACAGCTGCACCCGCTCGGTGGAGACGTTCTCCGGCATCACGCACACCAGCCGGTAACCGCGCAACTTGGCCACCATGGCCAGGGAGATACCGGTGTTGCCGCTGGTCGGCTCCAGGATGGTGTCGCCCGGCCGAAGCCGCCCGGCCGACTCGGCGGCCCGGACCATGAACAGGGCCGCCCGGTCCTTGACGCTGCCGGTCGGGTTGCGGTCCTCAAGCTTCGCCCACAGCCGCACCGGCGGCGCCCCGTCGGGCGCCGTCGGTGACAGTCGGGGCAGCCCCACCAGGGGCGTACCACCACACGCGTCCAGGAGGCTGTCGTAACGCGCCATCGCGGGCCGCCTCAGCTCACGGCGACGGGCACACTGCGCCCGGCGGCGTTGTGCTGCGCGATCGCCGCCGCGGCCGCGAAGCCGAACGCGCCGCCGGCCACCGCGGGCAGGATGGTGACGCTGTCGCCGTCGTTGAGCTTGGCGTCCAGCGCGCCGAGGAAACGGACATCTTCGTCGTTGACGTAGACGTTGACGAAGCGGTGCAGCGCACCGGCCTCGGTGACCAGCCGCCCGCGCAGCCCGCCGTGCCGGGAATCCAGGTCGGTGAGCAGGTCGTTGAGCGTGTCGCCGCTGCCGTCGACGACCTTCGCGCCGCCGGTGTAGCTGCGCAGGATGGTGGGGATGCGAACCTCGATGGCCATGGTGTCGTACTCCTAGATCAGGGGTTGCTCGGTGACGGAGAAGGGTGCGGGGCTGAGAAGGTCAGCGGCCCGAACACTCGTAGTCGACCGTCGCCGGGCTCTGCCCGAACAAGCATGACTGCACGGCGTGCGGATCCACCCCGGCGTCGAGGATCCGCACCGGCTCCTCGGTCACCACCCCGTCCGAGATACGGAAGGAGCGGATCTCCTCCGTGTCGGGCTCGCGGGTGGAGACGAGCAGGTAGTGTGCGCCAGGCTCACCGGCGAAGGCGATGTCCGTCCGCGACGGGTACGCCTCGGTGGCGGTGTGTGAGTGGTAGATGATGACGGGCTCTTCGTCCCGATCGTCCATCTCCCGCCAGACCCGCAGATGCTCCATCGAGTCGAACTCGTAGAACGTCATCGAGCGGGCGGCATTCTCCATGGGGATGTGCCGGGTCGGGGTGTCGCTGCCGGCGGGGCCGGCAACCACGCCACATGCCTCGTCGGGGTGATCCCGACGAGCGTGGGCGACGATCGTGTCGACGATCGACCGGTCGATGCTCAGCACGCCGCCAAGCCTAGCGCCGGTGGTGGCCGCCCGCGAGGCGGCGCTGGTCACAATCAGTCGATCAAGGCGTTGAGCAGGGACTCCTGGAGATAACCGAGGTAGGCGTAGACCGAAAGCTGGAACACTCGGCTGGAGGCCGGGTCCTCCGCGACCGCGTCGTCGAGCTCCTCGCCCAGGTCCGTGCCGTCCTTGATCCCAAGCCGGACGCCCATCGCCAGGCGGGCGTCGTTGAGCGCCCGCAGCCACGCCTCGGCCGCCTCGGCGTCCAGGCGCACCTCCCCGCCGCCGTCGCCGGGGAGCGCGGCCAGGATCGCACCGGCCTGATCGATCTTGGCGGTTTTCAGGTCGCCCTCGGTGTAGCGGCGAAACTCGGCGGTGCCGGGCGCGTCGTCCGGGTACGCCTCGGGAAAGAGCCGGCACACGACGGGGTCGGCGTGGTCGAAGCCGTCGGTGAGCAGGCCGACCACCTCGGAGGCGACCTTACGCAGCACCCGCACCTCGTCCAGGGCGAAGGTGGCGACATAGCGGTCACCCCGGCGGCGGAACATGCTCACGACCGGTCCACCGTTGCCCAGAGACCGTACGCGTGCAACTGGGAGGCATCGTGTTCCATGCGTTCCCGGGCGCCGCTGGAGACCACCGCCTTGCCCTTGTGGTGCACGTCCATCATGAGCTGCTCCGCCCTCTCCCGGCTGTAGCCGAAGAGCTTCTGGAACACCCAGGTCACGTAGGTCATCAGGTTGACCGGGTCGTCCCACACGATCGTCACCCACGGCCGGTCGGGTTCCGGCACCTCATGGGTGTCCGGAGTCTCGACCGGTGCAACCTGCGGAGCCGCCATACCCCCCATCGTGCCACCGGTTCCGCGGAACCGAGGAACCGGAACGCCGGACCAGCCCGGATCGCCGCCGGCGGCCGCGCCGTGACCACGACCGGTTGCCCTGTCGGCACGCGGCGCTGCCCCGCCGGCGCTGCCGGCGAGGTGGACACCGGGGCCGTCAGGCGAGCAGGATGCCGTGTTCAGCAGCATCCGACAGCACCGTGCCGAGCGAGAGGCGGATCGCCTCGAACCGGCGGGCGATCTCCCGCGACAGTTCCAGTTCGAGCTCCCGAAGCGCCCGCTGGGCCCAGGCCCGAGCGGCGCTCGTGTCATTGTTGCCGGGGGTACGCCAGTGCTGCCAGCATCCGCCGGCCAGCGCCACCGCCACCCGTGGAAGCACCGCCGTGCGGGCCGTCGTGGGATAGGCCGACAGCATGTCGACGGCCCCCGGACCGCTCAGCGACGTCACACCCGCGTTACTGGTCACGAGCAGCGCCCGCTCCAGTTCCTGCCCGGTGTTGTGGTCGGCCACACTCCAGCGGACCGCCTGCTGGATTCGCCGTTGGATCGCCTCGGGCAGTGGCAGGCCGAAGAGGCGACCGGCGACGTCGGCGACGAGTTCGCGGACGTCGTGGTCGCTCTGCGCGGTGGCCAGCAGCGACAACGCCGCCATCTCCCGATCGAGCAGCTCCGGCAGACCAGCGCAGCCGACGCCGAAGACGATCTCCTGCACCACCCGCAGGTGCATGTCGGCCAACTCCAGCGCGAGATGCTGCCGGATGCGCTGGGCGGCGAGGCTGGTCCGCCGGTCGAGCAGCTCGGCCCACTCGCCCGGTTCTGGCAGCACCGGCACCCGGCCGTGGGTGCCGGGCAGCTCCGGCGGCTCCAGGCTTCCCCGGCGCAGACCCTCGTCGGCAGCCCAGCCCACCAGCGCCCGTTTCAGGTCCGCCTCGCCGCCGGTGACCATCGGGAACCAGCGGGCCTCGGCCAGCCCGGGCACGGCGGTGAGCAGCGCGGCCCGGTGCGCCTCGACGGTGACCGCGACCGGATCCACCGCCTGACCTCCGGGCTCCCCCGATCCCTGCCCCGCCGCCGCGCCCTCGCCGGCCGCCCAACCGCCGGCACCCGGCGTGACCGCGAAGAAGACCTGGACAGGGGTCCCGGCGATCTCGGAGAGCACGGTCAGCTCGGCGGCGTTGAAGGACTGGTCCGCCGCGATCACGAACAGGAACGCGCCGGCCCGACCGACCGCGTCGAGTAGGAGGCCGGAACCGCAGCCGCCGAGCGTGGCGATGTCCGGCGTGTCGACGAGGGCGAAGTGCTTCAGCAGCCGCTCGGGCAGGCACAGCTCGACCCGGCGCGGCGGCCTGGCCAGCGCCGGACCGACGGCCAGCAGGTCCGGCCGGTAGGAGTGGGGCATCCGGTAGCCGGGCACGAAGGCGTTTCTGGCGGGTTCCGCGGCGTGGCGTACCACCAACAGACTGCCGGCCGGACAGGCGAACATTCCGGGGTCGAGCCCCAGCAGGGCGGCGAGTACCTGCGCCCGACCGGCGCCCGCCGGGCCCGCGGCGATCACCGCCAGCGGTTCGCTTGCGCTGGTGCGAGTCACTCCGAGCCGCTTCGGAAACCGGACTCGGCCAGGAGGCATCGCGGCCTCGGACGTACCGAGGTCAGGGATCGGGCCGGGCATCATCAGGCGGCGGCCTCCGAGGCAGGGCGGCCGGCACGGCCGGTCGCGGCGAGGATCCAGGACAGGACCCGGTTTCGGAAGAGTAAGGCTGCCAGCGCCAGGAACGGGACAATTGCGGTACTCACGGGTAACTCTACGACTACTCAACTTCACCCCCGCGCGCTACCGGACTCGCGGTGGTTCCGTCGATATGCTGCGCCAATGAGTCGGTGGAGCTTCGTGGGTCGCGCTGAGGAACTCGACCGCCTCCGGCAGACGCTGAACGGCGCCAGAGGGCGGGGCGTCTTCTTCACCGGCAGCGCGGGCATCGGCAAGAGCCGGCTGTTACACGAGGGCGTCGAGACGCTGCCCGGTGAGGAGTACGCGGTCTGGCGGATCGCGGCCAGCGCCACCACCGAGGCGATGGCCTTCGGCGGTCTGGTGCAAGTGCTTCCCGTCGAGCAGCCGCAGGGCCTGTCCCCCGCGGGCATCCTGCGCTGGGCTGTGAACGTGTTGCAGCAGCAGGCCGCCGGGCGGCGGATCGTGCTCGCCGTCGATGACGCGCACCTGCTCGATCAGCCGTCTGCCGCGCTGGTGCATCTGGTGGCCCGTTCGGACAATGCCTTCGTGGTCGGCACGCTGCGCGACGGGGAGCAGATCCCACTGCCGATTCGGGCACTGTGGACCGACGGTCTGGTCGAGCGCGCCGAGCTGAGCCCGATGACGCCCACCGAGACCACCAACCTGCTCGCCGCCATTCTCGGCGGCCAGGTGGACAGCGGTTCCGCCGACCGGCTGGGTCGACTCAGCGCCGGCAACCCGCTGCTGCTGCGCGAACTGGTGCACGCCGCCAACACCGGTGGCGAGTTCGCCGAGAAGTACGGCGTCTGGACCTGGACCGGCCGCCTGGAGCTGGCGCCCAGCCTGACGGAGCTGATCAACATCCGGATCGGCCAGCTGACGCCCGGGGTACGGGCCGTTGTCGAGCTGGTCGCATTCGGTGAGCCGCTCGGTTTGCGGCTGCTGCACCAGGCCGCGGAGCAGCATGATGTGGAGTGCGCCGAGGAGCGCGGTCTGATCAGCATGGTGGAGTCCGACCGGCGGCTCGACGTCCGGCTGGCCCATCCGCTCTACGGCGAGTTGATCCGCCGGCATTGCCCGGTCAGTCGCACCCGCCGGTTGCAGGCGCACCTCGCCGACCTGCTGGAGAATGCCGGCAAGCGACGTCGGGAAGACTTGCTGCGGGTGGCGAGGTGGCGGCTGGCCTCCGGCACCGCACAGGACCCGACCATGCTGATCGCCGCGGCCGGCGAGGGGTTCGCCCGCTACGACATCCCGTTGGCGACCCGGCTGGCCCGCGCCGCGCTCGACGCCGGGGGTGGCTTCGACGCGGCCGAACTGCTGGCCACCATCCTGATGTTCGGCGACCGGCCGGCCGAGGCGCTCGGCGTGCTCGACGCCGTCGCCACCGACACCGGTGAGGAGGAGCGGCTCAGCCGTTGGCTGACCGTGCGCGGCATGGTGAGCTACTGGGGGCTGAGCCAGGCGTCCACCGTGGAGGACATCGCCACCCGGGGAGCGAAGCTCAGCGACTCCGCCGCACAGGCCCGGGTCCGCGCCTTCGAGGCGATCATGCGTCTGCACCGGTTGGACGCACCGACCGCGCTGCGACTCGCCCAGGGTGTGCTCGACCGACCGGCGGCCGGCGTCTCCGCCCGCGAACTGGCCCGCTGCACGATCGCCCACCTACAGGCCGTGCAGGGCCAGTTCTGCCGCAGCGCCGCCGCGGTGGACCTGGTCCAGGCGAAGGTGGCCAGTTGGCGGGCCGACATGCCGTACCTGCAACTCGCCGTGGAGCTGGCCCGGGGCACCCGGCTGGCTCTCTCCGGCGACCTGGCCGGCATCGACACCCTGGTCGCCGACGAATTCGCCGACCTCGCCGACGCGGGCGACTTCCGGCTCGGCACCGGATACCTGGCGATCCTGCGGGCGTACGCGGCACGGTTGCGCGGACGCAGCGACACCGCGTTGCAGGCCGCGCTCGGTGCCTGCGCGGTGCTGGCGACCAGCCAGGTCTATGCCGGGTGGGCCCAGGCCGAACGGGCGCAGGCCGCCGCGCTGCGCGGCGATGCCCGGCAGGCGGCCGAGGCGATCGCCGAAGCCGACCGCCTCCACTCGCCGAACATGGCAGTGCTCTACCCCTGGCTGGAGCAGGCCCGGGTGGCGGCTCTCGCCGCCGGCGGCGACCTGACCGGCGCGGTCCGCCGGCTGCACGAGCTGGTGGACCGGCTGCGGGCCGACGGCTTCGTCGGACACGAGACCCTGGCGCTGCACGATCTGGTGCGGCTCGGTCAGGCCGGGGCACCGACCGGGCCACGCTGTTCCGACGGTGGCCGCCGATCGGTCGCCCAGCGACTCGCGGAGCTGTCGGAACAGGTGGACGGTGAGTTGCCGCCACTGTTGGCGCGGCACGCCCGCGCGGCAGCCGACGGTTCACCGGAGCAGTTGCTGGCCGCCGCCGACGGCTTCATGGATCTAGGGCTCGCGCTCCCGGCCGCCGAGGCCGCGGCTGGCGCGGTGCACCTGTTGGGACAACGGCGCTCGCCCGATGCCGCCGGTGCCCGTGAGCGACTCGCCGCACTGCTCAACTGCTGTGACATGGTGCACACCCCGGCGTTGCAGGCGGCCACCCCGCCGCTGACCGAACGGGAGTGGCAGGTGACTCGGCTCGCGGCGGAGGGAGGGACCAGCCGGGCTATCGGTGAGCAGCTGTTTCTCTCCGCCCGGACAGTGGAGAACCACCTCCAACGCATCTACAGCAAGCTCGGGGTGACCAGCCGCGCGGAGCTGAGGGCGGCGCTGCGGACGATCCCGGGCCGTGGCGGCACGACGGCAACCTGAACCCTAGGCTGAGGGTGTGCACACCCTTCGTCCCGCGCTGCTGACCGACCACTACGAGCTGACCATGGTCAGCGCCGCCCTGCGGGATGGCACGGCCCACCGGCGCTGCGTGTTCGAGGCGTTCAGCCGCCGGCTGCCGACCGGCCGCCGGTACGGCGTGGTCGCCGGTACCACCCGACTGGTCGAGCTGATCCGCGATTTTCGTTTCGAGCCCGCCGACATCGATTTCCTGCGCCGCACCGGCGTCGTCGACGAGCAGGGCGCCGACTGGCTGGCCGACTACCGGTTCACCGGCGACATCGACGGGTACACCGAGGGTGAGCTTTTCTTTCCCGGCTCGCCGATCCTGACCGTGTCCGGCGGCTTCGCCGAATGCGTGGTGCTGGAGACGCTGGTGCTGTCGGTGCTCAACCACGACTGTGCGGTGGCCGCCGCCGCGGCGCGGATGGTCACTGCGGCCCGAGGCCGGGCGTTGATCGAGATGGGTTCGCGCCGGACCCACGAGGAGGCTGCCGTGGCGGCGGCACGGGCCGCCTACCTGGCCGGATTCCGCTTCACCTCCAACCTTGCCGCCGGCCGCAGGTACGGCATCCCGACCGCCGGAACCGCCGCGCACGCCTTCACCCTGCTGCACGACGACGAGCGGGCGGCCTTCGCCTCGCAGGTCGCCACGCTGGGCACGGAGACCACACTGCTGGTCGACACCTACGACATCAGCCAGGGCATCCGGACCGCGATCGAGGTGGCCGGGCCGAAGCTCCGCGCGGTCCGGATCGACTCCGGCGACCTGGCCGTGATCGCCCAGCAGTCCCGGCAGTTGCTGGACTCGCTCGGCGCCACCGAAACGAAGATCATCGTTTCGGGTGACCTCGACGAGTACGCCATCGCGGCACTGGCCGCCGAACCGGTGGACTCCTACGGCGCCGGCACCGCCGTGGTCACCGGCTCCGGCGCGCCGACCGCCGGCCTGGTCTACAAGCTGGTCGAAGTCGAGGGACGCCCGGTGGTCAAACGGTCCGAGCACAAGGGCACCATCGGCGGGCGCAAGGTGGCCGTCCGGCGACACAAGCCGACCGGCACCGCCGTCGAGGAAGTCGTCGTAGTTCAGGGTGTGCCCGACCACCGCCCCAACGACCGGCTGCCGCAACGGTCGTACGTCGCGGACGGCGAGCCGTTGGCCCTGCCGACGCTCGACGAGTCGCGGGAGCACCTGCGGCACTGCCTGATCTCCATCCCGTGGGAGGGCCTGAAGCTCTCCGCGGGCGACCCGGCCATCCCGGTCACCGTGGAAACCGCGCAGTAGGGAGTGGAATCGGTGAGCAACGCGCTGATCATCGTGGACGTGCAGAGGGACTTCTGCGAGGGTGGTTCGCTGGCTGTGGCCGGCGGTGCCGGTGTGGCGGCCGGGATCTCCCGGCTACTCGCCGCCGAGCCGGACCGCTGGGATCACATCGTGGCGACGAAGGACTACCACGTCGATCCCGGCGGCCACTTCTCCGACTCACCGGACTTCGTGAGCACCTGGCCCCGGCACTGCGTCGTCGGCACCTCCGGCTCGGAGTTCCACCCCGAACTGGCCACCGACCGGATCGAGGCGATCTTTCACAAGGGTGAGCATGCCGCCGCGTACTCCGGGTTCGAGGGTCATGCCGAGGGCGGCGAAGGTCTGGCCGGCTGGCTGCGGCGGCACGACGTGAACCGGGTCGACGTGGTCGGCATCGCCACCGACCACTGCGTCCGGGCCACCGCCCTGGACGCCGCCCGGGACGGCTTCACCACCACCGTGCTGCTGGACCTGACCGCGGCGGTCGCACCGGACACCACCGACGTCGCGTTGCGGGCCTTCGAGGGCGCCGGGATCGTCACGCTCGGCGTCCCTGTGATCAGAACCGCATGAGCCGGTAATTCGTTGGCGAGTGTCCCTCCCGCCGTCGAGGATGTCCGACGGAGGTACGGACCGACGTGAACATGAAACCTTACCGGGAGGCGCTCGCCCTACCCGGCCTGCGGTCGTTGTTGCTCGTTGCCGTGCTGGCCCGGGTTCCGCTGACCGCCACGGGCGTCACGCTGACGTTCTACGTCGTTCAGGACCTCGGGCGCGGCTACGGTGCGGCAGGGTTGGCCGGTGCCGCGATCACCGTCGGCGCGGCGGTCGGCGGCCCGCTGCTCGGCCGCCTGGTGGACCGTCACGGCCTCCGGCCCGTCCTGGTCCTCACCGCCGTCGCCGAGGCCGTCTTCTGGTCCGCCGCTCCGATGTTGTCGTACCTCCTGCTGCTGCCGGCCGCGTTTCTCGCCGGCCTGCTGGCGCTGCCGATCTTCTCGGTGATCCGGCAGTCCGTCGCCGCGCTGGTGCCGGTGGAGAAGCGCCGTCCGGCGTACGCGCTGGACTCGATGTCGGTCGAGCTGTCGTTCATGATCGGCCCCGCCCTGGCCACCGTGGGCGTCACCACCATTTCCGCCCGCCTCACGCTCTATCTGGTCGGGGCGGGCATCGTCGCCGCCGGCGTGGTGCTGTGGCTGCTCAACCCGCCGGTACGCAGCGTCGGCGAGGCTGCCACCGGCCCGCAGCCGAGGATCGCCCGCCGGCAGTGGCTCACCTCGCGCCTGGTCGCCGTGTTCGCGGTGAGCGCCGCGGCGACCCTGGTCCTCGGCGGCACGGACGTCGCGGTCATCGCCGTGCTTCGCGAGAACGGCGACGTCGGCTTCACCGGGGCGGTGCTCTCCGTCTGGGCGGTCGCGTCACTGGTGGGCGGATTCGCGTACGGCGCCGTCCGCCGCTCGTTCTCGGCGGTGGCGCTGATGGGCGCGTTGAGCCTGTGCACCATCCCGGTCGGGCTGGGTGGGTCACACTGGTGGCTGCTCTGCCTGGCGCTGGTCCCGGCCGGCGCGCTCTGCGCGCCGACCATCGCGGCCACCTCCGACACGGTAAGCCGGCTCGCCCCGGCCAGCGTGCGCGGCGAGGCGATGGGCCTGCACGGCTCGGCGGTCACCGTCGGCATCGCGGTGGGCGCCCCGCTGGCCGGGGCGGTCATCGACGCCTCGGCGCCCCTGTGGGGCTTTGCGGTCACCGGCGCGATCGGCGCCCTGGTGGCGCTCGCGGTGCTGCCGATCGAGCTGCGCCGCCGCCGCGCCGAAACCGCCTCGGCCACCACGGCGAACGCCGACGACGACATCGCCTCCGCCCTCACCCCCACCGCCCTCTGACGCCACCCCTCCTGGCGTCACCGCTTTCCAGGTCAGGTGAGCCAGACCCCCACCGGGAATGCCGGGGACGGGCGCCAGCCCCGGCAGGGCTGGCGCCCGTCCCCGGCAGCCTAAGAGTGAGCCGGCAGGGCGGTCAGCGGCGGTCGATGTCGCTGGCGACGTCCTCGGTGTAGCTGGCACCGCCGTCGGACTCGCTGGTCAGCGGCCTGGCACCACCCTCCGGCGGGCCGGCCAGGGAGTGCCCGGCGGCCAGCTCGGGAAACTTGTGGTCGAACGCCGGGCGCTCCGAGCGGATCCGCGGCATGCGGTCGAAGTTCCGCAGCGGCGGCGGTGAGCTGGTGGCCCACTCCAACGAGTTGCCGTGGCCCCACGGGTCGTCGACCTCGACCACCGGTCCGGCCTTGTAGGACTTCCAGCAGTTGTAGATGAACGGCAGCGTCGAGATGCCGGTGATGAAGGCACCGATCGTGGAGAACGTGTTCAGCCAGGTGAAGTCGTCTTCGGGCAGGTAGTCGGCGTACCGCCGGGGCATCCCCTCGCTGCCCAGCCAGTGCTGCACCAGGAACGTGGTGTGGAAGCCGACCATGGTCAGCCAGAAGTGGATCTTCCCGAGGCGCTCGTCGAGCATCCGGCCGAACATCTTCGGGAACCAGAAGTAGATGCCGGCGAAGACCGCGAAGACGATCGTGCCGAAGAGCACGTAGTGGAAGTGCGCCACCACGAAGTAGGAGTCGTGCAGGTGAAAGTCGATCGGCGGGGCGGCCAGCAACACGCCCGTCAGGCCACCGAAGAGGAAGGTGACCAGGAAGCCGACCGACCACAGCATCGGCGTCTCGAAGCTGATCTGCCCCCGCCACATAGTGCCGAGCCAGTTGAAGAACTTCATTCCGGTCGGCACGGCGATCAGATAGCTCAGGAAACTGAAGAACGGCAGCAGCACCTGGCCGGTGGCGAACATGTGGTGCGCCCACACGCTCATCGACAGGCCGGCGATGGCGATGGTCGCGGCGACCAGGCCCTTGTAGCCGAAGATGGGCTTGCGGGAGAAGACTGGAATGATCTCGCTGATGATGCCGAAAAACGGCAGCGCGATGATGTAGACCTCGGGGTGACCGAAGAACCAGAATAGGTGCTGCCAGAGCATCGGCCCGCCGGTCTCCGGGCTGTAGACGTGCGCGCCGAGGAGGCGGTCGGCGGCCAGCGCGAACAGCGCGGCGGCCAGCAGCGGGAAGACCAGGATCACCAGCAGGCTGGTGACCAGCATGTTCCAGGTGAAGATCGGCATCCGGAACATGGTCATGCCGGGCGCGCGCAGGGTCAGGATCGTGGTGATCAGGTTGACCGCGCCCAGGATGGTGCCCAGACCGGAGATGGCCAGACCGACCACCCACATGTTCGCCCCGACGCCCGGGGCGTGCTCGCTGGTGCTCAGCGGGGTGTACGCGGTCCAGCCGAAGTCCGCCGCCCCACCAGGGGTGAGAAAGCCTGCGGTGGCCATGGTCCCGCCGAACAGGTACAGCCAGTAGGCGAAGCTGTTCAGGCGCGGGAACGAGACGTCGGGAGCGCCGATCTGGAGGGGCACCACATAGTTGCCGAAGGCGAACACGATCGGCGTCGCGAAGAACAGCAGCATGATCGTGCCGTGCATCGTGAACAGCTGGTTGTACTGCTCCGGCGACACGAACTGGAGCCCGGGCCGGGCCAGCTCAGCCCGCATGATCAGGGCCATCAGGCCACCGATCATGAAGAACACGAATGCGGTGACCATGTACATGATCCCGATTTGCTTCGCGTCCGTGGTCCGCAGCAGCCGCGCGATGGCCGACCCCTTGACCGGCTCCCGGACCGGCCAGGGCCTGGTCACGACCGGCTTCGGTGCGACGGTGGTCACGAGTGGCCTCCGGTTCTGGGTTGTCCCGCTCGGCTCGCGCTGTCTCGGCGGCCGTTATCCGCAAGGAGGATAGTCCCCGGCAGGTGACAGCGCCGCGTGGGGTCGTCCGGCTAGATCACAGCGGGCCGAGAAGCAAGCGGTAGTGCTCGCCGAAGATTCTGCCGCCGCGTCCGCGCAGCAGCGGGTCGCGTAGCGCGGGCGGCACGTCGCGGGTCCGGTTGCGGTCACGGGTCCGATCCTGCACCCATCGGGTACGCGGCCTGCGGCGACTCTCGTACGCGGTCAGCGCCGCGTCCATACTGCCCGCGGCGTGCAGCGACTCGGCGAGCACCACCGCGTCCTCGAACGCCATCGCGGCACCCTGCGACAGGGTCGGAGCGGTGGCGTGGGCGGCGTCACCGACCAGCAGCACCCGTCCCCGGTACCAGCGCCCGAGCTCGACCTCGTCGGTGGTTGTGGCGTGCACCGCGTCGAGCGCGTCGAGCACCTCCGGAACCGGGCCGCCGTAGTCGCCGAAGAGTTCGCGCAGCCGGGCCAGCGGATCGTTCGGCAGTGCGGTGCCGGCCTCGTCCGCGTAACAGTGCAGCCGGCCGGCGCCGATCGGCACCACCAGGAAGCCGGACCGCTGGCCGAGTAGGGCGGTCCATTCCCGCACCTGCGGGCCACCGCGGACGACACCGCGATAGACCACCTGCCCGGCGGGGCGGGGCGGGCCGCCGAGGGCGGCCAGCGTCCGGATCGAGGAGCGCGGCCCATCCGCGCCGATCACCAGGTCGTACTCGGTCTGCGTGCCGTCGACGAAGGTGACGCCGACGGCGGCCGGCAGCAGGCTGATGGTGCGCACCTCGGCGCCGTGGCGCACCGCGCCGCCGGCTCCACTCAGCAGTACCCGGTGCAGGTCGGCGCGGGGCAGCGCGCGGCACTCACCGACTCCGGCCCAAAGTGCGTCGAGGTCGACCTCGCAGAGGGGCGCGCCGGTCGAGTCGAGGAAGCGTTGCCGGTGGATGACCTGCCCGAAGGGGCGTACCGGGCCGTCGAGGTCCAGCCGGCGCAGCGCGCGGGCCGCGTTGCCCGGCAGGTAGAGGCCGGCGTCGGCGAGGTCGCTCGGCGGAGCCTTGTCCGTGAGGTCTGGCCGGAATCCCGCCAGGCGCAGCGCGCGGGCCATGGCCAGGCCAGCGATGCCCGCGCCGACGACGAGGATGCGCAGGGGGGAGCCACGCATGGGGGTGTACGCCTCCGGAGGGGTTCGGCACGCGTTGGAGGCAAGACACTACTCGGCGCAATCGGCGCACACCAGAGGCGACCGGTCCGCCGCGGACACCCCTCTGCGTCGGCCGCTCCACCCGTCGGCGCTGACCACCGGCCATCGGGGGATGAGCGGGTGGCCGATGGTAGCGTCCGTGACAGACGTCATAATTGGTGCGATTTGACCTCACCTGTTGCGCCTATTGTTTCAAGGATGTAAATGTGACGATGAGCATGGGAGCGCTTCCGGATCCACCCCGGTCGGCGTGCGTTCCGACCGCTCCGTCCGCATCCGTCCCGGCGTCCGGGTGACGCCGCAGCGCAAGGAGCATCATGAGACGTACCCTGCGGGCCACCGTGGCCGTCGGCCTGCTCGCCGCCAGCTCGATCGTCGCCGTGGCCCTCGGCGGCACCGCCTCCGCCGACACCGTGATCTGTGAGCAGTACGGCAGCACGGTGATCCAGAACCGCTACGTGGTGCAGAACAACCGCTGGGGCACCACCGCCCAGCAGTGCATCAACGTCACCGGCACCGGCTTCGAGATCACCACCCAGAACGGCAGCAGCCCGACCAACGGCGCACCGACGGCGTACCCGTCGATCTTCGTCGGCTGTCACTACACCAACTGCTCCCCCGGCACCAACCTGCCGATCCAGGTCAGCCAGATCAGCAGCGCGACCAGCAGCATCAACTACCGGTACGTCAGCGGGGCCACCTACAACGCCTCGTACGACATCTGGCTCGACCCGTCGCCCAAGCGGGACGGGGTGAACCAGATGGAGATCATGATCTGGTTCAACCGGCAGGGCCCGATTCAGCCCATCGGCTCGGCCGTGGGTACGGCCAACCTCGCCGGCCGGAGCTGGGAGGTCTGGCGGGGCAACAACGGCGGCAACAACGTCATCTCGTACGTCGCGCCGTCGGCGATCACCAGCCTGAACTTCAGCGTGCTGGACTTCATCAACGACACCCGCAACCGTGGCGCCATCACGAACTCCTGGTACCTGACCAGTATCCAGGCCGGGTTCGAGCCCTGGCAGGGCGGCGTCGGTCTGGCGGTGACCAACTTCTCGACCGCGGTCAACGGCGGCGGCAACCCGACCAACCCGCCGCCCACCACGCCCCCGCCCACCACGCCCCCGCCGTCGGGTAGCGGCGCGTGCGCGGTGACGTACACGGCCAACTCGTGGAACAACGGCTTCACCGCCGACGTGCGGATCACCAACACCGGGTCGAGCACCGTCAACGGCTGGACGTTGGCGTACTCACTGCCCGCCGGCCAGCAGGTGACCAACTCCTGGAACGCCACGGTGAGCCAGAGCGGATCATCGGTGACCGCCCGCAACGTCGGCTACAACGGCACGATCGCCCCCGGCGGCACGGCCAGCTTCGGCTATCAGGGCACGCTGAACGGTGGGTACTCCTCCCCCACCAGCTTCACCCTCAACGGCGCCGCCTGCTCGCGCTCCTGATCGCCTCCCACCTCGGCCGGTCGCCCCGAGCACAGCTCGGGACGACCGGCCGCCCGCCCATCCACACCCCGGTCGATCTAGTGGTTATCGTCGTCTGAGGAGATCAACCAACGACGTTGCTCCCTAGATCGGCGGGCAGGTCGGCGGGGGAAGTGGGAGTGAGGGCTGATCGTGGACATACGGCTCGAAGGGGACGGAGTTGTCCTGCGTCAGTGGGCGAAGCGCGACCTGGGACAGTTGGTGGCGATCTTCGACGACGCCGAGATGGCGTACCGGCTGCCGGTGGCCGCCCCGTTCGACCTGCCCGCCGCCGAGGCGTACCTGACCACCGCCCGGCGTGCGCAGCTGACCGGCGCCCGGATCTACCTCGCCATCACCAGCGGCGACGACCTGGCCCGCGGCGAGGTGGTGCTCAACCTGGCAACGGGCACCGTCGGCTACTCGGTCGGGCCGGCCTACCGGGGTCAGCGCCTGGCCAGTCGGTCTCTCCGGCTGATCACCGGGTACGCCCACTCGGTGGCCGACCGGCCAACGGTTCACTTGGAGATTGAGGCGGACAACGCGGGAAGCACGGCGGTGGCCCGGTCGGCCGGCTACCGGCCGACCGGCGGCGACCCGGTCTTCGTCGAGGACAAGGGCCGCCGGTACGCCCTGTACCGCTGGTCGCACAACGAGCCGCCAGCGGCGGCCACCACCTGACGCCGCCGTCGACGGTCAGGATCCGCCGAGGGCGTCGATGTCGCGAATCTCCTCGGCGGTCAGCGAGAAGCCGATGATGTCGGCGTTGGCCCGGATCCGCTCCGGGGTCACCGACTTGGGGATCGCCACGATCTCGTGGTCGAGGTGCCAGCGCAACACCACCTGGGCGGGCGAGACATTGTGCGCCGCAGCGATCCGGGTCAGCACCGGGTCCGACAGGTCGCTGGTCTTGAACGGGCTGTAGCCCTCCAGCACCACCCCGCGATCGCGGTGTTCGGCGTGCCGCCGCCGGTCGTAGAGGCGCGGGCTCCACCTGATCTGGTTGACCGCCGGATTCTCCTCGGTGGCCTGGATCAGCTCGTCGATCTGCGCGGTACTGAAGTTGCTGACACCGACCGCCCGGGCCAGGCCCGCGTCGCGGGCGGCGAGCATCTCCCGCCAGACCGGGATCAGGTCGCCGGCGTCGCTCGGCGGCCAGTGCGCCAACCACAGGTCGACATGGTCGACGCCGAGGGCGCGCAGGCTCGCCTCGATCGTCTCCCGTTCCCGGCCGACCCGCTCGGGTGGCAGCTTGGTGGTGAGGAAGACGTCCTCCCGCCGCAGGCCGCTCTCGCGGACGGCCTGGCCCACCTCCTCCTCGTTGCCGTACATGGTGGCGGTGTCGATGTGCCGGTAACCGGCGTCCAACGCGGCGAGCACAGCCTTGAAGCCGGCATCCCCGGTGACCTGCCAGGTGCCGAAGCCGAGCAGAGGAATCCTGACGTCGCCGGGGAGGGTGGCGGTCGGGTGGTCGATGCGCTCCATACCGACCGTCCTACCCCCGATGGCCCTCGCCATGCCGAGATCGGGGTATGACCCGCCGCCCGGGCGCGCCGGCCCGGTTTGCCGGAGAATGTGGGGCGCGGACGCGAGTCGAGACGGCGAGGAGCATCGTGCACCTGACCCACCTGGATTGCCCACGCTGCGGCCGGGAGCACGACGCCGGCGTACCGCAGAACCTCTGTGAGTGCGGCTCGCCGCTGCTGGCCCGTTACGACCTCGCGGTGGCGGCGAGGGTGGTCGAGCCGGAGCGGTTCGGGTTGCGCCCGGCCGACCTGTGGCGCTACCGGGAACTGCTGCCGGTGGCCGACCAGAAGTGCGTCACCACGCTCGGCGAGGGTTGGACGCCGATGCTCCGCGCACCGTCGTACGGTGCCCGGATCGGCGTAGAGGATCTGCTCGTCAAGGACGAGGGCCTGAACCCGACGGGCTCGTTCAAGGCACGTGGCGCCGCGGTGGGCGTCAGCCGGGCCCGGGAGTTGGGCATCCGTCGGATCGCCATGCCGACCAACGGCAACGCGGGCGCCGCCTGGGCGACCTACGCGGCCCGCGCGGGGATGGGCGCCACGATCGCGATGCCGTTGGACGCGCCGAGGATCTGCCGCCGGGAGTGCGTGGCGGCCGGTGCCGACCTGCGCCTGGTCGACGGACTGATCAGTGACGCCGGGCGGCAGATCGCCGCGCTCGTCGAAGCCGCGGCCGGCACCGTCTTCGACGCCGGCACGCTGCGCGAGCCGTACCGCCTGGAAGGCAAGAAGACGATGGGGTACGAGATCGTCGAGCAGCTCGGCTGGCAGGTGCCCGACGTGATCGTCTACCCGACCGGCGGCGGGGTGGGGCTGATCGGCATCCACAAGGCACTCGGGGAACTCCGCGAGCTGGGCTGGGTGCAGGACAAGTTGCCCCGGCTGGTGGCGGTGCAGTCCACCGGTTGCGCGCCGATCGTGCGGGCGTTCGCCGCCGGGGAGAGCCGAGCACGAGCGTGGGCGGACGCGCACACCACGGCGTTCGGCATCAACGTACCCGCGCCGCTCGGCGACGAGTTGATCCTGAGCGCGCTGCGGGCGACCGCCGGCACCGCGATCGCGGTGGACGACGCCGAGATCCTGGCCGACCTGCGCGACTTCGCCGCCCAGGAGGGCCTGCTGGTCTGCCCAGAGGGGGCGGCCTGCCTGACCGCGACCCGCAGGCTGCGCGCCGGTGGGTGGATCCGCGCCGGTGAGCGCGTGGTGGTGCTCAATACCGGTGCGGGCATAAAGTACCCGGAGACGATCGACGTGACGGGCGTACCGGTCCTGCCTTCCTGACGTGCGACGCCCGGGCGAGAACCACCACCCGGGGCGTCGGCGGTACGGCCGATCAGCGATACGTGATGTCGGACGCGGAGTGGGAGGGTGCCGTAACTACGGATTGCAGGAATGTTGCAGGGCGGCCAACCGGTGGGGTCGACCGCCCTGGCCGGGACGGAGGAGGGCCGGCGGGTGCGGCGGGTTTGCCCCGGCCCGGGTCTTCCCGGGGCCGGGAGCGGAACCTCAGGAGGTCGGCGGCTCGTCCTCACCGGCGGCCTCGGCCGCGTCGGCCTCCGCCTTGGTCTGGTGGACCGCCTGGTCGGCGTGCTCCGGCGGACCGTAGACGGTGTACAGCACCAGCGGGTTCGGCCCGGTGTTGACGAAGTTGTGCCGGGTGCCGGCCGGTACGACCACGAGGTCGCCCTGCACCACTTCGCGCTGATCCCCGGCAACCCGTGCTTCGCCGGTTCCGCTGACGAAGGTCAGGATCTGGTCGATGCCCTCGTGGACCTCCTCACCGATCTCGCCACCGGGCGGAATCGTCATGATCACCAACTGGGTGTGGTTCCCGGTCCACAGCACGCGCCGGAAGTCCGGGCTCTTCTCGGCGACGGTCGCGATAGTGAAGTGCTCCATGCCCGCTTCATACCCCGCCTCGGGCCGGCCCACGCCGGGGTTCGCAGATAGTGGAATTGGCCACGCCCCGGGGGTTTGGACCGGCACCGATCGGGCACCGACACGACCGACCGGCACCGTCCGGTCACGCCAGGTCCCCGCCGACGTACCGCCGCACGGCTGCGACGGTGGGAGACGGCCGAGCGCGGCGACGTTGTGACCCTCGGGTCTGGCGGCGCCGCGCGCTCGTGCGGGACCCGGGCGACCGTCAGGAGAGTACGGCCAGGTGAAACGGGCGGTCGGCGGCAACTCCGGCACCGTCGAAGGTGGTCACGAAGACCGCGTTCCGGATCCCGGTGCGACCGGCCACCGCGATCTGCCCGGCGGGGGCCAGCCCGGAACTGCTCGTCAGGCCGACAGTGCCGACGAAACTGGCGGCGGTCACGTCCTGATCGAATACCACCTGGTACATCCCGGTGCGCAGCCGATTCGCCGTCGCCGCACCCAGCCCTCGGACCAGGGAGCCGTCGGCGTTGACCACCGCGAACAGGGTCCTCGCGGTCAGTGGCAGGCCGGAATCGACACAGGTGGTGTGTTCGGCCTCGGCGCGGGCAGTGGCCTCCTGTTCGGGCACCGGCTGGGTCGCCCCCCTGCTCCTGGCTCTCGCGCTGGACATCGCACCCCTTCCGGGCTGGGCCGGGCCGCCCCCGGCGTGTTGGGTTGGTTGTGGCGGCTAAGGGGGATCAGCGCCGATCAGCCCCCTTTGTCTATCGAACGTATGTCGTGTTCCCGGCCGGCTACCAGGCGGTCGGCTGTCTGATAATGGACAGATGCTCAAACGATCACGCCCTTGACCTGCCACGTAGCGCCGTCGGTTGCCCAGGTATGGTCGTCCGTTACCAGCATGGGGCTGCGCCCACGCACCGGCCGGTGAACTCGCGTTGGCACACGCCGCCGGAGGCCGGATCAGCCACGAGATCGACCGGGACGAGGACCGACAGAGGGGTGTCGCCGTTTCGGCGATCGGGTCAGCCGTCGCGGTGCAGCCAGGAGAGCAGGTCCGCACCCGCCGCGCCGGATGAGCGTGCCCTACTCCTGCTCGGTGAACCCGAACTGCACGACACCCTCGTCGTCGACGCTCGCGTCGACCGAAGCCTCGCCGAGCAGGTCGGCGGCGTCGGAGTCGAGAAAGATCCGGGCGCCCTGGTTGTCGACCACCTGGTCCCCCTCGATCGGCGCAGGAACCAGCTCGACGGTCAGCGAGCCGGCCGTGGTGTCGGCTGCGATGCGTACCCCACCGCCTTCGGAAACCGCCTGCTGGGCGGCCAGATCACGGATCACCAGGACGGCGTTGTCGGTCATCGTGAGCATGCTGAGACTCCTCGTGGTGTTCTCGCACTCCCGGTGCGGACGCACATTCGCGGATCTGCGGGCAAGCCGGACGGTGGCCGTCCACCGCCACATCGGGGCAGCTCAGGGCCCCTGCTCTGCCCACGGTGCCCGGTGCCGGCACATCCGTCAAATAGAGCATCCTGCATCAATCGGCCGGTATGACCGCGCGTCGAACGGGTACCCGAACCGGTTTCAGGAGCGGAACCGGGCGCGGCCCCCTGACCTCAACCGGCCGTTCGGGGAGGCAGCGGAGCGGCCGGGTCGCCTCGTTCGATCAGCTCGGCGATGTCGGCGTCGTGCAGGCCACGCAGCGCGAGCACCCGGGTGCCCCAACGGTGCAACCGGCACGGATGCGGGCTGGCGTCGTTGCGGCAGACCGTCCCCCCCGACCATCTGCGTGGCGCGTGCACCACGACGGCCCGGACGGCGAACTGGGCATCCTCGGCGCTCACGTACGGCGGCAGGGGGATCTCCCGCAGACCCACTCCAGCCCGCTCGCCGGTGGACGGGTACGGACGGACGGTACTGCTGCTGCTCATCGGCCTGAACTCCACGAAGGACGGTCGAACACGGACAGCAGGACGGTACGATCCGTTCGACACGGTGTGACGGACAAACTGTCCCGATGACTCAGTTCCCCACCTGTGCCCGCAGCGCCGCCGCGGTGCGACCGGGATCGTAGTCCGGGCCGACGCCGTCAAAGATGATGACCGAGGCTGCGATGTGTCGGGTCCGCAACGGCAGGATCTCCTGGTAGGCGGGCGAGTCGTACCAGGCGTGCGCCTGCCGCCGATCGGGAAACTCGATGATGACCACGCTGCCCGGCCACTCGCCCTCACGGGCCTCCACCTCCGGTCCGTGCACCACGAACCGCCCACCGAAGGGGCCCAGGGTCGCCTGGATCCGCTCCAGGTACGTCAGGATGTCCTCGTTGACCTGCGGATCGCGCAGGTGGGCCAGGGCGAAGGCGGGCATCTGTGGTTCTCCCAATCGTCTCGTCCACCCGGCAGAGGGCCGGCGACCACCGGCAGTCTGCCGCAGCCGATCAAGGTCAGCTACCCCGGGTTCGGGGCACCACCGCGCGCTGCGGACACTACGGCGCAGGTCAGAGGCGTTCGAGCAGCACCACCGGAATATCCCGGCCGGTCTTGGCCTGGTAGTCGTCGTACGCCGGCCAGATGTCGGCCATGACCGGCCACAGCCGTGCCTTCTCCTCGGCGCTGGCGGTCCGCGCCCGGGCGGTGAACCGCTCGGCACCGACCTGCACCTGCACCTCCGGCTCGGCCAGCAGGTTGAGATACCAGGCCGGGTGCCGGGGATCACCACCCTGAGAGGCGACCACCACGTACCCGTCGCCGGACCGACCGTAGATCAGGGCGGTACGCCGCAACGCACCACTGCGCCGGCCACGGGTGGTCAACAGCAACGTGTAGACGCCCGGCCGCCACTCGTGCCCGTCGGCCCCGTCGGTGTCGACGTAACGGTTGATGTGCTCGGCCACCCAGCCCGTAGGGCTGTCGCGCACCTGTTCGCCTGTGGTCATCGGTCCTCCCGGTTCGTGGATCGGTCGCCGACCACGCTACTGCCGAATCGCACCGGCGGCCGTCCAACGCCGGGTTGCCCGACCCGCCGCCACCACGGTCAGCGCAGGGCGACAGCCTGGAGGCCGACGTTGCCGCAGTGCGGGGTAAAGCTCTCCTCCACCGTCCAGGCGAGCAGCAGCCGGGTACCCTTCGGCGCCTCGAACCGGATGGTCGCGCCCGTGGACCGACTGGTGTGCCGCTCCTCCAGCCGCAGCGTCCGGCTCGGGCCGCCGTCGGAGAGCCGGACGTCCAACCGGCCACGGGCCATCCACACACCGAGGTAGACGGTGGCGGTGCGCGGACGGCCGTCGGCGACCACGGCGAGGCTGAAGCCGCTGTCCACACCGCAGGTGTAGACCCCGTCGGGTGTTGCGCCGGCCGACCTCACCGGCTCGCCGTCGCGCCACCGGAACAGCTCCTGGTTGCCATCCCAGCCGGCCCGCTCACCCTGGCTGCCCAGGTCGCGGATCTCGGCCGAGCCGTCGCGCTTGCGAACCGTTGCTCCGGCGCCGCCCAGCCCCCAGTGCACCCAGTCGCGCTCACCCGCCTCGGTCAGGTCAACCGTCGCCGGCACGTCCGAAGGGCCGACGGTGAGCATCATCGGCACCGACGGGGGCGGCGGAGCGACCGGGCGCACAGTCGGGCTGGGGCTCGGCGAACGTTCGCGGGGCCGAAGGCCAGGTACGGCAGGAGCGGTCGGCTGGCCGCTGGGCAGGCTCGGGCGGCCTTCGCCCGCAGGCAGGCCCGCCCGCTCGGCCTGCTGCTCAACGCCAGGCTCCGACCACCATTGCAGGTACCCGACCAGGGCCAGCAGGCTGGCGACGGCGGCGGCGGCGACCGCCTCCACCAGGTAGCGGCGACGCCGACGGGCCCGGGCCAACCGACGGGCCGCGGCACGGGTCTCGCCGACAGCGGCCGGCACGTGTCGTCGGGTCTCCGGTGCGCGGTGCCGAGCGGCCTGACCGTCGTGAACTGCCCGTGCGGGGTGTTCCTCCGCCACCGACCCTCCACTTTCACCATCGGACTCGCACCGGCACACTCCACCCGATTACGTGGATGCCTCACATTCGCATTGAGGAGACCCTCCGCGCTAGTCGAGAAGAATCGTCAGACCCGCCTTCGGGCGGCAGACCTCAGCCTCGGACGTCGAAACCGAGAGCGTGGGCGAGGGTCACCGCCTGCATCACATCGATGACCGCTCCGGCACGTTGGACCGCCGCCGGGTCCAGGCCGGTCAGGTCGCTGCCGCGGAGATCCGCACCGGACAGTCGGGCGCCACGCCACTGCACGTCGGTCAGGTCCACCCCAGTCATCGTCGCCCCGGTCAGGTCGACGCCGGAGAGATCGGTCTCCCGCATCCGCACCCCGGTGAACCGCCCGCCGCGCAGGTCGGCCCCGGCGAGGGTGACGAACGACCAGTCGCCTCCACTCACCGTCAGCGGACGCAGATCGCAACGGTCGAACGCGCTGCCGACGACCTTGCAGCCGGTGAACTCCGTCTCGAACAGGTTGCAGCGGATGAACACGCACCGGGTGAAGGCCGAGTCGGTGTGCCGCGAGACGTTGAACTGCACGTCGCCGAAGGTGCAGCCGTCGAAGACCGCGCCTGCGCTGGTCGCCTCGGTGAGGTCCACCCGGTGGAAGGAGCAGCCGATGAAGTGCCGGCCGGCCAGCTCCTCGGCGTACCAGTCCTCGTCGTGGAAAGTCACGTCTTCGATCGGCTCCGGCATGTCAGGAGGCTAACCAGTGACACCGACTACGAATTCTTCCCGCCGCCGGTACCGGCCGGTAGGTTCGGTCGGGTGAACGTGGCGAGCAGCATCGACGCGGATCAGGTGGGTTTCGACCCGGCCCGGTTGGCCCGGATCGACGAGCACTTCGGCAGGTACGTCGACGACGGCCGGTTGGCCGGATTCCAGGTCGTGGTCACCCGACGCGGCCAGATCGCCCACAGCTCCACCCGTGGGCTGCGGGACCGCGAGGCGGGGGCGCCGGTGGAGCCGGACACCCTCTGGCGGATCTACTCGATGACCAAGCCCATCACCTCGGTCGCCGCGATGATGCTCTGGGAGGAGGGCCACTTCGAGCTGACCGACGAGATCGGGCGCTGGCTGCCCGAGTTCGCCGACATGCGGGTCTACTCGAAGGGGTCGACGCTCAAGCCCTACACCGTGCCGGCGATCGAGCCGATCCGGGTCTGGCACCTGCTCACCCACACCGCCGGGCTGACGTACGGTTTCATGCAGACCTCGGTGGTCGACGGCCTGTACCGCGCGGCCGGCTACGACCTGTACCCACCGGCCGAGGTCGACCTGGCCGGTGCCTGCCGGGTCTTCGGCGAGCTGCCGCTGCTGTTCCAGCCCGGCACCGCCTGGGGCTACTCCGTCGCCACCGACGTGCTCGGCCGGCTGGTCGAGGTGGTCTCCGGGCAGAGTCTCGACACGTTCCTCACCGAACGGATCCTGCGCCCGCTGGGCATGGACGACACCCGCTGGCACGTCGACGGCACCCACGCCGACCGCCTCGCCGCGCTGTACGTGCCGGACCCGGCGACCGGTCGCGCGGTGCGCCACGACGCGCTCGGCGGCCTGGCGTACGAGAAGCCGGTGCTGCTCTCCGGCGGCGGCGGACTGATCTCGTCGGCCGCCGACTATCACCGGTTCACCCAGCTGCTGCTGCGCGGCGGCGAACTGGACGGCATCCGCCTGCTCGGCCCGCGCACGGTCCGCTTCATGACCCGGAACCACCTGCCCGGCCGCCAGGACCTGGGCGTCCTGTCCACCGGCGGGTTCGCCGAGACGACGCTGGACGGGATCGGCTTCGGTCTCGGCTTCGCCGTGGTCGACGACCTCGTCACGAGTCGGGTGCCGAGCAGCGTCGGCGAGTACTACTGGGGCGGGGTGGCCAGCACCGCGTTCTGGGTCGACCCGGCGGAGGAAATCACCGCCATGTTCTTCACCCAGCTGATGCCGTCGAGCACCTGGCCGATCCGGCCGCAACTGCGCCAGCTGGTCTACTCCGCGCTGGTCGGCTGAGATCGCCGTTCCACCGACGGCCGCCGGGTCCGATCCATAACCTGGGAGGCGTGAGCGACATCGTCGTGTTCGGTGCGGGAGGCACCGCGGGTTCGCGGATCGTGGTCGAGGCGTTCGACCGGGGACACCGGGTGGTGGCCGCGGTACGCCGGGCCGAGGCGGACGCGCCCTACCTGCCATCCGGGGTCCGGGTCGTCACTGGGGACGCCACCAGCGAACGCAGCGTGCGGGAGTTGGCACCTACTGCGGACGCGCTGGTGGTGGCGGTCGGCGGGGGTGATCGTTCGCTCTGGCCCGACGCGGCACGCACCCTGCTGGGGGCGTTGCGCGGCATGCCGGCCGCACCCCGGATAATCCACGTCGGCGGCGGGGCCACGCTGCTCACACCGGCCGGGACACGGTTGCTCGACGAACCGGACTTTCCCGAGGAGTACCGCGACGCCGCGCTGGGCCAGGCCGAGGCGTTGGACGTCTACCGGTCCGGCGCCGACGGTGTGCGGTGGACGTACCTCTCCCCGCCGCCGCTGGAGTTCCATCCGGGGCAGCGCACCGGCCGATACCGCACCGGCACCGACCAGCCGGTGACCGACGCGCAGGGCCGTAGCGTGCTCAGTTACGAGGATCTCGCCGTGGCGGTGGTCGACGAGATCGAGAACCCGCGCTTCCAGGACATGCGCTTCACCGCCGCGTACTGATCTGTGATCTTGAAAAGACACGGGCCCGTCGGATAGATTCAGGTCTCTGCGATCCAGGCGTCACACTCCTGACGTCCAGGTCGGACCTCGAATCAGGAGGGCACCGTCTTGGCTACGCTCGACGACACCGTGACATCCCCGCACGAATCGTCCCGCTCCACCGGATCAGGCCAACTCAACCGGCGACGGATGCTGACCGTCGCGCTCGGTGGCGCCGCCACCGTGGCGCTGCCCGCGCCCGCCTGGGCGGCAGCCGACCACCGGCCCGGCGCCATCTGTCCGCCCAGGCTCACCCCGGCGGACCGCAGGGTCATCGCCCAGCTCTCCGCGAGGCGTGCGCTCGCGCACCTGAAGGTGCTCTCCGAGGACATCGGACCACGCATCGGTGGCACGGACTCGGAGCGCCGGGCCGCGCACTACATCGCCGGCCAGCTCGACAAACTCCGTTACCACACGACCCTGCAACCCTTCCCGGTCGCCGACAAGTTCCTCGCCCAGCTCAGCTCGCCGGCCCGGCTGCCGAGAGACCTCAACTGGCAGGTCGGGGCGAGCGGACAGGCGGCGCTGGACACCAGGGTCAGCGCACCCGTGGTCGACGTCGGCCCGGGTACGCCCGGCGACTACCCGGCCGACGTCACCGGCAAGATCGTACTGGTGGACTACGTCGCGGCCCAGCGCGACCAGCTGGCGGCGACCGCCCTGGTCGCCGGGGCAGCCGCGGTCGTCTTCCTCCCGGCCGACCTGGTGGAGCCACGCCGGGCGTCCGCCTTCTCCCCCACGCTGCCCGGCTCCGCCTCCGCGCCACTGCCGATCCCAGTCGTCGGGGTGGCCCAGGCGCAGAAGCACCGGCTACGGGCCCTGCTGGCCGCCGGCCCGCTCACCCTGACCATCGTCACCACCGCACACCGCGGGCTGACCTCGCACAACGTGCTGGCCGAGCGGCGCGGGCGCTCGGGCGCGGGCGGCCCGGTCGTCATGGTCAGCGCCCACTACGACTCGGTCATCGGCGCTCCGGGCGCCAACGACGACGGCTCCGGCACAGTGCTCTGCCTGGAGCTGGCCCGGGTGCTGAAGGCGGTGCCGGTCGACGCCACGCTGCGCTTTGCCCTGTGGGGCTCGGAGGAGCAGGGGCTGATCGGGTCGCGATATCACGTCGCTCAACTGCCACAGGCCGAGCGCGACCGGATCCTCGCCGTCTACCAGAACGACATGGTCGCCACCAGCTGGGACCCGGCGACGCGGTACTGGCTGCTGTCATTCACCGGGGCGAACAACCGGGCCACCGACGAGGTCTCCGCCGCGGCGCGACGGCTCGGCTACGAACCGCAGATCTCCCCGGTGACCCAGCGCGGCGCCAGCGACCACCAGTCGTTCCAGGAAGTCGGCATCGCCAGCGCGAACTTCTCCTGGCGCGGTGAGGAGTCACCGGCCCTGCTGGAGCCGCCGTACCACAGCCCGGAGGACACCATCGCCAAGAACATCAGCCTGGAGCGGCTCCAGGTGTCGATGGAACTGATTGGCTGCGCGACGTACGCGACCGCACGACACTGACCGTCTCGGGCGGGGCGAGGTCGAGCCCGCCCGTACGGCCCGGTCAGGCGGCCCGGCGGGCCGGGAAGCCGCCGGTGACCAGCGGGCCCCAGCGGTGCGGTGGTGGTGACCCGGATCAGGGGCTTCTACCAGCCGTCACCGTTGGTGGCTGTCGGACTGCTGTCTGGGCACCCGGGGCCGCACGGGCGGTCGCCAGGCCCGGCCGTTGGCGTAGATGATCCGGAAGCCCAGGTACGACGCCAGGGGCGCCCAGTGCGCCGAACCCATCCGCAGTTCGGCGGCGTTGTGTCGCCGACCGTTGGCGAGTACGTCGAGCAGCACCGTCTCGAACGCCGCCGACTCGACCCAGTCGACCTCGCGGCTGAACCCACAGATCATTGCCGCGCCGGTCACGTCGAGGAACTCGCGCAGCACCGACTCCGGAGCGCGCAGCACCGAACAGCTGCCGAAGTAGAGACGTCGCCCCTCGCAGCGCCCGGCCATCAGCTCGGCCACCTCGGTCAACTCGACGGAATGCCAGTCGGTCAGGCACAGCCGGTTCGGTTCGCCGTGCATGGCGAAGAAACCGAGCCGATGGTCGGCGTACTGCTTCAGCAGCCAGCGGTCGATGAAGTAGAAGAGTTCGTCCCGGGTCGCCGCGTCCTTGTGTATGAAACGGACCTTGCCCAGCCGTTCGAGCAGTTCGAGGGTGGGCAGCACGGAACCACGGTCGTTGAGATCACGGTGCCACTGGCCCTCGACGCAGAAGATGCCACCACGTGCCACGTCCGCCTCCCGCCGTCGCCCGCGCTGACGTTACCGGTCCAAGCTGACCAGGGAACATGGCCCATGGTGTCGCCCGACGTGCTTTTCGCGCGGAAATGGTCTCTGTGCGACCCGTCCGGCATTGATGCCCGATTCACAGAGGACCAGATTCCCAGCGAATGCTCAGGGACAACGCATAGTGAGGACAATTCTCGTTAGTCACCGCCAAAGGGCCAGCCCGGTGCGATGGTGGATCCACGGGACGGTCCGGTCGAAGTCCCGGATGCCACCCCAATCGCTGCCTATCGGGAGGACTCCTGTGCGCGTACACACCCTGAAACGGGCAATCGTCGCCCTCGCCCTCGCCCTACCGGGCGCCGCGATCGCCTCGGTGGTCACCGCGTCACCGGCCCACGCCGACGCCTGCTACACCTGGGACCGCACCCTCTACCAGGGGCGCTCCGGTAGCGACGTACGTGAGCTGCAACTGCGGGTCGCGGGCTGGGCCGGCAACAACAACATCGTGGAACTCGACGGCCGCTACGGCCCGAAGACCGCCGCGGCGATCCGCCGCTTCCAGTCCGCGTACGGCATCAAGGTCGACGGGATCGCCGGACCACAGACCTTCGCGAAGCTCTATCAGATCCAGGACAACGACTGCACGCCCCGGCACTTCAGCTGGAGCGAACTGGACAACGGCTGCGGCGGTAGCGGGTGGACCGGCGGCCCGCTGACGTCGGCACAGACCCGGCAGAACGCGCTGCGCACGATGTGGAAGCTGGAGGCGCTGCGTAAAAGCCTCGGCGGCCAGCCGCTGAACGTGACCAGCGGTTTCCGTAGCCGCACCTGCAACAGCCGGGTCGGTGGCGCGTCGGACAGCCAACACCTGTACGGCAACGCCGCCGACCTCGTCTCACGCAGCAAGTCGCTGTGCCAGATCGCCCGCGAGGCCCGCAACCACGGGTTCAGCGGAATCATCGGCCCCGGCGTGCAGGGCCACAACAGCCACGTCCACGTCGACTCGCGCCGGGAGAACAACCAGGACCGCAGCTCGAACTACACCTACTGGGCCGCGCCCGACTGCGGGATACCGGCCGGCACCCGCTGAGGCCGTGACGCCGACCCGGGCGCGGGTGGGAACCGGCCGCGCGCTCCGGGTCGGCGTCGTGACGCCGCGGGCGAGCCCTCTCAGCTCGCCCGCGGCCAGCGCGGCACGGTGGCGGGGGGAGCCACCGGCCGGCCGGACCCGGCGGGCCGGACTCCGGTACGCGCCGCCGAGCGGTCCGGTCGCACCGGATAGCCCGCTGCCCGGTCGACGCGCGGCGGGAGCCGGTCGGCGCCCCCCGGACGGGCGGCGGGCACCGGACGCCCGGCGGGACGTGCGGCGGCGGGTCGCCCCGCCGCGGGTCCGTTGACCAGGAACGGGAACGGCACGTGCACGAACGGATTGCCGTGCCGGATGAGGGCGTCGAGTTGTCGCTCGTTGAGCCCGTGGTTCAATAGCACCCGCCGACCCCAGCGGTGCAGTCGGCAGGGAAACCGAGCTCCGTCGTTGCGGCACAGCGCCCCGGTCGGCCACTCCTCCGCCGCGTGCACGACCACCGCCCGGACGGCCAACCGGACGTCTTCAGGGGTCAACGACGCTGGGACCGGCATTTCGCCCAGAATCTGATCGATGGGATCTGTCGACTGCTCATAAACTCGCACGGCAGGCCTCCCGCAGCTCCGGTAGCGGTGCGCTTGAGCACCGCACCTCGTAAACTGTTACGGCTCCCGGTACGGGAAAGTTCAATTCCTCTAACGAGCCTTCGACGGCACCGCGGAGCGGCGCCGCTCAGACCAGCCCGGCGTCGTGGACGAGCAGGGCCACCTGTACCCGATTGTTGAGATTGAGGCGGGTCAACACCCGGGAGACATACGCCTTCACGGTGGCCACGCTCACGAACAGCTCGGCGGCGATCTCGGCGTTGGTGTAACCCTGGCCCAGGGCCACCGCGACCGCACGCTCCCGCTCGGTCAGGGCAGCGATCAGCCGGGCAGCCCGCTCCCGCCGCGAATCGGCCAGCGTCGCCGCCGTCACGTGCTCGATCAGGATACGGGTGACCGTCGGGGACAGGGTCGCCTCGCCCGCCGCGACCCGGCGCACCGCTCGCACGATCTCGGCAGGCGGGGCGTCCTTCAGCAGGAACCCGCCGGCCCCGGCCCGTAGGGCCCGGAGCACGTACTCGTCGGCGTCGAAGGTGGTCAGCACGAGCACCTCGGGCGGTCGGGGCAGCGCCCGCAGTGCCTCGGTGGCGGCCAACCCGTCCAGCTGGGGCATCCGAATATCCATCAGCACCACGTCCGGCCGGCAGGCGGCGACGGCCCGGACGACCTCGCTGCCGTCGGCCGCCTCGCCAACCACACTGAGGTCGGGCGTACCGCCGAGGATCATCGACAGCCCGGCACGCACCAGTGCGTCGTCGTCCACGATCAGGATCCGGACCTCTCGGCCCGGTCCCTGCGGGGGTGCGACATGGGCCGGCGTCACCCGCTCGGCCTCCGGTACCGGGCCGGTCACGGAGCCGGCCACGGCAGCCAGGCGGCCAGCCGGAAGTCGCCGTGCCCGTCGCGGCCGTGCTCCAGCCGCCCACCGGCGAGGTGGACCCGCTCGGCGATGCCGACCAGACCGATGCCGGCGCCGGGGATCGACACCGTGTTGGACTCACCCACCGGCCAGCGGTTGCGGATCTCCACGGTAAGCCCGTCGCCAGGAGCGCCCCTGAGCCGGACGGTGACGGCGGTGCCACCGGCGTGTTTGCGGGCGTTGGTCAGCCCCTCCTGCACGATCCGGTAGATGCTGCGGCCGATCGCGAATGGCAGCAGGTCCGGCACGGCCACCTCATCGCGCAGGTCGACCCGGACACCGGCGGTCCGGCACTCGGCCACCAGCGCCGGCAGATCACCGAAGGTGGGCTGGGGGCGTTCGAGATCCTCCGGCAGCAGCACCTCGGCGCGTAGCACGCCGAGCACCTCCCGGAGATCCTGCAGGGCGGCGTGCGCGCTGTCCCGGATCACCCCGGCCGCTCGCGCCACCTCCGAGGCCGGGGCGTCCGGACGGAACTCCAGCGCTCCGGCGTGCAGGCTGAGCAGCGAGATCCGGTGGGCGAGCACGTCGTGCATCTCGCGGGCGATGCGGGTCCGTTCCAGCTGCCGGGCCTGAGCCACCCGCAGTTGCTGCTCAGCCTCGGCCCGCTCGGCCCGCTCCCGCAGCGACAGCACCAGCTGCCGGCGGGCACGCACGAACATCCCCCAGGCCAGCACCAGCAGGGTGATCACGGTCCCCGAGGCGTTGGAGACCCAGTACGAGACGCCCGGCTCCGGGCGCAGCAGGGCGAAGACCAGACCGGTGAGCAGCCCGCCCGCGCTGACCGCCAGGGCGACCGCCGTCCGGCGGTGCACCACCACCGTGAAATAAATGATCAACGACGCGGCGACAGACGTGACGGAGAACATCGCCGACGGCAGGGTAACCAGCGCAAGCCCGAGCGGCCAGCGGCGGCGGAACCAGAGTGCCAGCGTGCACACCAGACCGAGGAGCGCCTCACCGACGATCATCCAGTCGTGGGGCAGCCGTTCGGCGAAGGCCGGGTTCGGCGAGGCGGCGTCGAAGGTGGCCAGCGCCACCCAACCGAGCGAGACCAGAAAGCAGAGGCTGTCGACCAGCCAGTCGCGGGCGGTACGGCGTCCCGGGCGGAAAGCCGCAGCGCGGAGCGACCTGGGCAGCAGCCCTGGGTGCTCGAGCACGACGGCGCTGCTCACAGCCGCAATGGTAGGCAGCCGCAGGGCGTGCGGCCAGCTACCGAAGTCGACACCTGACCGTCGACCTTCGGCTAGTCGACGGTCGACCGGCGACCGCAGCGGGCGGCCGGGTGGCCCGGGCAGGCTGACCAGATGATCGCGGTACATCTGCTCGCCAAACGGTACGGACGGCACCCGGCCGTCGACGCTGACCAGCCTGGCGGTGGCCGGCGCGACGGGCGGTGCCGGTACCTGGCGGATCGTGGGCGCCCTGGTCCGGTCGTCGGACACCGCAGCCGAGTTGCTGGACACCGGGCGCACGATGGAGCCGCTGTTCACCGCCGACGTGACGGCCGGGCAGTGGGCGCGCGGATCGGCGTCTCGCTGCTGCTCTGGCTGGTCGTGCCGCTGGCCGCCGGGCTGGTCCGCGGCATCGGGCGGGAGGTGGCGTGATGTCGTACGGTGCGCCGACCGTGGTCGACGGCGGCGCTACGGAGCTACTGGTGCTCTGGGGCGGCATCCCGCTCGTCGGCGGCACGGCGGGTGGGCTGCTGGCGGCCGGATCGGGCTGGGTGACCGGCCTGCCGTGGACGCCGATGCAGGGCCTGTTCCGGCTGGTCGACGGCATGCCCGACGGGTACGCCCTGGCGGGCGGCGTGGCCGTCGGCGTACTGGTCGGGCTGGTGATCGCCGCCATCGGCAACGCTGAGCGGGTGCGCGTCACAGTGTCGGGGCACCAGGCACAGCTCCGCCTCGGCAGCGCCGAACGGGAGTTCGGTCGCCGGGACACCGGTGCGGTGTTCGTCGACGGCAAGGACCTGGTGCTGCTGGGCACCGACGACGGTGAGCTGGTCCGGCAGCGCGGCGACGTGGCGGTCGAGCGGCTTGCGGATGCCTTCCGTGAGCACGGCTGGCCGTGGGTGGACGCCGATCCGCACCAGACGGCGTACCGGCGCTGGGTGCCCGGCCTGCCGGGGCTGCCGGCCGGCGCTGACGCGCTGGTGCGGGCCCGGCAGAATGCGCTGGAGCACGATCGGGGTGACGAGGCCCGGGAGCTGCGCGCGGAGCTGGCCCGCTACGGCGTGGTGGTCCGGGACGACGGCAAGCGGCAGCACTTCCGGCTGATCCGGTCCGCCGCGCCACCCGACTGACCAGCCAGGCCCCGGAGGCCGCGAGCCCACCGGCCAGATCCGACCGGGCGGCGCCGCCGCCCAGTCGCCCAGCTGGTGCCCCCGGAGCGGGGTAGAGCAACGCCCAGCCCGCCGCCGCCCCCGCTCGGCTACCCCGGCGAGGCGGTGCCGGCCGACTCCTGGGGTACGCCGAGCAACCGCAGCCCGATCGGCTCGACGCCCTTGCCGGTGTTGCCGAGCACCACCACCCCCTGCCCGGTGGCCCGGTCGAACCCCACGTACGAGTGGAAGCCGCTGGTGGCGCCGTTGTGCCAGGTGATCTCGCGGTCGCCGTAGCGGTTGGTGAGCCAGCCGTACCCGATGCGGGAGCGTTCGGTGTCCTCGAAGCGCGGGTCGCGGGCGTCCACGCCGGGCGCGGTGCCGGCGGCGGTGGCGGCGACGAGTCGGGCGAGGTCCTCGGCGGTGGACCAGATGCCGATGCCGGCGGGCGCGTAGCCTGCGCCGATCCACGGATCGGGGGTACGTCCGCTGCTCCTGGCGCCCTGGGCCCGCCCGGTGGGCAGCGCGTCCGGACTAGCGGCGAGCACTGTGGACGTCATGCCCAGCGGGGTCAGTAGTTCCCGGTCGAGCAGGTCGGGGTAGCTGGTGCCGGCGTTCGCGGCAAGCGCCTGCCCGAGCAGCGCCATGCCGAAGTTCGAGTAGCCGACCCTCCCCCGGCCGTCGCCCGGGCCGTGTTCGTCGGTCGCGGCACGGATCCGGTCGACGTCCTGACCGGCGTACGCGTTGCCGGCGCTGAAGTTGGACCACAGCACCCGTGCCCAGTCGCCGACCGAGCCGATGGCGACCCGGGGCAGGCCCGAGCGGTGGCTGGCCAGCTCGGCCAGGGTCACCTCGTGGGCGGGGCCGGTGACGTCGGGCCAGGTGACGCCGAGGGTGTCGTCGGAGCTTACGGCTCCGGCGGCGGCCTGCTGGGCCAGCAGCATGCCGGTGAGGACCTTGGGCACCGAGCCGACCTCGAACGGGGTACCCGACTCGACCGGGTTGCCGGCGCGGTCGCGGTCGCCGAGGCCGGCGGTGCGGACCTGGCCGCCGTCGATCAGGGCGACCGAGAGCCCTCGATATCCCCTGGGGTCAGCGACCGCCGCCCGGGCGGCGGCGGCAAGGTCGGCGTCGCCGGTGGTCTGTGCGGTCAGTCGGGGCTCGCGGGGCGCGAGACCGAGGCCGGCGACGCCCCCGGTGACGAGGGCGATGACAGGCGGCTTGCGCATGATGATGTTGCCTTCCTTTAGCGCTTCCGGCGCCACCGGCTGCGGTGGCGCCGATGTGCACGGTCAGCGGCCGGCGGCGGTGAGGATGACCAGCAGCGGCACCACCCGCTCGGCGGGGATCACGTACCGGCCCCGGCTGGCGCTGCGCAGCCAGCCGGCGGCGGTCAGCTGCCGCAGGTGGTGGTGCAGCTGGCCGGTGGTGCCGAGGTCTTCGATCCCGGCCAGTTCGGCGGTGCCCTGCCGGCCGCCGAGGATCTCGCGCAGCAGCCGAAGGCGCACCGGGTGGGCCAGGGCGGAGAGGGCGGCCGGCAGTTCGGTCCAGTCGTCGGCCATTAGGTCGTCGACGGTCCGGCCGTACTGCCAGTCGTACTGCTCGCCGGCGAGGCGGACGGTGCCGGTGTAGAGCGCGGCACCGGAGCTGTCGGCGGGCAGCCGCTGCTTGAGCCCGTCGAGAGCCCAGAAGGTGCCCTTCGGCGGCGTCACCGGTTCACCCGGCTCGGCAAGCCGTCCGGTCAGCTCGGCAACCTGGCTCTCCAGCGCGGCCAACCGCTTTTCCACATCGGACACGCTTCGATAATACGCACGTACGTAGTTACGTGCAAACGATGAATGACCGGAATGATCGACTCCGGTCGGGCGGCCCGCTACCGTCGGTCGTCCTGGGGAGGTACGCCGATGTACGTCGTGTCCGTGATCAACTACAAGGGTGGGGTCGGCAAGACCACGGTGACCGCCAACCTCGGCGCCGAACTGGCCAACCGGGGAATGAAGGTGCTGCTCATCGACCTCGACCCGCAGGCCAGCCTGACGTTCGGCTTCTACGACCCGGACGACTGGCGGGACCGGCTGCGCGACAGCCGGACGGTGAAACGCTGGTACGACGGGCTGTGTGAAGGCGACCCGGCGGTCACCCTCAGCGAGCTGGTGGTCTCACCCGGCCCGGCGAACAGTCGCCTGACCGGCGCCGGCCGGCTCGACCTGATCGCCTCGCACCTGAAACTGGTGGACATCGACCTGGCGTTGGCGCGAAACGTCGCCGGCGGCGAGGAGTACGACGCCGCGTTGTTCCGGGTGCGCGGCTCGCTCGCGGAGGGACTGCTCGACGACGGGCTGGACCCGTACGACCTGGTCCTGATCGACTGCCCGCCGAACTTCAACGTGGTCACCCAGTCGGCCATCATCGCCAGCGACCATCTGGTCATCCCGGCCAAGGCCGACTACCTGTCCACCCTGGGCATCGACTACCTGCACGGCAACGTCCGGGAACTGGTCGACCAGTACAACGCCGACGCCCGCCGGTTCGCCACCGTACGCCGGCACCAGAAGTTCGCCCCCGACGTCGCCGGGGTGGTGTTCACGATGATCCAGCTGCTCGCGCAGCGGCCCATCGCCACCCATCAGGGCTACATGGACCAGGTCCGCAACCTGGGCCTGCCGGTCTTCCCGACGGCGCTACGGGAGAACGTCACCCTCTACGCCACCAACACCCCGCGCGGCGTGCCGGTGGTGCTGCGCGACCGGGTCACCGTGCCCGCCGTCCGCGACGAGCTGCGCCGGCTCGCCACCGAGTTCCTGGACCACCTACAGCCGCAGCGGCAGCCGGCGTGACGGGCCGAGACAGGCGCGAGGACCCTACCGGTGCCGCGGAGCGCCTGGCGACGATGACCAGCCGCGCCGACGGCACCCGATACCTGTCCGGGTGGCCGGCCCGCGACCTGCGGGAGCTGGCCGCGAGCCTGGGGTTGCGCGGACTCGGTGGACGACGCAAGGCGGAGCTGGTCGAGCGGGTGGTCGAGCGGACAATCGGCTACCGCCTGGCCTCCAGCGCCGTCCGACAACGCTGACCCGAGGTGCCGGTGTGAGCGAAGTTACAGAGGGTGGGGTGGCGGTTCGACGGCGAAAGCGGGTATTCCAGTCGAATGGCAACCACGATTCCGGACATTGCCCTAAATGACGGCAACACCATCCCGCAGCTTGGCTTCGGGGTCTACCAGATCAGTCCGGCGGACACCGCCGACTCGGTGCGCACCGCACTCGACGTCGGCTACCGGCACATCGACACCGCCGAGATGTACGGCAACGAGGCCGAGGTCGGCCACGGCGTACGCGCGGCCGGGTTGGCCCGTGAGGACGTCTACATAACCAGCAAGCTCAACAACGGCGCGCACCGTCCCGAGGACGCCCGTGCCGCGTTCCAGGCGACCCTGGACGCGCTGCGCGGCGACTACATCGACCTGTTCCTCATCCACTGGCCGCTGCCGACCCGCTACGACGGCGACTTCGTCGCCACCTGGAAGGTGCTTGAGGAGTTCCAGCAGGACGGGCGGGCCCGCTCGATCGGTGTGTCCAACTTCCAGGTGCCGCACCTGGACCGACTGGCCGCCGAGGCCGAGGTGGTGCCCGCGGTCAACCAGATCGAGGCGCACCCGTACTTCGTCAACGACGAGGTGCGCGAGTACGGCGTCAAGCACGGCATCGTCACCCAGGCGTGGTCGCCGATCGCGCAGGGCGCGGTGCTCGGTGACCCCACCGTCGCAGACCTCGCCGACCAGGTCGCCCGAACCCCAGCCCAGGTGGTGCTGCGCTGGCACGTGCAGCGTGGTGACGTCATCTTTCCGAAGTCGACCACACCGAAGCGGATCGAGGAGAATCTCCGGATCTTCGACTTCGAGCTGGACGACGCGGCGATGGAGCGGCTCACCCAGCTGGATCGGGGCGAGTCCGGCCGGCAGGGTCCGCACCCGGACAGCTTCGACTACCTTCCCGGCTGAGCGGGAAGCCGCCGGGCTTGACCTCGAGTGCGCTCGAACACGGACGCTGGTGTGGCGTCCCAGCTCGGGCGCACGAGAGGAGTTTCCATGCGGTACCGCATCATCGGCACGGACCCGCGTACCCGACGTGAGGTCAGCACGCTCAGCCTCGGCGCGATGCTGTTCGGCACGAAGACTGACGAGGCCACCTCCTACGCGATCCTGGACCGCTTCGTCGAGGCGGGTGGCACCTTCATCGACACGTCGAACAACTACGCGTTCTGGATGACCGGCGGGCAGGGCGGGGAGAGCGAGAAGTTGCTGGGCCGGTGGCGGCGCAGCCGGGGCGTCGGCGACGAGATTTTCATCGCCACCAAGCTCGGCGCGCGACCGCTGGCCCCCGGCACCAGCTATCTGGACAACCGGGAAGGGCTGTCCGCGAAGGTCGTCCGGGAGTCCGCCGAGCGCAGCCGGGAACGCCTCGGCGTCGGCAAGCTGGACCTGCTCTACGCGCACATCGAGGACCACGAGGTCGCGACCTCCGAGACGGTGCAGGGCTTCGCCGAACTCGTCGCGGAGGGCACGGTGGGCCTGCTCGGTGCGAGCAACCATCGGACCTGGCGGGTGGAACGGGCTCGCGCGCTGGCCGCCGCAGCTGGCCTGCCCGGCTACGAGGTACTCCAGTACCACCGCAGTTACCTGCTGAGCCGCCTGGACGGGCCGTCCGACCTGGACCAGGACGGAAACGTGGGCGCGGCCGGCGGCGAGCTGCTCAGCTACCTGCGCTCCGAGCCCGACCTGACCCTGGTGTCGTACGGGTCGCTGCTCCAGGGCGCCTACACCCGCCCGGACAAGGCGCTGGGACCGGAGTACGACCTGCCGAGCGCACCGGTCCGGCTGGCTGCGCTGCGCGAGGTCGCGGAGCAGACCGGAGCGACGCTGAACCAGGTGGTGCTGGCCTGGCTGATCGGCGGGGACGCCCCCACCATCCCGCTGGTCGGCGCCTCGTCGGTGGAGCAGCTGGAGGAGAGCCTCGGCGCCGTCGACCTGGAACTGACGCCCGAGCAGCGGCAGCGGCTCGACACCGCCTGGTAGCGGGGCCGGCAGCGGACTGACGGTTGCCTGCCGGTGGTGCTGCGTGCCACGTCCGGGGCGTCGCACAGCCGCCGCTAGATCAGATCTAGCGGCGGCTGTGCGCTGTCTCGCGCCTGCACAGTGGGCTGGCCGACCACCGATGCCAGTCCTCCTCGTTGTAGGAGGCGGACGGCACGGTGCGACGACGGCTGTCGTACCCGTGGAGTCTGATGGGACGGGCGAGCCGCAGACCTGCCGCGAGGCTGGCTCACAGCTGAGACGGCACTAGAGCTGAGACGGCCCTAGAGCTGAGACGGCCCTAGAGCTGAGACGGCCCTAGAGCTGAGACGGCCCTAGAGCTGTGACGATCGAAGGGCGAATAGAGATCATGAGTAGACGCACCACCGGCCTCGCTATCGAGGCCGTCGGCCTCACCAGGTCGTTCGGCGAGACCCGCGCGCTCGCCGGCCTCGACCTCCAAGTGCCCGCCGGCACGGTGTACGGCGTGCTCGGCCCGAACGGGGCCGGCAAGACCACAGCGGTGCGCGTGCTGGCCACGCTGCTGCGGCCGGACGGCGGGCAGGCCCGAGTTTTCGGCCACGACGTGGTCGCCGAGGCCGACGCGGTCCGCGCCCGGGTCAGCCTCACCGGCCAGTACGCCTCGGTGGACGAGGATCTGACCGGCACGGAGAATCTCGTCCTGCTGGGTCGGTTGCTCGGGCTGCGCAAGCCGGCCGCCCGGCAGCGGGCGGAGCAGTTGCTGGCCGCGTTCGGGCTGACCGAGGCGGCCGGCCGGCAGGTCAAGAAGTACTCGGGCGGGATGCGGCGACGCATCGACATCGCGGCGAGCATCGTCAACACGCCTGATCTGCTTTTCCTCGACGAGCCGACGACCGGGCTGGACCCACGCAGCCGCAACCAGGTGTGGGAGATCATCCGGGCGGTGGTGGCGCACGGCACCACCGTGCTGCTCACCACACAGTACTTGGACGAGGCCGACAAGCTGGCAAGTCGGATCGCGGTGGTCGACCACGGCCGGGTGATCGCGGAGGGCACCCCGGGCGAGCTGAAGTCGTCGGTCGGTTCGGGCACGGTCCACCTCCGGCTGCGGGACCCGGCTCAACGTCCGGAGGCCGAGCGGGTGCTTCAGGCGGCGCTCAGCGTGCCGGTGCAGTTGGAGGCCGATCCGGTGGCGATGACCGCCCGGGTCGGCGGTGACGGCAGCGAACTGGACGCCACCGCGCAGGCATCCCGGGCACTGGGCGAGCTGTCCCGCGCCGGGATCGTGGTGGACGATTTCTCCCTCGGTCAGCCGAGCCTGGACGAGGTCTTCCTGGCCCTGACCGACCACCCCGCCGTTGCAACTGAGAACGAGCGGGACGACGAGCTGGAGGCAGCCCGATGAGCAGCGACACCGCCACCTCGACCAACCGGGCGCCGAAGGTCTACGTGCCCTCGTCGGAGGCGCTGGCGACGGTTCTCGCCCCGGGTGCGCGAGCGACCCCGCCGAGCCCTCTGTCCGCGTCGCTGATCTTCGGCTGGCGGGCCTTGTTGAAAATCAAACATGTGCCGGAGCAGTTGGCCGACGTGACCGCGTTCCCGATCGTCATGGTGCTGATGTTCACGTACCTGTTCGGCGGCGCGCTCGCCGACAGCCCACGCGACTATCTGCAGTTCTTCCTGCCGGGCATCATGGTGACCAGCGTCGTGATGATCACCATGTACACGGGTGTCGGGCTGAACACCGACATCGAGAAGGGCATCTTCGACCGGTTCCGGACGCTGCCGGTCTGGCGCCCGGCGGCCCTGGTCGGCATGATCGTTGGCGACGTGCTGCGCTACATTCTCGCGGCGCTGGTGATCCTGGCTGTCGGGCTGGTGCTCGGTTTCCGTCCCGACGGCGGGGTGGTCGGTGTCCTCACCGGGATCGGTCTGCTGGTGGTCTTCTCGTTCGCCTTCTCCTGGGTCTGGACGTTCTTCGGCTTGGTCCTGCGCAGCGAGAAGTCCGTGATGGGCGTCAGCATGATGGTGCTGTTCCCGTTGACCTTCCTGAGCAACGTCTTCGTCGACCCGTCCACCATGCCCGGCTGGCTCCAGGCATTCGTCAAGGCCAACCCGATCACGCACCTCGTCTCGTCGGTGCGCGCGGCGATGGCCGGCACCACCGACACCTCAGCCATGATGTGGATCATGCTCTGGAGCGCCGTGTTCGTTGTGCTGTTCGGCACCCTGACGATGTCCCGCTACAACCGCCGCTAACCCCCACCGGCCCCTGCCCCGACACCCCGTTGTCGATCATGAGGTTAGCGGCGATCCCGAAGATCGGAAGTGCCGCTGACCTCATGATCGACGCAGGATTAGAAACGCCAGGGGACGGGGGCGGGCGGGAGGTAGCGGCAGGCGGCACCGGTGGAGACCGTCGCACGAAGGTGGGCGGCCAGGGGCGGGTGCCGTGCGTCGAGGCGGCGCAGCGTGTCACGGATCCGTGCGGTGACCGTCTTGCGGACGCGTTCCGTCTCGTCACCGAGGCGGCGGGTACGACCGGCCAGCCCGGCGGCAGCGCGTAACTGGTCGATGAGGGCCTGCCGTTCGGCGTCCAGCACGGCCACCCTGCCCCGGTCACCACGCTCGGCCACCCGATCAATCTCGTCGTCGAGCCGCTCCAGATGGCGCCGGTAGCGGCTCTTCGCCTCGTCGTCGAGCACCTCGTCGCCACCCAACCGACGGGCGGCGACGAGCTGCGGCCCGGCCGCCGGGTCGAGCAACTCGACCGAGGGCACGTCGACACCCGGGCGACCCAGCAGCAGGCGCAGGTCGTGCAACCCCTTGGCGTCGGGCAGATGCACCGTGGTGCCGTCGAAGGTGAGTCGCCAGACGTCACCGTCACGGCGAAACTCGTAGGCCGGACCCGACGCGCCACCGGCCCCGGCGGCTCCTGACACCAGGCCGACCGGCACCGAACCGCCCGCCGAGGCAGCCGGCACCTGACGCCCGTCTGCCGACTCCAGCACCACCGACCCGACCACCACCGACCTGCCCAGTGCCCGGCCACCCAGTGCCGACCCGACCGGCACCGACCCGACGGGTGTCCAACCGGCCCCGATCGACACCGAACCGACGGGTGCCGGGCCGACCTCAGCCGGCCCGGCAGGCGCGACGTCGATGAGTCGGGCGAGCATCTGCGGCATGTCGAGTTCACGGGCCGCCCGGTCTGCGTCGGCACCCAGCGCCGCGGCGCTCGCCGCGTCGCCCGGGCCACCCCGACCGGTCAGAGCCGCGGCGAGTGCGACCTGGGCGATCAACGCCCATGGTCGGGCACCCATCCGCTCGGCGGCGGCGTGAGCGGCGGAGAATCCGGCGACCGCGTCGTCCCAGCGCTGGTCCGCGGCGTCGATCACGGCGAGCCAGTGGTCGACCGGGCCGCTGAGATCACAGCCGTACAGCGAGACGAGCCACTGGCCCCGGTACGGCAACAGCGCCTGCCGAGCCTCAGCGCAGCGGCTCGGGTCGGCGACGGTGGCCTGGGCACGCAGCCGCAGCCACAGCGGAGATATCGAGCTGGGAAACCGGGTGCCGGCGGCCTCGAGCCGGACGGCGGTTCGACCGGCGCTGCCATGGTCGCCGCGCTCGGCGGCGCTCACCCCACGGAGCAACTCCAGGTGCGGGTGGCCGGCCTGGCCGAGGCCGTGGAGCATGACGTCGATCTCGTCGAAGCGGCCCCGCAACAACTGCAACGACCAGAGCAGGTGATGGCCGAGGAAGGCGTGGTCGGCCTGCTCCCAGTCGTTGAGGTCACCCAGCTCCGCGAAGCAGGCCTCGGCGTCGGCGAAGTCGCCCCGGAAGGCGCTGGTGATGCCGCCGTCGATGGCGGTGGCCATCCGGTGCCGAGGCAACTCGGTCTGCCGGCCCGCGGTCACGAAGGCAGCGACTTCGTCCAGGTAGCGCGGGTCGCCGAGCTCCAACAACGCCACCCAACGCAGTGAGGTTGACCACAGCTCCGTCTCCCGGTCGCCGTTGCGGCGGGCGACGTCGCGGATCTCCGCGGTCAGGGCGGCCCGTTCCGGGGCGGTGCCCAACCCCCAGGTGGTGTCGTGCCGGACCCACAGGCTGAAGGTGAGTGCCTCGTCGTCGCGGGACGACCGGGCGAGCGTCTCGGTGGCGGTGATCAGGTCGGCTTCGAGCGCGGCGAGCCCGGCGGTGGCATCTGGTTCGCCGATCAGCCGCCGGTACGCCTCGCGCAGCAGCCCCTCGACGTCGATGCCCGAAACGGGATTGAGCTGGCTGTGACGCCGCGCGTTGAGGGCGAACCGGGCCAGCACAGCCTGGTCGTCAACGGTCAGAGCCAGCGCGGTGGTGTCGGTGAGCAGTTGGTGCGCTTCCTCGCGCTGACCGGTATGGAAGAGCTGCTCGGTCAGCATCGTCATGATCCTGATTTGCTGGGAATCGTCCCGCACGAGCTCCAGGGCCCGGCGGAGGTGGACGGCGGACTCGTCCATCGCCAGCCTGCATCTGGCGTCCCGGGCGGCGCTGATGAGCAGCTCCGAACTGCGGGACGCGGCCAGGTGCTCGCCGGCGTGCCAGGCGTGGCGGGCCAGGTCGGCCGGGATCAGCAGCTGGTCCAGCGCGCCGTGCTCGTCGACGGCCCGGACCACGGCGGCGTGCCGGGCCCTGCGGTCGTCATCACCGAGCCCGTCGTACAGCGTCTCGCGGACCAGGTCGTGGGCGAACGAGTAGCGGCCACCACCCGGGGCGAGCAGCAGCCGCGCGGTGACCGCGACGCCGAGGAGTTCGTCGACCCGGGCCGGTGGCAGATCGGCGCTGGCCGCGAGGATCTCGCCCCGGAACTCCCGGCCCAGCACGGCGGCCTGGGCGAGCGCGTCGACCACCATCGCCGGCAGATGGTCCAGCCGACGACTCACCACCTCCCGTACACCCGGAGGGATCGTGCTCAGCGCACCGTCGGTGTGCCAGAGCCGGGCGGCCTGCTCGACGAAGAAGGGGTTGCCGCCGGTGCGCCGGTGCACGTCGTCGACACAACGGGAGTCGGGCTGCCGTCCGGCGGTACGGGTCATCAGCGCGCCGACCTCGTCGCGGGACAAGCCGGTGAGGGTGACCGTGGTGGCCTTGGCAAGCAGCGACATCAGTAGCGGACGCAGCGGATGGTCGCCGGCCTCAATCTCGGCGTCCCGGTATGTGCCGACGAGCAGAAGCCGCTCGAACCAGGTGTGCTGGGCGGCGAACTGGAGCAGCCGCATCGAAGCCGCGTCGGCCCAGTGCAGGTCGTCGAGGATCACCACGACCGGCCGGCGCTGGGAGACGGTGACCAGGGCGGTGGTGACAGTGTCGTAGAGGGCGAACGCCTCCTGCTCGCCGACGTCGCCCTCGCCGGTGGTCCCGCCCGCGAGCGAGGAGCTGCCGGGGTGCTCCGTGGCGGGCACCTCGCCGAGCAGCAGCGCGAGCGCCGGCTCGGCCGACTCCCGGGCCGCCGCCCAGTCGTCGGGCGACCGCCGCAAACCGCGCAGCACCTGCGTCCAGGGCCAGTGACCGGGTGCGCTCCCCGAATCCCAGCAGGCGGCTCCGAGCACCAACGCGCCCTGTCGGCGGGCCTCGTCGGCGGCGGCGGTTACCAGGGTCGTCTTGCCGATGCCCGGCTCGCCGGTCACCAGGACGAGACCGCCGTGGCTGGCCGCCGCCCGCTCGACCTCTGCGCGCAGCAGACCGGCGGGATGGTTCCGCCCGATCATCGTTTCCCCGGCCTGCGCCCTCATCGCAACCGACGGTAGCCCACACCACTGACACGGCGAGGCTGCTGAGCCTCAGCGGGCGTCGGTGACGACGTGGGCGCACGCCGCGCAGGCGGCGGGTCCCTGTTCGGCGAACCAGCGGCAGTTCCGCCGGATGGCGCAGCGCGGCAGGTCGACCTCTGGATCGCCGACGGTCTCCGCGTACGAGGCGACGAGTCGTTCGCCGAGCCCGCAGTGCTCACCGGTCCAGAAGCCACACCTGCTGGTGACGCAGGGGCCGGCGAGCCGGTACTGCGCCTGGACCGGGGCGTCCGCCTGCGCCGCGGCGCTGATGGCCACCTCGGCGGGCAACGCCGGGGTGACGTAGGCGACCCGACCCGCCGGAGTGATCATGCCGAGGAAGACCGTGGCGTTGGCCACCGGTGTACTCGGGCACATCCGCTCCGGCGAGGAGGGCCGGTCCGGCGGTCGGGTCACTTCTGTAGCCAGAAGCCGATGTCGTTGATCTTCTGGCCGAGGTCCTGGGCGAACGGACCGTCAATCACCCACAGGCCGTACCACTCGGGCCGCAGCCGCAGGTTAGCGTGGCCGAGGGCGATCGGGTTGGTGAGCTTCGTGCCGGCGACCGAGAGCGCGGCCAGGCCGGCCCTCTGAATCTCACCGGCAATCTGGCTCTGCTGCGCTGAGCTGAGGTCGACGCCGTCGACCACAAAGCGGAACTCGTGACGTGCCATGGTGCTTCCTCCGGTTGGTCAGTACGTGTCGGTCCGCAGTCCGCAGCCCGCCGCCGGCCACGACGGCGACCTGCCCGAGGGCCGCCGGTGCGGCCAGTCGTGCGGTGGCGATCCCATCGTGGGTGAGTGCCGGTCGTGCCGCACGGACCGGACTGGCCGCGAGGGCGGGTGCGGTGACGGCGGCGACGGTTACGGTGACGGCGGCGGCCGCGGTGCCAGCGAGCCGCCCGCGCCGGGACAACGGAGCAGTTGGGGATTTCACACAGCTCACGCTATATACGGCGACAGATCATCTGAATCGATCTTGTATCGGTACAGCGACACAGAATCGGGTGATCTAGGACGGCATGAGTCCGCTCATCCTGCATGCGTCCCCGCTGGTCAGCGCCCTGGTTGGGCGGCCGGCGCCAGGTGGGCGAGGATCGCCTGGTGGGCCTCCCAGCCGTCGGGGAACCTGACCGGCACGTCCAGCTGGGGTGCCTCAGTCGACGGATGGGCGTCCAGCAGCTCGCCGATGCCGGCGCGGGCCACCACGACGCAGGCCTGCCGGTGCCGTGAGGCGAGCACACAGAGCCGCCCCGACTCCAGGTGGAAGGCGGTCGCGTCACGTCGGCCCGACAGCGGATGCAGCACGATCGTCACGTCGTACTCGCGGCCCTGAAGCCGGTTCGCGGTGTCCACGGTGACGGCCGCGCCGACCTCGCCCAGCTGGGCCCGGATGGCGGCTACCTGGTCGCGGTGGGCGGCCCCGACGGCGATCCGGTCGGCGGTTACCGGCGCGCCGCCGGGCGCCTGCTCGCTGACCGCGACTGCCCCGCGCCGCAGCACCCGCAGCGCGAGCGCGGCACACGCGGCGGCGGCCTCGCCGTCGGTACGCAGCGTGTGCCGCGCCGGCAACTCGTGCAGAGCCCAGCCGGTGGCCGCCGCCAACTCCACCGCCCGGTCGACGGCGTCACCGGCACCTGCCCCGGTGAGGTGCAGGGCACGGTCGGCCGCTGCGGAGCCGGCACGGAAGCCGGTGAACGGGTAGAACGCACGGGACACCACCAGTGCGGCCGAGGCGGGCAGCCGCCAGGACACCGGCAGCCGGTGCACCGGCAGCTGCGGGTTGTGCCGCAGCAGCACCGCCACCGCCGACTGCATCGGATCCCAGGTCAGCCCCGCCCAACGCCCGTTCTCCACTGTGGAGAACGGGTCGAGCTGCCCCGGATCCCCCACGAACAGGGCCCGCTCGAAGCGACCGGCAACGCGCAGCAGGGCGTCCGAGCGCATCTGGTACGCCTCATCGAGGATCGCCCACGGCCAGCTGCCCTCGGTGACCGTGGCCCATTTGGCGGCCGTACCGATAACGACTGCCGAGGCGCTCAGGTCCGTGGCCTTCGCGGCCACCCGGACGTGCTGATGGGTCGTCACCCGCGACGACGGCCGGTAGTCGGCGGCGGAGAGCCGACCCACCCGCAGTTCGGGTGCCTTTCCGGCGAGCCGGTCAACCAGATCGTCGACCTGCTCGTTGGTCTGAGCGATGATCATCAGTGGCTCGCCCGCGCTGGCCAGTTCGACGGCGGCCCGCACTACCAGCGTCGACTTGCCGGCACCGGGCGGCGAGTCGACCACCACCCCCCGATGATCGCCGGAACGCAGGTCGGCCAGCACGGCGGTGATCACCCGCTCGGCCTCGACCGACGGCGGCACCGCCAACTGCGGCCTCATCACCCCACCTCCCCACCCGGCCCCCGCACCCGGCGCCCCGCACCCTACCCCGCCCGCCGCTTCCGCCCCGCCGCTTCAGCCGTCGATCTAGGGACAAGTGTCGTCGCTGGAGATCGACTAACGACGCTTGTCCCTAGATCGACGCGTCGAGGTGGGTGGGGTGGGGGTGGGGTGGGGTGGGTGGGTCAGTGCACGATGGCAGGGGCACGCTGGTCGGTGGGCTGGTCGGTGGGCTGGTCGTCCAGCAGGTGTGACCGTTCCCGCCGTCGAGGTAGGAACGCGGCCGGGATGAAGGTCGCCGCCACCAGGGCGAACGCCACCCAGAAGGTCGTGGCGAAGGAGTTGGCGGCGAAGTCCAGACCACGCTCGATGAGCGACGGGTCGGGAACCTGCTCAGCCAGTTCCGGCCGCTGCTGGGCGGCGATGGCCAGGCCAGCCTCGGTGATCGGCTCGCCGTTCGGGCCGGTCAGGCCGGGAATCGTGCGGGACTTGTTCAGCTCGTTGGTGAGGATCACCGACATCGTCGCGGCACCTACGGAACCACCGATCTGTTGCAGGATGTTCACCAGCGTGGACCCCCGGGCCACCTCGTGCCCGGTCAGGGTCTTCAGCGCCGAGGTCATGATCGGCATCATCGTGCCGCCCATGCCCAGGCCCATGACGAACAGCGAGCCGCAGAGCAGCAGGTACGAGGTGTCCGCGTCGAGTTGGGTGAAGGTGAAGAAGCCGGCGAGGATGAGCAGCAGCGCGAACGGTACCGTCCGGCCGACCGGCACCTTGTCGGCGAGCATGCCGGCGATCGGCATGGTGACCATGGCGCCGATGCCCTGCGGGGCCATCAGTAGGCCGGCGTGCAGCGTCGACTCGCCGCGCACTTGGAGGAAGTAGCTCGGGAACAGCAGCCCGGCGCCCATGAAGGCGATGATGAAGACGAACATGGTCAACGCCGCGATGGTCAACCTGCGGTTACGGAACAGCCGCAGGTCGAGCAGCGGGTGCTGGGGCTTGAAGGAGTAGAGCACGAACGCCACCACCAGCACAGCGCCTATCAGCATCGGCCCCCACACCTCGGGGTCGGCGAAGGTGCCGGCCTCGGGCAGGGTGGACACGCCGTAGAGGAAGAGGGCTAGGCCCGGTGAGAGCATCAGCATGCCGAGAAAGTCGAACGACTCGGACGGCTGCGGGCTGTCCTTCGGCAAGGCCAGCTGCGCGTAGGCCAGCGCGACGACGCCGATCGGCAGGTTGATCAGGAAGATCCAGTGCCAGCTCGCCACGTCGATCAGCCAGCCGCCGAGGATCGGGCCGCCGATCGGACCGAGCAGCATCGGGATGCCGAGCACGGCCATCAGCCGGCCGATCCGGTTGGGCCCGGCCGCCCGCGTCATGATCGCCATGCCGATCGGCATGAGCATGCCGCCGCCGAGACCCTGCAACACCCGGTACGTGATCAACTCGCCGATCGTGTCGGCGGTGGCACACAGTCCCGAGCCGATGGTGAACAGCGCGAGGGCCATCATGTAGAGGCGTTTGGTGCCGAACCGGTCGGCGGCCCAGCCGCTGAGCGGGATCACCGTGGCCAGCGCGAGCGTGTAGCCGGTCATCGTCCACGCCACCCGGGCGTACGACGCGTCGAACTCGCTCTGGAACGTCGGCAGGGCGACGCTGACCACCGTCACGTCGAGGATCGACATGAGCGCGCCGAGCACGACGACTCCGGCCACCTTGAGCACCGCGGCGTCGAGCTTGTCCGAGGTTGGGACAGGCTGAGGTGCCGCGACGGATTGCTGTGTCACGAAGTCTCCTGTTGTCGAAACTGTCCGGAAGGACGAGCGGTGGTGGCCGACGTGGCGCAGATTGGCCTGGCGCGACGGCGGTGGTGAAGCCCGCACGGCACAGTAGCCCCCGGCACCGACATCCCGCCGCCGCTTTTGGCGACCAGCAGAGCGTTCTGTGAGAACGGCCACGGTGACTCCGCTACGCGGGGGCGTAACCGGCCGGGAAGCGGGTAGGCGCGGCGGGCACGGTCAGGGCTGTCGGGAGCTAGCGAAGGTGGTGTCAGCGTGGCGAAGTTCCTGGTCACGGCGACCTACACGGTCACGGGCATGGCGGGCCTGGCCAAGGACGGCGGGACGGCGCGGGCCGAAGTGATCAAGGCCCTCATCGAGAACGCCGGCGGCCAGATGGAGGTTGTTTACTACGGGTTCGGCCAAGCCGACCTCTACGTGATCTGCGAGGTGCCGGACAGCGTGACCGCCGCGGCCCTCGGCATCGCCGTGCGGGCGGCGGGCGGTGTGGACACCCGCATGGTTCCGCTGCTGACTGCGGAGGAGATCGACGCGGCGGTCCGGCTACCCATCACCTACCGGCCCCCCGGCCGCTGACCCGAATCCCCTCCAGCGCCCCCTCCCCGACCCGAGCGCAGCAGGCCCCCTCGTCGATCACGCAATTGTGGTGGCGGACGAACCGGGCACAACACCATGATTCGGGAGCCGCAACTCCTTGATCGCGTGAGCTGAGGTGGCGGGCGGGGTGGGGAAGGGCGGCCGGAAACGATTGATGATTGTGCATGTTGGCGTCTAGCATGGGGGCATGGGTGTTCGTCGGTTCGCGCTTGTCGGGGTGCTGGTTGCCGTGTTCGGGCTCTCCGGCACCGCGGTCGCCCGTGCGGCCGACGAGCCGGTCCTGACCACGCCCGGTGCACCCGTCGTGGTGGCCAACGAGCCGCACCTGCTCGCCCTGACCTGGGCACCGTCGAGCTGGATCGGCGAGCCGGGCGGGGCGCCCATCCGGTACGAGGTCCGGGCGTGGGTCGGCTCCAACACCTATCGCAGCCTCGGCACCACCACCGACACCGACCTCACGCTGACCCACCTCGCGCCGGGCCCCGAGTACCGGCTCACCGTCTGGGCGTACACCGACGCCGGGTACTCCCTCGACTCGCCCGTGACCCCGGTCCGCACCGCGTACGGGAAGGCGAGGGTGAGCTACCGCAACCTGAGCTGGTCACCGACCGACAGCCGGATCCAGCACGTCCTCGCGATCGTCAACACGGGCACCGCGCCGCTGGACCTGGCCGCCGTGCGGGTGCGCTACCACGTGACGTTCGAGGGCGGGAACACCTCGCTGGTCACCAACTGCGACTGGGCCGCGATCGGCTGTGCCGACGTGCAGCGCCACCTCCAGTTCTTCCCGCCGCCCGCTCCGCCGCCACCGCCACCGCACGCTCCGCCACCGGCCCCGACGCCCACCCCGACGGTCTTCCCGCCGCCCGGCACGCCGGTCCCCGGCTGGATCGAGCTGACCTTCACCGGCGGGGAACTGGCTCCCGGCGCGTCGACCGGGCCCATCTACCTACGCCACCACCGCCCGAACTGGACGGCGATCGACGAGCGCGACGACCCCAGCTGGCAGCAGGCCACCGGCGGGTGGGCCGACAACAGCCGGATCACCCTCGACGTCGACGGTGTCCGCGAGTACGGCGACACGAACACGTGAGCCAGCCACTCCGGTCGGCGTCAATGGACCGTGGGTAGGTTGGCCGGTATCCCGACGGCGGAAAGGCGTTGCCGGGCGACGTCGAGCATCGCCGGTGGCCCGCAGACGTAGACATCCTGACCGGGACGACAGTGGTGGAGCCCGACCGTCAACGCGTCGCCCTGCTCGTCGGGGGCGGCGCACGGGTCGTGGGAGAACGCCGGCACGACGGTCAGCCAGGGATGGGCCTGGTCGAGCTTGTCCAGGGTAATCGCATCGTAGAGGTCGGCGACGGTGCGTACGCCGACGATCAGCGTCACCCGGCGACCGGCCGGCGCTGCGGCGACCTGCTCGACCAGGGCGCGCAGCGGGGCCAGCCCGGTGCCGCCCGCCACCAGCAGCAGATCCCCGGCAGTGGCCGGACGGACCGACGACGGGCCGGCGGGCAGGCTCAGTCCGATGTCGACGGGCGGTCCGAGATGGAGCAGGTCGCCGGGGCGTGCCTCGTGGACGAGGGTGTGCGAGACGGTGCCGGCGGGGACCGCGCGGACGTGCAGTTCGACGGTGCCGTCGGCGTGCGGCGCGTTGGCCGGGCAGTACCAGCGCCACCGGCCGGGGTGCTGCGGCACGCAGACCGGCACCGCCTGACCGGGACGGAACGGCAGCCGCCGCCACGGGCGTACCGTCAGGATCGTGATGCCCTCGGCGGCCAGGTCGCGGCCGGCCACCTCGGCCGGCCGGAACGCCGGCCCGTCGCCCATCCGCGCGGCGGCGCGTTCGACGAGCGCCCAGGCCCGCCGCCACCGATGTTCCCAGCCGATGATCGGCGGCGGGCACAGCAGCGGCACCACCGGTGCCAGCGCGGCACCGACCAGCGGGCCGTGTTCCGGTCGCAGCCGGTACCGGCGGTGGACCCGCCCGAGCACCGCCAGCAGCGCCAACCGCCCGGCCCGGTCACCAGCGCCGCCGACCAGCCGGGCCAGCGCGGCGACGACCAGCTCAGCCACCCGCTCCGGCAGCAGCCCCGGGGCGTGCTCCTCAAGCCCGGCCCGGAAGCTCGTGGCGACCTGCGTGATCACCGCCTGGTCGCCCGACGCCAGCACCCCGGCCAGGTAGTCGGCAGCCCGCCGCCGCTGCGCCTCCGGCAGCCCCGGCCAGCCGTCCAGCACCGGGCCGCCGGCCGCGAGCTGCCGGGCCAGATGCGCGGCGAGCCGTTCCAGATCAACCCCGATGAGGTACGCCGACAGCTCCGCGTCCGCCTCGACCAGGCGCAGCCAACGGGTCACCGCCTCCCGTGCCGCCGCCCCGGTCACCGCCGCTCCCCCACCGGGTGAGCGTGAGGTGCCGGCCGACAGTCGGCGTGCCGGGACTGCCACTGCCGCAACGCCTGCCGGATGCGCTCGGCCTCGGTGTTCACTGTCGTCAGCTGCCGGTGCAGCAGTTCGAATTCGTCGGCTACGCGGTTCAGGTAGTCGTACACCTGGTTGGGGTCGAGACCCCGCCAGCGCCGGTCGAAGTCGGCGGCCCGCACGTGGTGCGCTTGCAAGCGCTCCCCGCTCACGTAGATCATCGCTGTGGTGCCTCCTGCTCGGCGATCAACGCCTGTACCTGCCGGTCGGTGAGACCGCGCCGGTCAAGCACCCGCCGCCCCCAGCGATGCAGCCGGCACGGATGCGGCGCACGATCGTTCCGGCAACGCGGCCCCTCCGGCCACTGCTCGGCCGCGTGCACGGTCACCGCCTTCACGGCGAAACCGACGTCCTCAGCTGTCACGTACGGCGGCATCGGCAACTCGCCGAGCAGCCCGTCGATCGAAATCATGTCCCTCCCCTGCTGTCGTGTGGCACCGGAGCGGGCGGGGGCGGCGCAGCCGCGACGGGGGACGCGGCCTCGCCGGAGCCCAGCACCCGCCCCGGGCCATACGCTCAGCCTCGGCGAATGACTGATCAGGAGCTACAGCGCTAAAGGAGCCGGTGTGACGCAGAAATGAGGCGTTAGCGTACCCACATGATCGACGCTGGGTTACTACAGTGACGCCCAGAGTGGAGGGAGCTCGGCTATGGCCTTGAAGCGACACCGGCTCTGTCAGCGGCGCAAGGCGCTCGGATACAGCCAGGAACGCCTAGCCGACATGCTCCGCGTGGAACGATCCACCGTGGTGCGTTGGGAGAACGCTGAAACAGATCCGCAGCCGTGGCATCGCGCCCGCATCGCCGCCGCTTTAAGAGTTACGCTCGAACAGCTCGACGACATGCTCGTCGACGTGTCGGTGGCAGCGCATCGAGGGCAGGCCGTGAAGGACATGGAACGTCATCCCGTTTCCGCCGCCGCTAGGCCCGATCTCTTGAACGGCCTTCGGACCTTCCTCAGCACCTATCTCACGGACTCAGCTCGGCCGACACCATCGCTGCCCGAGGTCCGGCACGCTGTGGGCAGGGCGCACAGCCTCTACCAGCGAGCCAGCTACACGTCGACGGCCCGCCTGATACCGGATGTACTCAGCCAAGCGACGGCCCTGAGCGGCAATGCCACCGGCATACACCGGAGCAGTTCCTTTCGGCTGCTCGCCGCCGCCTACATCGCCGCATCGAAGCTCGCAGCCAAGGTGGGTGACGGTGAGGCGACCCTACTGACAGCTGACCGGGCGGCCACCGCCGCACGTCTTGCCGACGATCAGGCGCTTGCTGCTGTTGCCTCGTACCAGGCTGCCTGCGGACTCATGCGGCAGCCCGGAAGATCGGCAGAGGCCGAGCAGGTGGTGCGAACCAGCATCGGTGCTTTGGCTTCGGCTGGTCCGGTCTCCGATCCTGACCTGCTCTCTGCACAGGGTGCACTGTTACTCCTGGCCGCCGTCAAGGCCGCGGGGCAGGGCGACACAAAGCAAGCGGGCGCCTTCCTGACGAGTGCCGAGCGGCTGGCGACGACGTTGGGCAGCGATCGCAATAGGCTGTGGACCGGCTTCGGTCCAACGAACGTCATCATTCATACGGTTTCGGCCGCCGTACGGGCCGGAAACCCCGGCCAGGCCATGGAGATCGGGACGCGACTCGACACATCGCGGCTGCCCACCGTCCTGGTGGGACGAAGGGCGCAGGTGCACGTCGACCTGGCCGCAGCGGCGCTGATGTCGTCCGGTGACAGGTCGATCTCGGTGCTGCACCTGCTCGAAGCCGAGCGGGTAGCCGCCGAGATGGTGCACGCGAACATGCAGGCCCGCACGCTCCTGCTCGACCTGCTGTCGAAGGAGCGCCGAGCGGTAACGCCCGGGCTGCGGCCACTTGCCGAACGGGCCGGACTGCTGGCATGAATCAACGAGGCGTGCTCGCCCTGGTTGTCTGCGCGGCCCCTCCGGTACTGCGCGTCGATGAATTGATCGACTTACTACAGGAAGACGGCTGGACCGTTTGCCTCACCGCCACACCAACCGCCGCGACCTGGGTCGACCGGGACGCACTTGCGCAGCAGACCGGGTATCCCGTCCGGGTGGAGTGGCGGAAGCCCGGCGAACCCGAGCCGCATCCCCCGGCCACGGCCGTCGCCGTCGTGCCCGCCACCTTCAACGTGATTAACAAATGGGCTCAGGGGATCAACGACACCCTCGCGCTGGGCATCCTCAACGAGGCGCTCGGAGCGAGTATCCCGGTCTACGCCTTCCCCAGCGTGAAGCCCCAGTTGGCCGCCCACCCGAGCTACGACCGTCATATATCGTTGCTCGCAGGCGCGAATGTAGCTTTGACATCGCTGCATGCTGAGCTGGACTGGGGAACTGTCGTAAACCGAGTTGGTCTCGCGGTTTAGGTCCCGGTTCACAACTACCTCCCGACGTTCGGAACGAAATGCCATCACTGATTGGCGCGTCCCGCAGGCATGCACGCGCCGATTGAAGCCATGGTGTTGCGTCCCCTGGCTGTCTGTCCGCCGTTTGCTTGGGTGCGGATTCGATGAGCGGATGTTTCCTCGGGTGTCTCTGTCTGCCAGGGCTTAATCAAGTTCCGTGGGTGTCCGGAGTGTTGGTGATGCCCAGGATGGGGAGT
>NZ_JBHMIS010000017.1:0-117744 GCF_048060415.1 Micromonospora sp. LOL_024
TCACCACCGAGACCGTCTACGCCATCACCGACCTGCGCGTCCACGAGGCGAAACCGGCACAACTGGCCGCGTGGGTACGCGGCCACTGGTCGATCGAGAACAAGGTCCACTGGGTTCGCGACGTCACCTACGACGAAGACCGATCCCAGAAACGCACCGGCACCGGCCCCGAGGTCATGGCCGCACTGCGCAACGCCACCATCGGCGTCCTACGCCTGACCGGAGTCACCAACATTGCCGCCGCCAACCGTCACCACGCCCGCGACAGCACCCGCCGCTGGCGCTACTCGGCATCACCTGACGACTTTGCCGGGGCCCTGCGACGGTGAGTGCCCACTGCGGCCCGGCCATATCTCCCAGTAGGAAAAGTTCTTGAAGGTCTTTGGCTCGTGCGGCCAGCGCCGATTCCACTCCTCAGCTGCCCGCGCCTGACTCCACCCCCGCACCACCCGGAACGCCACCCGGGGATTCAGTCGGAACCGCTGCTGGAATATCACGGCGGACTCAACCCAGGTCTTTCCAGACGACCGCAACTCGGCAGCAAGGCACGCCTGCTGCCGACGCAGGCTTTCCGACTGTCCCTCGGACACGCCACCATCCCCGATCCAGCCGTTCCTAATTCCTATCTATGACACGACGTTACGCATCTAGCCGCCACTAGGAAACTTCCCTACGACACGGGGAACCGCGAGCCGGCCGCCGGTCGGGTGGGTGTTTGGATGACTACGCAGGGCGCCAGCTTGATGATCAGCCCGCTTGCTGCGGGGGCCGACACAGCGTCCCGCGTGCGCGGGGAGCAGAGCCAGCGGCATCCGGCGCTCAAGTATGTGATCGGATCACCCCCGCGTGCGCGGGGAGCAGGCTTTCTGACCTGGGGCGCTAAAGATCAAGTTCGCTGTTTTCTTCACTTTGCGTCTCAAGATCGCCAGGCTCCTTTGCCGCTCGGGTCGGGAGTTGGGTGTGTGCGGGCGGCGAAACGTGAGGTTGAGCGTAGCGGATGGCGATGGTCGAAAAGGCGCTCGCGGCCGACTCTCCACCCATGATGGACGTGCCGACCTGCGACAAACCCTTGGTGGTTGGATGGAGCGGCCGGCGGCGGTGGTGACACCCTCATGGTGGGTGGCTCGCAGCCCGCGAGAGGTCGTCGTCGCCGGGACGTCGACGTCGGTCGGGAGGTGCCGGGATCAGTTTCCGATACGCGGAGGATCCATTCGATGCGGTGATCGAGTCGGTCTGGACCCCGATAGCGGAGGTGGTTCACCTGCGCCGATCCTCCCTGGGTGGACGTCGGTCTTGCCTTGGCGCGGACGCGCCCGGCGATCGGGGGTCAGCGGCGTATCCTTCGGCCCGAGTACCAGGACGTCCTTGTCAGTTGAGGGAGGTCGCGATCTCGACGGCCTCGGCCCGGGTCAGCGAGCCCTCCAGGCGGTGGGTCACCCCGGCGTCCTCCCAGATCAGGGTCGCGGCGGCGAGCCGGGCGCTCTCCTGGCGTACCGTGCCGTTGCGGTCCACATAGGAGAGCGCGTGCGGGCCGCCGACCCAGATCGCCTGCGCCCCGCCGACCTGGGTCCACTCCGTGGCGGGCCCGCTGGCCTGTTTGAAGAAGACCGGGTCGAGCCGGCCGTCGAAGGCGTCCAGGCGCAGCGCGCCGCCACGGTAGAGCAGGGTCGCCACCCGGTGGCTGCCGGTGCCGTCCGGGTCGGCGACCAGCACCTGTTCCGGTGGTCCCAGCGCGGTCGGCGTCCGGATCGGGAAGCGGACCAGCCGCCGCGCCTCCTCCAACGCGGCCGGTCGCTGCGCCGGCAGCGGGGACGGGGAGCCGGTCGGACGGTCGGGGCCCGAGGAGGTGCTGATGGTGATGCCGGCGAAGCGCAGCAGGCCGGCCACCGCGTCGGCGACGGCGGCCCGGCCGGGCGGCAGCACGGCCACCAGGATCGCGGCCAGCGCCGCCACCAGCGCGTACCGCCATCGGCGTCGGAGCCTTGCGCGGCGGGAGTGCGGCGCGGCGGCCAGCCGGGCGCGGACCTGGGCCGTGACGTCCGGCGGTGCGGGGGTCTCCAGCCACGTGGACAGCTCGCGCAGCTCCCGTTCCAGGTCATCCACGGCTGACCTCCTCGACCGCGAGCAGGCCGCGCAACTTGACCAGGGCCCGGGAGGTGCGGGACTTCACGGTTCCCCGGGGCCAGCCCAGCATGGTGACCGTCTCGTCCTCGCTGAGATCGAGCAGGTAGCGGCAGACGATCACCTCCCGGTCCCTGGCGGGCAGCGACCGCAGGGCTCGCAGCAGCGTCGCGCGCCGCTCCCCGGCGAGCACCGCCGCGACAGCGCCGTCCTCGGCGACCTCGGATCGCGGGTCCACCCTGGCGGCCCGCAGGGTGAGCCCGTGCCGTCGGTCCCGCGTCCGGTGCAGGTTGCGGGTCTCGTTCGCCACGATCGCCAGCAGCCACGACCGGAAGGACGACTCGCCGCGATAGCGGTCGAGCTTCCGGTAACCCTTCACGAACGCCTCCTGAGTGACATCGTCCGCGTCCGGACCCGCGCCGAGCAGCACCGCGGTCCGGTACGCGGACGCGGTGTGCCGGGCGACCAGGATTTCGTACGCCTCCAGGTCACCGGTCTGCGCGCGGGTGACGAACTCCTCGTCGTCCAGTGCAACCTCCGGTGGGGATCACCAGTACTGACACCGCCTGGGCCGTCCGGGTTCCACGTTCGCCGCGATGGAACCTCCGCCGGCCCGGCGGTGTCACCGGGTCATGATGGCGAAGACGACGATCTCGCGGCGTACCCTGCTGACCGCCCTGGCCGGCGCGGGCGCCGCCGCCCTGGCCGGCTGTGACCCGGCGGCACCGACCCCCGCCGCTCTCCTGCCGGACCCGCTGCTCGTGGAGGTCGACGGCGGCCTCGGGGTGCTGCGCGGCACCGAGCGGCAGGCGGCCCCGCACGGCGTGGCCACCGCCGACGGGCGGCTGGTGTACGCGAGCGCCGCCGACGGCGCCGACACCGCCGTGTGGCGGATCGACGCCGGCCGGGGCACCGCCTCCGACCGGGTCCGGCTGCCCGGCCGATGGGTGCCGCAGACCGTCTCCGCCGACGGCACCCGGCTGGCGTTGACCACCGAGGGGGTCAGCGCCACCAAGCAACGTCCCGCCGGCCGCGACGTGACACCGGTGCTGATCGCCGACGCCGGTGGCGTGCGGCAACGGCTACAGCTGCCGGGCAATGTCGTGCCGGAGGCGTTCACCGCCGACCTGGCCGGGCTCTTCGTCCTGGAGTGGCTGCCGCCGGACGCCCCGGACCGCTACCGGGTCCGGGTCGTCGACCTCGCCACCGGTGTGCCCGGCCCGCTGTTCATCCGCGACAAGGCGCCGGTCCCGTCGGGCGCGGAGGAGGAGATGCGCGGCGACGGACGGCAGGCGGTGCTCGCCCCGGACCGCACCGTGCTCTTCACGCTCTACACCCACCAGCCCGACCACCAGCACACCCGGGACCGGATCAGCGGCCGGCCGGGCAGCGACGTACACGCCTTCGTGCACACGCTGCACCTGCACCAACGGTGGGCGTACTGCGTGGATCTGCCGCACCCGTTCGGCGAGGGCGCCGCCGACGGTCACGCCATGGCGATCACCCCCGACGGCGGCCGGCTGTACGTCGCCGACCTCGGCTCCGGCGCCGTTGCGGAGATCTCCACCGAGGAGCTGACCGTACGCCGGACCGCCACGTTCGCCACCGGTGCCGGTCCGGCGTTCGCGGCGGCCGACAACGAACGGCTGTTCCTCGGTGCCGGTGCCGCCGTGCGGTCCGTCGATCTGGCGGGCCTGACCGTCGCCGCCCATCGGCCGGTGGGTGAACCGGTCACCGGGCTGGTCCTGAGCGGCGACGGCAGCCGCCTCTACGTGGGCCAGCGCGCCGCGGTGGCCTGGCAGGACCCCGACTCCGGCGGTGAACTCGGCCGGGCCGCCGTGCCCGGCCTGCGGGGGCTGCACGGGGTGTCGGCCTGAGCGCAGGCGGAGGGGCGGGTCGTCGCCGACGCCGAGCCGGACGGCGGGGAGGGCTCCGCGACCCGACCCGTTCGACAAGGGGCGAACCGCCTCTCGTACGTTAGGGGCACGAAAGGCGAGGTTGGTGCAAGTTGGGGCTCCTGATGCCGGAATGTGTCTGGTCCGAACGTAGGAGCCCCCAGGTGGCCCGCCGCGTGGCGGGCGCCTGTCGGGCCCACCGCACGGCCGACACGGTCAAGGATGAAAGTAGATGCCCCACGTGCTCGGCATACACATCGGCAACACCAGCACCGTCGCCGTGGTCGCCCGCCACCGCGACGGCAGCTGGAGCCGACCCGAGCTACGCCCGCGGGCTGCTCGACCGGCCGGGCAGGCGGCCAGCCGCACCGACCTGTTGGACCCAGCTTCGAACCATTTTGGCGGATTCGTCGTATACCAGCGGACAGGGCTGGCCGCAACCGGCAACGACATGAGCGCCATCGATGACCGGCTCCATCCCCAACGAGAGGACATTTCCATGACTCCTGCCGCGCCCACCGCCGAAAGGCTCGGCCGAGCGCTCGACAGCATCGTCGGCCGCGTGCCGGGTGCCCAGTTCGCGGTGGTGCTCTCCCCGGACGGTCACCTGCTGGGTGCCTCCCGGGGCATCGACGACGAACTCGCCACCCAACTGTCCGGTATGGTCTGCGGGCTCCAGGCGCTCGGCCTGGCCGCTGCCCAGGTGTGTGGCGACGGCGAGTTGCACCAGGTCGTCGTGCAGATGTCGCAGGCGTTCCTGTTCCACGCCACCACCGGCAACGGGGCCGTCCTCGCCGTCGGAGTCGACGGCGAGGCCGAGGTCGGGGACATGGCATACGAGGTCGCGATGTTCGTCGCGCAGGCCGGTGACCACCTTCCGGTGTACCTGGAGCCGGCCCGGGTGCCGGTGGCGGCCGTGTCGGCCTAACCTCGGTCGCGGTGGGCGTCGTACTGCGGTGCCGGGTTTGCCAGCTGCCACAGCTCTGCCGGCAGCTCGCCGACGACGTCGTCCTGCTGCCCGACGGCGTCCGTGTCGCGGAGGGTGTCGAGGACCGCCCGGATGCCGGCCGCGGCCAGGTCGGGATCCACATCTGCCCGCCCGCTGACCCGCTGCACGAACTCGTCGAGCTCGAACCGCTCGGCGGCGGTGGTGGGCGCGAAGGTGTACGCCCGTAGTCCTTCGGGCAGCCGATCGGCGAGATCACGTGTGGCTGCGCCGTCGAGTCGCTCCGCCAGGGTCGTCAGCGTGGCCCACGCCATCGCCGTCGCCAGTTCGGCTGACGTGCCGGTGCGGTGTGCCACGGAGTCGATGAACTGGTGATCGTCCACCTGGCCGGCCCCTTCTCGCAACGGACCGGCGTCTACCCGTGGGGAGGCGGGTCAAACGACGCTCTGGCGCGGGGTCGGCGCCGCGACCGGGCGATCCTGGTCCTACTCCGATCGGTACGTCTGAAAGGTTCCGGAAGTACCTTGACGTATGTGAGGAGGCTTTTAGGCTCTTCGGGGTGACCACCCCAGACCTGATCGACGTGCACCCGGCCTGGCTGCCGGTTGAGGCTTTTCGCGCTGTCGGTTCCCGGCGCACCCTCGTTCACGGCGACGGCATGCTCGTGGACACCCTGTTCGACGAGGTGGAGCGGGCCTGCGCCGCGAACGGCGGCACCGTTCGACGGGCGGCCGACCCGCACCACGGCGTGCCGGCGACGGCCGGCGGCCCGGATGCCGCCCGCGCGCAAGCCGCCGCGACACCGGCGCAGCTCGTGTTCGCCCTGACCGCGACCGTTCCCGGCCCCGCCCCGGGGTTCCGCGGCGAGGCCGTCCGGTCCGCCGACGGTGACCCCGTCGAGGCGGCGCGGGCCGGGTTGGGCGCCACGGCGGTCGGGGCGTTGGGCGCTGAGGGCTTCGCGGTGACCCGCCAGGGCGAGGTGACCGTGGTGCTGGCCGAGGAGCCCGCCGGACTCCTCTACGGGCTGTTCGAGGTGGTGCGCCGCGGTGAGGCGGCGTTCGGCCCGCCGTACCCGGCGCGGGTGCACCGGCCGGCGGCCCGGCGACGGATGCTGGACCACTGGGACAACGTCGACGTGCACCCGGTCATGGGGCAGGTAGAGCGCGGCTACGCCGGCGGGTCGATCTTCTGGCGGGACGGCCGGCCCCGCCGCGACCACGCCCGGTTGCGGGCGTACGCGCGGCTGCTCGCCGCCTGTGGGGTCAACGCGGTCTCGGTGAACAACGTCAACGTGCACGCCACCGAGGCGCGGCTGCTGACCGGGCGGCTCGACGACGTCGCCGAGATCGCCGACGTGCTGCGGCCGTACGGCATCCGGGTGCACCTGTCGGTCACCTTCGCCGCGCCCGTCGTCCTCGACGCTCTGCCCACCGCCGATCCGCTCGACGACGCGGTGCGGGCCTGGTGGGCCGAGACCACCCGACGGGTGTACGCCCGCATCCCCGACTTCGGCGGTTATGTGGTCAAGGCCGACTCGGAGGGCCAACCGGGCCCGTTCAGCTACGGGCGCGATCACGCCGACGGCGCGAACCTGCTCGCCGAGGCGCTGGCGCCGCACGACGGTGTGGTGCACTGGCGCGCGTTCGTCTACGACCACCGGCAGGACTGGCGGGACCGTTCGACCGACCGGGCCCGGGCCGCCCACGACCACTTCGCCCCGCTCGACGGTCGCTTCAGGGACAACGTGGTAGTGCAGGTCAAGCACGGTCCGATCGACTTCCAGACCCGGGAGCCCGTCTCGCCGGTGATCATGGCGATGTCCGCCACCCGGCTGGCCGTGGAGTTCCAGGTGACCCAGGAGTACACCGGCCAGCAGCGCCACGTGTGCTACCTGGCGCCCTCGTGGAGCGAGGTGCTGCGGTTCGGCTGGGGCGACGAAGGGCGGACGGTCGCCGATGTGGCCGTCGACGGGGGCGGCCTGGTCGCCGTCTCCAACGTGGGTGACGACCCGTTCTGGACCGGCCATCCGCTGGCCCAGGCCAACCTGTACGCCTTCGGCCGGCTCGCCTGGGATCCACGGCTGACCCCGCAGGCGGTGCTCGACGAGTGGATCGACCTGACCTTCGACCCGGCGGCCACGGCCGACCCCGAAACGCTGCGTCGTACCCTGCACGAGGTGATGGACGATTCGTGGCGCAGCTACGAGCGGTACTCCGCCCCGCTGGGAGTGGGCTTCATGGTGCGGCCCAGTGACCACTACGGTCCCGACGTCGACGGGTACGAGTACACCTCCTGGGGCACCTACCACTTCGCCGACCGCGACGGGGTGGGCGTGGACCGGACCCGGGCCACCGGCACCGGTTTCACCGGCCAGTACCCGCCGCCCTGGTCGCAGGTGTACGAGTCGACGGCCTCCTGCCCCGACGAGCTTGTGCTCTTCTTCCACCACGTGCCGTACGGCCACCTGCTGCACAGCGGTCGCACGGTGATCCAGCACATCTACGACACCCACTTCGACGGGGTGGCGGAGGTGGCGGAGACGCGCCGCCGGTGGACCTCGCTCGCCGGGCTGGTGGACGCCGCCGTGCACGCCCGGGTCGGCGAGCGCCTCGACGAGCAACTGCGGTGCGCCCAGGAGTGGTGCGACCAGGTCAACGCCTACTTCTACCGGAAGTCGGGCGTACCGGACGCCCAGGGCCGGGCTCTGCACTGATCCGTCCCATCGGCGGACACGCCGCCCAGGTGTCGGACGCTACCGTTCGTGGCGGGCCGTCGGCGCTCGGCGTCCGGACCGGCGACGATGGAGTGGACCAGGGGGTAGCACGTGAGCTGGACCGCAGGGACCAACCGGCACGAAGACCCGACGGACCGGCAACGGCGCGTCTGGGACCGGGCGGCTGGCAGCTACGACCGGCAGATCGGCCTGCTCGAACGTCACCTGTTCGGCGGCGGCCGGGAGTGGCTCGCCAACCGGGCCCACGGGCGGATCCTGGAGGTCGCGGTCGGCACCGGTCGCAACCTGCCCTACTACCCGGTGGACGCCGACATCAGCGGGATCGAGCTGAGCCCGGCGATGCTCGCCGTCGCCCGTCGGCGGGCCAGCGCCCTGCGCCGCCGCGCCGAGCTACGGCAGGGCGACGCGACGCGGCTGCCGTATCCCGACGCCTCCTTCGGCACCGTGGTCTGCGCGTTGTCGCTGTGCACGATCCCCGATCCGGTCGCGGCGCTCGCCGAGATGAGGAGGGTCCTCGTCGCCGGCGGCCGGCTGCTTCTACTCGACCACGTCGGTAGCACCTGGCCACCGGTGTACGCCCTGCAGTGGCTCGTCGAGCGGTTCACCATCCGGACCGCGGGGGAGCACCTCACCCGCCGCCAGCTACCGCTCGTGCGCGCCGCCGGTTTCCAGATCGTCGAGACCGAACGGCTCAAGGCCGGCACGGTGGAGCGGGTGTACGCCACGAAGCACGGCCCGGCACCTGTCTCCGACCGGTGACGTCGGCGGCGATCGGTGTCGCGATCAGAAGGGAGGCGCGTCCTCGCCCATCAACGCCAGCACGACGCCTCCCTTCCCGCGCTTGAGGCTCTGGACCACGACCGTGCCGGTGCTGCCGTCGGGCAGTTCCAACGTGAAGGTCTTCCCGACCGCGTTCTTGGGGCCGTTGCCGGCGCTGTTGGCGGGCCGGAAGTCGCCTGCCCACGGTGGGGTTCCACCCTTGCGGGCGGGCTCGGCGAAGAGGGCGGCGGTGCCGGGGGTCCTGGTGCCGTCCGAGGAGAGAAGGACTGAGGCGCTGCGATAGGTAGCCATATCCGGCAAGACTATCGTGCGCCACGCCGGTTCGCGTCATGACACCTGCCCGTAACGCGAATGGCGCGATCAGGCGAGACCGTTTCCGCCCGTCTGGGAGGTCTTGACCGGCCACAGTGGTCCGGGTGCCGCCCGGCCGGTCGGTGGCGATCCAGTTCGCGACGGCGGCGACGAGGCCGGCGGCCGTACCCCAACGGCGGTAGACCGTCGTCTTGCCCACCTCGGCGCGGCGCGCCACGTCGGCGAGGTCGAGCCGGTCGAAGCCGTGCTCGACGAGCGCGTCACTGGCAGCCCGCAGCACGGCGGCACGGACCCGGGCGGTCCGCCCTCCGGGGCCACCGTCATCATCGGGGCCCGCAACGAGGAGCAGCTCCGGCAGAACATCGGCGCCGTCGGTTGGTCGCTCACGCCCGAACAGACAGCTTGGCTCGACGCGGTCAGCACCAGGACCGCGCCGTACCCGTACTTCCCCTACCAGCGGCAGGAAGGCTTCGCCAGGCTCAACCCGTCGCCGCTGGCGAACACCGCCTGAGTAGCGTCACCACGTTGTCGAGGAGTTGTCGGAGTCACCAGGGGATGACGCCGTCGTCGTTGAAGAACGAGCCCGTCGGGCCGCCGTCAGGCAGTGTGGCGAGCCGGATCGCGGTTGTCGCGGCCTCGTGGGCGGGCCGACCCTGGTAGCCGGTGAAGTCGGTCGCGACCAGACCCGGGCAGGCGGCGTTGACGAGGATCGCCGTGCCGGTGAACTGTCGCGCGTAGTGCACGGTGATGGCGTTCAGGTACGACTTCGTCGGTGAGTAGGCCGCCATGACCGGGCCGACTTCGATGTCCGGGTCCGCCTGCCAGGTCACCGACCCGACACTGCTGGAGATGTTGACGATGCGCGGGGAGGCCGAGCGTCGCAACAACGGCAGCAGGGCGTTGGTCACCCGGATCACGCCGTAGACGTTGGTGTCCACGACGGCCCGGACGACGTCGAGGTCGAGGGTGGTCGGGTCCTGTACCCATCCCGGCCCGGTCTCTCCCGAAATGCCGGCGTTGTTGACCAGGACGTCCAGGCGTCCGCCCTGGTGTTCGACCAGTTCGGCGGCCCCGGCGACGCTGCGGTCGCTGGTCACGTCCAGTGGGACCGCAAACGCGTCCACTCCGGCGGCGTGCAGCGTCTTCACGGCCGACTCGCCACGGGCTGCGTCGCGGGCGCCGACCGCAACGCGGTAGCCGCGCGAGCCCAGCCCGGCCGCGATCTCGTATCCGAGTCCCTTGTTCGCGCCGGTGACCAGCGCGGTTTTCTTGTCGCTCATGACGCCGATGGTGGCTCGGCGGCGACCGGTGTCGTTACACCGTCTGGGTGCGCTGTCATACCCGGCCGGTATCACCGCAGTATCGTCGCAGCGTGGATGCGCTGGAAACCCGCGAGCTCAGGTACTTCGTCACCGTCGCCGAGGAGCTGCACTTCAGCCGGGCGGCCGAGCGCCTCGGCATCGCCCAACCCCCGCTGTCCCGGGCGATTCAGCAGCTCGAACGGCGCCTCGGTGTCGCTCTGCTCGAACGCGACCGTCGCGGTGTCACCCTCACCGGCGCCGGTCAGGTGCTGCTCGACGAGGCGCGGACCATCCTCGACGCGACCGAAGCGGCCGCCCGCCGAACCCGGCGTGCCGCGTCGGTCACGAACGGGCTGACGCTGGCGACGAAGGCCGGCGCGAATCACGAGCTGCTCCGGAAGCTCCTCGACGCCCACGCCGCCGGACCCGGGGCGGCCGAGATCGAGGTGCTGCTGTGTGGCATGGGAGAACAGGCGCGGATGTTGCGCGACGGCCGGGCCGACGTGGCGCTGATGCAGCGGCCCTTCGACGCCCTCACCGGGTTCGACACCGAGGACCTGCTGACCGAACAGCAGGTCGCCATCCTGCCCGCCGGGCATCCGCTCGCCGGGCGTACCGCGCTGACCATGGCTGACCTGAGCGGCGAGCCGGATCTGCCGGTCGCCCGCTGGCCCCGCCACGACGGCAGCTACGAACCCGGCCGGGGCCCCGAGATCCACGACCTGTCGCAGCTGGCCCAGCTGATCGCCCTCGGCCACACCACGGCCGTCCTCTGCGCCTCCTCCCGATCCTGGCTGTGGAACGCGCACGCCGCCGTCCCCCTGACCGACGCACCGCACGTCACCACCGTTCTCGCCTGGTCCCCGCACAGCCGCTCCCGGGCCGTCGCCGCGCTCGTCCGCACGGCAACCCAGCTGCGATGAGGTCACGGCCAGCGGGGTGGACGACGTCTGCCGAGCGGCCGTGGTGAAAGGCTCGGTCATCCACGGATGACGGCGACGCCCGCGGGTTCGAGTCGCAACGGGTCACCCACCGCAACCCGGACGTCGGTGAGCAGGTCGACGCCGGCCACGGTGGCGGTCACCTCGACCGCATCGGTGCCGTGGTTGAGCAGGAACAGCAGCCGGGTGCCGTCCGGGGCGACCCGTACCGCCGTCTCCAGGCCCGGCACGTCCGGGTACGGCCCGAGAAGGCCGTGCGGCGCCAGCACCTGCCGCACCACCCAACAGACGCCGGCCTGGTCCAGCGCGGTGCCCACGTACCAGCCGTGGCCGGTGCCGTAGGAGTTGCGGGTGACCGCCGGGGTGCCGGCGTACCAGTCGGCCCGGTAGCTGCCCACCACCTCCGCGGACACGGGGACGACCAGCTCGAACACCAGCCGCGCGGCGACCTCGACCCGGTCGGCGCCGGTACCCAGGCACACCGGGTTGGCCACCTCCGCCGCGCGGGCGTCCCACTCGTCGACCCGGACACCCGTCAACGGGGCCAGCGGGCCCGGCACGTCCGCCAGGAACGCATTGCCGTCGACGTCCACCCGGCCGGAGAGGAAGGTGGTCAGCACCGAGCCGCCCCGCCGCGCCACCTGCGCCAACCGGTCGGCCAGGTCGCCGTCGACCAGGTGCAGAGCCGGGGCGACGACCACGTCGTAGCCCGCGAGATCGGCGGTGACCGCGACCACGTCCACGTCCACCCCGGCGTCCCACAGCGCCTGGTAGTAGGCGAGCACGACCTGCTGGTAGCGGACCAGCCGGGACGGGCCGTCGGACATCTCCAACGCCCACCAGCTGTCCCAGTCGAACAGCAGCGCCACCCGGGCCGGAGTCCGCGCGCCGAGGGTCGCGTCACCGAGCCGGTGTAGCTCCGCCCCCAGCTCGGCGACCTCCCGGAAGACCCGGGTGTCGGCCCGGCCGGCGTGCCCGACGACCGCACCGTGGTACTTCTCGCTCGCTCCCCGCGACGCCCGCAGCTGGAAGAACAGCACCGCGTCGGCACCGTGTGCGACCGCCTGCCAGCTCCACAGCCGCATCACCCCGGGCGGCTTGAGCGGGTTGACGTCCCGGCAGGCCGTCATGCTCGGCGTCTGCTCCATCAGCCAGAACGGCTGGCCGCCCTTGAGGCCCCGCATCAGGTCGTGGTTCAGCCCCATCCACGCCGGTGAGCTGCCCTCGGGCGGGTAGTTGTCCCACGAGGCGAAGTCCAGGTGCTCGGCCCAGCGGTGGTAGTCGATCGGCCGGTACATGCCCATGAAGTTGGTGGTGACCGGGAGGTCGCTGGCCTCGCGGATCGCCGCCTTCTCGTCGCAGAAGTTGGTCAGCATCGCCTCGGAGGTGAACCGTCGGTAGTCCAGCGTGATGCCCTGGAAGGCGGTGTGGTCCGGGCCACGCCAGTGCTCGGTCAGCGCCGACGGCGGTTCGATCTCGTCCCAGTCGGAGAAGGTGTGCGACCAGAACGTGGTGTACCAGGCCACGTTCAGCGCCGCCAGGGTGCCGTAGCGCTCGCGTAGCCACAGCCGGAAGCCCGCCGCGCAGAGGTCGCAGTAGCAGGCGCCGCCGAACTCGTTGCCGACATGCCAGGCCACCACGGCCGGGTTGCCGGCGTAGCGGCCGGCGACCCGGTGGGCCAACTCGGTGGAGAGCCGGCGGAACACCGGCGAGCTGGGGCAGGAGTTGTGCCGCTGCCCGAACCGGTGCCGGCGCCCCTCGAAGTCGACCCGGGTCACCTCCGGGTGGGCGCGGGCCAGCCACGCCGGATGCGCACCCGTGCCGGTGGCCAGGCAGATCATCCGGCCCCGCCGGTTGGCCCGGTCCACGATGCGGTCCAGCAGGGAGAAGTCGTACCGGTCTGGGGCAGGCTGGGTCAGCGCCCAGTCGAAGACGCCGAGCGTGACGGTGTCGATCGCGGCCAGCTCGAACAGCCGGTCGTCGGCCTCCCACACGGATTCGGGCCACTGCTCGGGGTTGTAGTCCCCACCGAACGGAACCTTGGCGGTGATCGGCAGGCTCACTGTACGAACTCCCTCCGGATGACGTCGATCATTGGTCCACCTCCGCGGACCAGCGCCAGCGCCAGCACCGAGCCGAGCGCCGCGAGTGCCGCCTCCGAGACGACCAGGGTCAGCAGTGTCGCCGCCACCAGCAGCAGCCCAACCCCGACGGCCACCACCGGGGTACGTAGCACGAAGTACCCGGCCAGCCGGAGCACGTCGCGCAGCCGGAAGGTGAACAGCGAGGTGATCACCAGCGCGATGACCCCGACCACGGCCACTCCGGCGCCGACCAGCATCAGCGGCACCGACCACCAGCCGGGCAGCCCGGCCGCCGGCAGGTTGACCAGGTTGATCGCGATGACGGTAAGCCACAGCAGTGTCGGCATCCAGACCCGCAGCGAGCCGGCCAGGTTGGTGCGGTAGCCGCTCCAGAACAGCCGGCCCGGCTGCAGTTCGGTCAGGTCGAGGCGCTGGTGGTGCAGCGCGTACAGCGCGGCGCAGAGCGCCGGACCGAGCGGTACCGCGCACAGGGCGGCCAGCGGCAGGTTGCTGGCGTGCCGCTCCAACGCGAGGAGCGCCACCAGGCCGGGAGCCGCGCAGAGCACGAGCAGCAGTTCGACGACGAGGAGGGTGTAGACCAGCGCGGCACCCCGCGACAGCGGGCCGGCGCCGAAATCACGGCGGGCGGCGGTACTCACGGCGTCGCCGACGGTTCATGGCCGAGCAGTCGGCGCTCGTCCCACCATGGTGGCGTCTCGTCGGTCACCGGGGTCACCTCGGCCAGGGTCACCTCGTGCCGTTCCAGGTGCAGGTCCAGCTCGACGCGGCCGGCCACCACCGGCAGCGAGGTGTGCCGCCGGGCCGGTTCGGCGGCCTCCCGCAGGACGTCCAGCTGGCGGGTGGTCGGAGCGGGCGGCCGGCCCAGCTCGCACCACGCCCGCCAGGCGTTGCCCGCCTCCTCGCTGACCGAGGAGCGCAGCAGGAAGGCGGTGCGGGCGGTCGCCGAGGCGACGGGCAGCGACAGGCGAACGGTGTGGCCGTCGACCGGTTCGCGGCCGGTGACGTCGACCGGCGCCCAGGCCAGCACGGCGATCCGACCGGTGTCGTCGCGGGTGACCAGATGGTCGGGGCCGCGGGCGAGCACCTGGTCACCCAGCCGGCTCATGAAGGCGTACAGGTGGTAGGTGGGTTTGCGGATCTGGCGGTGGGTGAGCAGGCCGAAGCCGCCGTGGAACAGCGTGGTCGGGATCCCCACCTCCTCGAACACGTCGCTGAACGTCCAGTACGCGAAGGAGTCGACCAGGTCGCCGCCCTCGGCCAGGACCGGGGCGAGGTACGCGGCGTGGAAGGCGGTGTCGTGGATCGGGTTGTCCGGCCGGTAGGAGGAGTTGAACTCGGTGACGTGCACCGGCAGCTGTTCCAGAGCGGTGCCGGCGAGCTGCCGGCGAGGGCCGGCGAACTGCTCCAGCAACCGTCGTGCCGGTGCCAGCCTCTGGTGTACGCCGAACGGCACGTGCTGGGCCGGGCCGGAGGTGTAGGCGTGCCGGCTGACGAAGTCGATCGGCACCGCGCGGTCGGTGACGAAGTCGGCGAACCGGGGCAGCCATCCGTCGTCGGCGCCGGGGGAGATGGCCGGCCCGCCGACCTGGAGCTCGGCGTCCACCTCCTTCACGGCGTGCGCGGTCACCTCGTACAGCCGGTGGTAGGCGTCGGCGTCCGCGCCCTGCCAGAAGTCCTTCAGGTCCGGCTCGTTCCACACCTCGATCGGCCAGCCGCGCACCTCGTCGAGGCCGTACCGGTCGACGAGGTGCCCGACGGTGGCCCGGACCAGCTCGGCCCACTCGGAGTGGGACCGGGGTGGGGTGACGTTGCCGTGCCACCAGAACACCGTCTGTACGCCGCTGGCCAGGCCCGACGGCATGAAACCCAGCTCCAGGAAGGGCCGGATGCCCAGCCCGAGGTATGCGTCGATGACCTGGTCGACGTAGCCGAAGGCGTGCCGGACGTGGCGCTCGCCCCGGTACTCGTAGGGCCGGTGCACGCCGACACCGTCGCTGAGCAGGCCGTGCCCGCGGATGTGCCGGAAGCCGATCTCGCGTTGGACCAGGGCCAGGGAGTCCTGGTAGTCGCGCCGCAGCGCCAGGTCGAACCGGCCGGTGCCGACGGCGCGGCGCCACGCGTCGCCCAGCCGGCCGACGGGTTGCTCCGCAACGGTGATGCGCATCGTCGTCCTCGTCCTCGTGCTCGGGGTGGAGAATGCCCGGTCCGGTCGCACCGACACGACCGGACCGGACGGCTTTCTAGCTGCTTTCCCGGAAGCGCATGTGTGCGTTGTTGACCGTCTCCATATAGGTGTCCATCTTCTTGCTCGTCAGCTCGCTCAGGTACGCGTCCCACTCGGCGAAGTCTCGCTGCCCGAGGATGAACTGGAGCGTCGCCTGGTAGACGTGGTCCTTCAGCGGCGTCTCCCAGAGCGACACCTGCTCCCGCTCCTCATCGTTGAGCGGGTACGGCGGCTGCGGCGACTTCGGCGCTCGAGCGTTCATCACCTGCTGGAACTGCTGCTCCTCCTCGGAGAAGAATGCCTGCACCAGCTCGGGCTTGCCGCCGTAGGCGAACACACCGTTGTAGAAGCCGAAGTCCTTCTGCAGGTGCTTGGGCGCGCCCGGGTTCAGGCCGACGACATCGACCTCGGGCGCGAGGGTGTGCTTGCCCGCGGCGTCCTTGACGAAGGTGGTGCCCTCGACGCCCCACTTGGCGAACTCCTGGCCTGCGTCGGAGTACCACAGCCAGTCGACGAACTGCATCATCGCCACGAAGTTCTCGCTGTCGCGGGCCTTCGAGGAGATCATCATGCCGTTCTCCAGCCGGCTGGCCGGGTTGATCTCACCGGCCGGGCCGGTCGGCAGCGGAATCTTGGTGATCTTCGCCTTCGGATTGGTCGCCGCCAGGTCCGGCCGGTAGTCGTTCACCACGGCCTGGGCGTTGGCGCTGATCACGAAGGACTTGCTGTTGGTGAGCTTCTGCCGAGCCAGGTCATCGGTCTGGGTGAAGCTCTCCGGATCGAGTAGCTTCTCCGACACCAGCTTGTTGAGGTACTGCAACATCTGCTTGTACTGCTCGGTGGCGCCGGTGTACTCGAACTGCTGTGCCTGGGCGTTCCAGCTGACGTGCTGGAAGTTCCAACCCGCGCCCTCCAAGCCGTACGACAGGGCGAGGAGGTTCAGCAGGTTACCCGTCGGGCTGGGCTGGCTCCACCGGTCGGAGAACGGGTAGACCTCCGGGTACGCCGCCTTCATCGCCTTGAGCATGGTGTACACGTCGTCCCAGGTCTTCGGGACCTGGAGGTTCAGCTCTTCGAGGATGTCGGTGCGGACCGCCAGGGAGTAGTCGTGCCACGCCTTCTCGTGCATGCCGGGCAGCAGGTAGAACTTGCCGTCCTGCTGGCGCAGCGTGTCGATCTCCGGCTTCAGGTTCCACTTCTCGATCTTGTCCTTGAGGTTCGGCATCAGGTCGAGGTAGTCGCTGACCGGCAGGATCGCCCCCGAGGAGACGTACGCGTGCACGTCCGGCGGGTAGGTCTTCGGGATGAGCAGCGGGGCGTCACCGGCGCCGATGAGCAGGCTTCGCTTCTGGCCGTAGTCGCTCAGCGGCACGGCGACCTTGTCGAGGCTGACATTCGTCCGGGACGTCAACTCCGTCCAGAACAGCCAGTCCTCCTTCAACGGATAGTTGGGGTGGTTGTTGTAGAGGACGGAGAAGGACAGCGGCTCGGTGGCCTTGAACTGCGTACCGGCGGCGTAGTTCTCCATCGCACCGACCCGGTTGCCCGACAGGTCCTCGGCGTCGGACGGGTCGTCGCCACAGGCGGTGATGCTGGTCAGGGCAAACAGCGCGGCAGTGGCTGCCGCCGCATGGCGCCACGATCTGCGGAACATGGCGGATCCTTTCAACTTGGTGGTGGGAGGGTGGACACGCCGGTCAGCCCTTCACCGCGCCGAGCATGATGCCCCGGACGAAGTACCGCTGGACGAAGGGGTAGACCAGGAGGATCGGCAGGGTGGTGAGCACGATGGTCACGGCCTTGAGCGTCGCCTCGGCCTGAACCTCGTTGGCCTCGGTGATCGCCCCGACGTTCTCCGCGCCGGTGGCACCGGCGATGAGATTGCGCAGGTACACGGTGACCGGCCAGAGTTCCTGTCGGTCCATGTAGAGGAACGCCGCGAACCAGGAGTTCCAGAAGGCGACCGCGTAGAAGAGCACCATCGTGGCGACGATGGCCTTCGACAGCGGCAGCACGATTCGCAGCAGGATCCCGTACGTGTTGAGCCCGTCGACGGCGCCGGCCTCTTCCAACTCGCCCGGCAGGCTCTCGAAGAACGCCTTCATCACCAGCAGGTTGAACACGTTGATCGCGTTGGGTAGCGCGATGGCCCAGACGCTGTTCTTCAGGCCCAGGCTGGTGACCAGGACGTAGTTGGGGATCAGGCCGCCGCTGAAGAACATGGTGAAGACCGCGATGCCGACCAGCGCGCCGCGCCCCTTGAGCTGCTTCTTGGACAGTACGTAGGCGTAGCAGGTGGTCAACACGATCGAGATGACCGTGGCGGTGACCGTGTAGAACACCGTGTTGCGATAGTTCGTCCAGAACAGCGGGTCGGACATCAGCAGTCCGTAGGTGTCCAGGGTGAAACCGCGCGGCACGAGATTCACCTGACCGGCGATGATGTACGACTCGTGGCTCATGGACCGGGCGACGATGTTCAGGAACGGGTAGAGCGTCACGACCACCACGAGGGTCAGGACCAACCCGTTGGCCACCTGGAAGACCCGGTAGCCCCGGGTCTGCTGGATGCCGCGCCGCCCGCGCGGGCGCGCCGTGGTCTCGTTGGGCCGCTCGGCGGCCTCGACGGTCACCACAGGCTCGTCCCTACCGTGCGGCGGGCGATCAGGTTCGCCGAGATGACCAGGATCAACCCGATCACCGCCTCGAAGAGCCCGATCGCGGCGGCGTAGCTGAAGTTGCTGGACGCGAAGCCCATCCGGAACAGGTATGTGGAGAGAACATCGGCCGTCGGATAGGTCAGCGGGTTGTAGAGCAGCAGGATCTTCTCGAACCCGACCGCCATGAAGGCGCCGATGTTCAGGATCAACAGCGTCACCATGGTCGGCCGGATACCCGGCAGCGTGACGTGCCAGGTCTGCCGCCACCGGTTGGCGCCGTCGATCCGGGCCGCCTCGTAGAGGTCCTCGTCGATGGTGGTCAGTGCGGCCAGGTAGAGGATCGTTCCCCAGCCCACCGTCTGCCAGACCTCGGAGGAGACGTAGATGGTGCGGAACCACTCCGGTCGTTGCAGGAACGGGATCGCCTCGCCGCCGCCCGCGCGGACGAGCTGGTTGACCGTGCCGTCCATGGACAGCAACTGCATCACGATCGCCGCCACGATCACGATGGACAGGAAGTGCGGTAGGTAGGAGACCGACTGCACGAACCGCTTGAGTTTGCGGGCCCGCACCTCGTTGAGCAGCAGCGCCAGCACGATCGGCAGCGGGAAGCAGAACAGCAGGGTCAGCGCGCCCAGCACCAGGGTGTTGGTGAAGACGTTCCAGAAGGTCGGATCGTCGAGGAACATCTTGAAATACCGCAGGCCCACCCAGTACTCGCCGAAAATGTTGCCGCCGGGCTGGAACCGACGAAAGGCGATCATGTTGCCGAGCATCGGCAGGTACCGGAAGACCAGGAAGAACAGCAGCGGCAGGACAGCCAGCGAGTACAGCTGCCAGTCCCGCCGCAGCGCCCGGCGCCAGGTCTGGCTTCTGGGGCGCGGCGGCGGGGTCGGCGTCACCGTGCCGGAACCCGGTGAGGTCACCGTGGGGGTACTCATGACCGGTTTCCCGAGGTGGCTTCACCCGCCGGCTCGACGCGGACCCGGGACACCAGCTGCCGGTGGTGGCCGACCTCGCGTTCGTCGCCCACCAGCCGCAGCGCCAGGCTCGCCACCGGGTCGCCGCTGGAACGACCGAGACGCAGTTGCACGTCACCGGGCTCGATGACGCGCCGGCCGGTGACGCCGGTGAAGGAGGCGATGTCGGCGGGGACCACGAAGGTGACCCGGGCCGCCTCACCCGGCGCCACCGGCACCCGGGCGTAGCCGACCAAGCGGACCACCGGCCTGGTGGTCTGTGCCACCGGGTCGTGCAGGTAGAGCTGGACGACCTCGACGCCGGCCCGCGAACCGGTGTTGCCTACCGTGACGCCGACGGTCACCTCACCGTCGACCGGCCAGTCCACCGACCCGCCGGTCACCTCGGCGTCGCTCCACTCGAACGTGGTGTAGCTGAGCCCGTGACCGAACGGGAACGCTGGCGTCGGGTCCACCGACGACACCTGCGTGCGGCGGCCGAGGGTGGGGGCGAGGTAGGTGCCGGGCAGGCCACCGGCGTGCCGGGGCACGCTCACCGGCAGCCGGCCGGAGGGGTTGACCTCACCGGTGAGCACCTCGGCCAGGGCCTGGCCGCCGAGCTGACCGGGGAAGAACGCCTGCACGATCGCTTTCGCGCCGGCCACCTCCTCGCCGAGCGCGTACGGCCGGCCGGAGAGCACCACCAGCACCACCGGGTTGCCGGTGGCGAGCACCGCACGTACCAGCTCGCCCTGCACCCCGGGTAGCTGGAGATCCGCCGCGTCGCAGCCCTCGCCGGAGGTGCCCCGGCCGAACATGCCGGCCCGGTCGCCGACCGCGAGAATGCAGACGTCGGCGTCGGCCGCGGCCTCGACCGCCGCGGCGATGCCGGAGGTGTCGTCCCCGGTGACACCGGTGCCCGCCACGTGGCGCAGCTGCGGGTGCAGCCGTTGTAGCGCCTCGCGCAGCGACGGGATCTCCACTCCGGTGCCGTGCTCGCGATACTGCACGCCCACGTGCAGCGGAAACGTGTAGCAGCCGAGCATCGCCATCGGGTCGTCGGCGACCGGCCCGACCAGCGCGACCCGCCTGTCGACGGCGAGCGGCAGCAGTCCGTCCTGGTTGCGCAGCAGGACGACGGCCTGACGGGCCAACCGCAGCGCGACTGACCGACCTGCATCGTCGTCGAGGCGTAGCTGGTCGACGTCGGCGGGCAACTCGCACCACTGTTCGTCGAGCAACCCCAACTCGATCTTCTGAATCAGCACCCGGCGCAGGGCCCGATCGACCAGGGCCTCGGGGACCGCGCCGGAGCGTACCGCCGCCGCGAGCGGTGCGCCGTATGCGTCCACTGTGGGCAGCTCCACGTCGATGCCGGCGTGTAGGGCGAGCCGGGCCGCCTGCCCGGCGTCGGCGGCGACGCCGTGCAGGGACTGGAGGAACCGGACGGCGAAGTAGTCGGCGACCAGCACCCCGTCGAACCCCCACCGCTCGCGCAGCACCTGGGTCAGCAGCTCCTTGTCGGCGGCCACCGGCACGCCGTCGATCTCGGCGTAGGAGTGCATCACCGACCGGGCGCCACCGAGCCGCAGGGCCATCTCGAACGGTGGCAGGATCACGTCGGCAAGCTCCCGGTGGCCCATCGGTACCGGTGCCAGGTTCCGGCCGCCCCGGGAGGCCGAGTAGCCGGCGAAGTGCTTCAACGTCGCCACCACGCCGGCCAGCTCCAGGCCACGCACGTAGGCCGCGCCGGTCGTACCGACCAGGTAAGGGTCCTCGCCGATCGTCTCCTCGGTGCGCCCCCAGCGGTAGTCGCGGGTCACATCCAGCACCGGTGCGAGTCCCTGGTGGACGCCGGCCGCCCGCATGGACCGGCCGATCAACCCGGCCATCTCCTGCACCAGCTCGGGGTCGAAGGCAGCTCCCCAGCTCAGCGGCGCCGGGTACACCGTCGCGCGCCAGGCCGCGAAGCCGGTGAGGCACTCCTCGTGTACCTGGGCCGGTATCCCGAACCGGCTCGCCGCCACGATCTGCGCCTGCGAGGCCGCCAGGGACCGGGCGCCGAGAACCGGATCGACCGGGGCCGTGCCGAACGGCCGGGTCAGCTGGCCGAGGCCGTGCCGGATCGCGTCCACCCAGGGAGGGGTGTGCTCGACCATGTCGGTCTGGTGGGGGGCGACACCCTCGCCGGAGGCATCAGCGCCGACCCAGAGACCGACCAGCTGGGCGAGTTTCTCCTCCAGCGACAACAGCGGGATGAGCGCGTCGGCCCGGTCGTCCGGTCGAAGCCTCGGGTCACGCCAGCGATCCGCGCCGGAGGACGCCAATCGATCGTCGACGGGCAGCTGACTTGTCATGCGAACCCCTCCGGCCGGGGCCGGGAGGTCGTCCCGGCAGGCCACGCCGACCGCCGCGAAGCACGGCGATCCTCGAAATTATCGGGCACCAGTTCGTCACCTGTGTCGGGAACCTATGGGCGTCGACAAGGTGTGTCAAGAGGCCGGGGATAGACTGTCCACCCTGCACTTGCGGCGTAGGCAAGCGATTGCCTGAGGTCCGGTGGTGGCCTTCCTGTCATCGATCGGCGTCATCGGCGACCGGTTCCGATCGTGTTACAGTTCTCCGAAATTTTCGGCACTGCTCTGTAGTAGGGATCGGATGGCAGAGAAGCGTTCGCCGGCAGTGCCCGGCTCCGCCACCATCGCCACCATCGCGCGGGAGGTCGGTGTCTCCTCGGCCACGGTCTCCAAGGTCCTCAACGGGCGGTCGGACGTCGCCGCCGGGACCAGGGCTCGGGTCGAGGCGAGCCTGGAACGGCACCGCTACCGTCGTCGTGCCCGACGTTCCTCCGGCGAGGGTCAGATCGACCTGATGTTCCACGAGTTCGGCTCCGACTGGGCCCTGGAGATCATCCGCGGCGTCGAGGCGGTCACCACCCCCCACGAGGTGAACGTCGTGCTGTCTCAGCTGGGCGGCGGGCACCGGCCGCCGCAACTCTGGGTCGACTCGGTGATCGCCCGGCGTCCACTCGGCGTGCTGCTGGTCATGTGCAGCCTCACCGAACAGCAGCGCCAGCAACTGCGGCGCCAGTCGATCCCCGTCGTGGTGATCGACACCTACAGCGCCAGCGCGGCCTCCGTGCCGGCCGTCGGCTCGAACAACTGGAGCGGCGGCCTGCTCGCCACCCGCCATCTACTGGACCTGGGCCATCGCCGTATCGCAATGATCTCCGGCCCCCTCGACGTGCTGTGTTCCCGAGCCCGGACGGCGGGATTCCGTTGCGCCCACGAGGAACTCGGCGTCTCGATCGATGCCGAGCTGGTTCGCCACGGCAACTTCCATCTCGACGCCGGCTATGCCCACGGCATCGAGCTGCTGAGCCGGCCGGACCGGCCGACGGCGATCTTCGCCGGCTCGGATCTCCAGGCGTTGGGGGTGCTGCGCGCGGCCCGTGAACTCGGTCTCGACGTACCCGCCGACCTGTCCGTCGTCGGTTACGACAACCTTCCGGTCTCCGCCTGGATCGGCCCGGCGCTGACCACGGTGAACCAACCGCTGCGCGACATGGCTGGCACCGCCACCCGGATGCTGCTCGACCTCGCGCGCGGCAACGCCCTGCCCACCAGCCGGATCGACCTGGTCGCTGAGCTGGTGGTGCGGGAGAGTACCGCTCCGCCCCCGCGTCCCTGACCAATCCCCCTGCGAGGTGTCATGCCCCTGTTCGACCTGCCCCTCGACCAACTGCGGCGGTACGCGCCCACCGTCGTGGAGCCCGCCGGGTTCGACGAGTTCTGGCAGTCCACCCTGCAAGCGGCGGCGGCGCCACCGGTCCTGGTGGACGTCCGTCCGGAACCCACCGACCTGCGGCTTGTCGACAGCTGGGACGTGACCTTCGCCGGCTTCGCCGGCGACCCGGTCCGGGCCTGGTACACCCGACCATACGGTGTGGACGAACGGCTGCCGGTCGTGGTCGAGTACGTCGGCTACGGCCGTGGTCGGGGTCTGCCGCACGAACGCCTGACCTGGCCGGTCGCCGGCTACTCCCACTTGCTGATGGACGCCCGGGGGCAGTCGGGCCTGTACGGCGCGGGGGCCACGCCCGACCCACACGGCGGGGCGCCGGGCGGGCCGTCCCCGGTGACCCGGGGGATCATGACACCGGAGGGCTACTACTACCGCCGTCTCATCACCGACGCGGTGCGCGCGATCCAGGCCGCCCGGGCGCTGCCCGGCGTCGACCCGCAGCGGGTGGTCGCCGCGGGCAACAGTCAGGGCGGCGGGTTGGCCCTCGCGGTCGCCGGGCTCGTGCCCGACCTCGCCGCGGTGATCGCCACCGCACCGTTCCTCTGTCACGTCCAACGGGCAATCGAGATCACCGACGTCGGGGTGTACGGCGAGATCGTCAACTACCTCGCGGTCAATCGCGACGCGGAGCCGGCCGTGCGACGCACCCTTTCCTACTTCGACGGGGTCAACTTCGCCCGACGGGCCAACGCCGCGGCACACTTCGGGATCGGGCTGCGCGACATGGTGTGCCCACCGAGCACCGGGTTCGCGGCGTACAACCAGTACGGTGCTGCCGCCACCGGCCAGCCCTTGTCCGACCGGACGATGCACGTCTATCCGTTCAACGGCCACGAGCATGGGGACTCGACCCAGGTGCGGCGGCAGCTACGCTGGTTGGCCGACGTCCTCGGCACGACGGCTGTAGGCGCTGACCGGCCGGTGCCGCCGAAACTTCCGGACTCCCGGCCTGACCCGACTAGCCACCTTCGCCGTGGCGGACGGGCAACAGACACAGCGGACGACGGCCCGGACCGAGCTTAAAGTGTTCCGGAGCGCGTTGAGCTTTCGGACGTGTTTCGTTACTGTTTTCGATACAACAGTCTCGATCTACTCATGGTGGCCGGCGTAAGCGCACCGGCCGGCGCGGCTTTCGGGCGACCGCGTCGACGACGGAGAGCCACCATGCTGGGCAGTGGTCGGGGCCGGCTTCCATCACCACGGCTTCGTCGAAAGGCTCACGCCATGAACAACCCGTTCGCCCGCGCCAGCGGGCGCCCGCCGACCCGACTGCGACCGCGCACGGCGCTGGTCTCGGCCGTGGCCGGTCTCGCTCTCGTCGCCACTAGTGTGGTGGTGGCCTCCAGCGCCAGCGCGGCGACCACGCTGGGTGCATCCGCTGCGGAGAAGGGCCGGTATTTCGGGGCCGCCATCGCCGCAAACAAGCTCTCGGACTCCACCTACATCGGCATCGTCAACCGCGAATTCAACTCGGTAACCGCCGAGAACGAGATGAAGATCGACGCGACCGAGCCGCAGCAGAACAACTTCACGTTCGCCAACGCGGACCGGATCGTCAACCACGCCATCTCCCGTGGCATGTCCGTGCGCGGTCACACTCTGGCCTGGCACTCGCAGCAGCCGGGCTGGATGCGGAGCATGTCCGGCACCGCCTTGCGCAACGCGATGCTCAACCACGTGACCCGGGTGGCGACGTACTACCGAGGCAAGATCCACTCGTGGGATGTGGTAAACGAGGCGTTCGCCGACGGCAGCAGTGGTGCCCGGCGTGACTCGAACCTGCAGCGCACTGGCAACGACTGGATCGAGGCGGCGTTCCGTGCCGCGCGGGCTGCCGACCCGGGCGCGAAGCTCTGCTACAACGACTACAACACCGACAACTGGACCCACGCCAAGACGCAGGCCGTCTATCGGATGGTGCAGGACTTCAAACAGCGTGGCGTGCCGATCGACTGCGTCGGCCTCCAGTCGCACTTCAACAGCGGCTCGCCGTACCCGAGCAACTACCGCACCACCCTGTCCAGTTTCGCCGCGCTCGGGGTGGACGTGCAGATCACCGAGCTGGACATCGAGGGTTCCGGCTCGACGCAGGCCAACACCTACCGCAACGTGGTCAACGACTGCCTCGCGGTCGCGCGTTGCAACGGCATCACCGTGTGGGGTGTGCGGGACTGCGACTCGTGGCGGTCCGGTGGGACCCCGCTGCTCTTCGAGTGCAACGGCAACAAGAAGGCCGCGTACAACGCGACGCTGGAAGCGCTGAACGCCGGTGGCACGACTCCGCCGCCGACCACTCTGCCGCCGACCACTCCGCCGCCGACCACTCCGCCGCCGCCGACTCCGCCGCCCAGTGGGGCCGGCTGCACCGCATCGGTGTCGCTGAACCAGTGGAACGGCGGCTTCGTCGCCACGATACGGGTCACCGCCGGCTCCGCCAGGCTGAGTGGCTGGTCGGTCAACCTCTCGCTGCCGGGCGGCGCCACGGTGACCAACACGTGGAACGCCCAGGCCAGTGGCAGCAGCGGAAACGTGACCTTCCGCAATGTCAGCTACAACGGCACGGTCAACGCCGGGTCCAGCACCGAGTTCGGCTTCCAGGGCACCGGCACCGGCCCGTCCGGCACCCCCACCTGCACCGGCAGCTGAAGTGAAAGGAGGGCCCCTTCTTAACGCCTGGCGTGTAGGAAGGGGCCCTATCAACCGACCGACCCCAATCGAGGTTTGCTGACGGCGGGCCGGATACGCGCTCGACTGTCGGTTCGTCTTCGTCGTCGACGAAAGTCAGAAAACGCAGCTGCCGCTGGTGCGGCATGGACGACTGCGGGACCACCGAGCGGATCCGGCGCTACGTGGCCGCACGACGTACTCGTGCGATGCGCTGACGGGTGGCCTCGGGAGGCGAGCCGGAATCGGTCGTGCGACTCGGTGCAGGTCGACGGCGAAGTCCGGCTCGCTCCCAGGGTGTGGTGCGGCTAACCCGATGGCGACGCGCGGGTGAGTGACCCTCGACCCGCTCAGCAGCGGCGAATGGTCGAGTTGGTCAGGGTGATGTTGCTGATGGTCAGATTGGTGGCGCAGGGGCTCTCCAGGATCCGGCTGTTGGTCAGGGTGAAGTTGCGCAGGGTGATGTCCCGGTTGCCGGGGAACTCCGTGCGCGCGGCCAGTCGTACCTCGCCGCCACCGCTGATCGTGCCGCCGCCCGCCGCGATGTCCACGCCGTAGCAGTTCTCGATCAGGATCGCGTTGTTCCCGGTGTTGGCGAGGTCGACGCGGTTGATCGCAACGCCGCCGGATTCCGAGACGCAGAAGACGCCCCGGCCGCCGCCACGCGCCCGGACGGTACCCACCCGGATGTTGGTCGGGTAGCTGGAGCCGATCCGTCCGGCGCGGTTGGCGGTCCGGAACGCCGCGTAGCCGGTGCCGGTGCCGGCGTTCTCGGCGTCGACCGTACTCACCGTGGCGTTGATGGTCTCGTTGAGCTGCAGGCCCGATCCGCCGACGTTGCGGGCGGTCACGGTGCCGACGGTCAGCCCGTCCACGCCGTAGGTCTCCACGCCGTGGGTGCTGGCACCGGAGACGGAGACGTTGTCGATGCGGACGTTGCGGGTCCACTGGCTGGTGTCGCCGCGGTTGTCGATGCGTACGCCCAGTCCGGCCGAGAGCCGCAGGTCGATTTGCCCGAGGATCACGTTGGTGACGTTGCGCATGAAGATGCCGTAGAGCGGGGCGCCGGTGACGGTCAGGTTCTGTACCTCGACCTGCGTGGTGCCGCGCGAATAGATAGGTGCCTGGTCACCGGAGCCGGAGCCGGTCACGTTGATGGTGCCGCAGACGTCGATCGCCGTGTAGCTCGGCAGCGAGATGCGGGAGCCGGCGCTGATCGAGCCGGAGCCGCGGACAACGACCCGCTGTTTGCTGGTGCGGCCGGCGCCGAGGCTGTTCACCGCAGCCTGCACGGCCGCCCGCATGTCGGTGCCGGTGTAGACCGTGCTGCCGCCGTTGCGGGAGGTCCACGTGCCGCCGCTGAGCACCGCCTCGGCCTGGAACGCGCCGCTGCCGCAGCCGCTGCCGCCGCCACCGAGGACGGCGAGCTGCCACTGTTGGTTGGCGCCGCCGACGTCCTGGTACTGGGAGATCATGGCGCCGTCCGCGGTGGACCAGCCCCACACGTCCAGGGCCTTGTTGGAGTGCCGGTTGATGAACCGGACGTGGCCGCCGTCGGCGTCGGCGAGCCGGAAGTGCTGCCGGGTGTTGCCGCCGGCAGCGGCGTTCTGTACGAGTTGGACACCGTTGGTGGCGTTCGGCAGTTCGAGGACCTTGCCGCTGTGTACGGAGCGGATCTGGTAGTAGCCGCTGCCGACATCGACGAAGCGCCACTGCTGGACCGCGGCGTTGTTGCGGGTGAACTGGTTCACCGGGGCGTTGTCGGCGGTGGACCAGTTCCACACGTCCATCGCCTTGCCGCTGTGCCGATTGACGAACACGTAGGTGGCGTTGGGGTCGACGGTGGCGGCTGCTGCGGGTGGCGGCGCCACCGTCAGGCCGGCGCCGAGCAGCAACAGGGTGGCGGCGGCGAGCAGCCAGCGGCGGGGTTGCCGGCTCGTTGTGCGCAGTTGCATCCGAGGTTCCTCCGGGTGCGGTTGGGTGGTGGAGCGCCTGCCGGAGTGGCGAGTCGTGACGGACGGGGCAAGCGCTTTCCTGGTCCGGTCAAATATATAGAGACCCTTCGATAAAACCAACAGGTGTGCGCCGGTGCCGGCGCCCGTGCGACGGAAGGCCGCGCGAGCACCGGCACCGGGGCGCCGTACGGGTCGGCGTCAGCTGGGGTCAGGCGACCGTGCAGGGGCTGCCGTTGAGGGTGAACGAGGCCGGGCGGCCGGTGTTGCCGGTGTGGGTGGCCTGGAAGCCGATGCTGACCGACCCGTTGGGCGCGATGGTGCCGTTGTAGGAGACATTACGGGCGGTCACCGCCCCGGAGGTCGGGGAGTACGTGGCGTTCCAGCCGTTGGTGATCGTCTGCCCGGCGGGCAGCGTGAAGGCCAGGCTCCAGCCGTTGACGGCCGTGCCACCGGTGTTGGTGATGGTCACCGAAGCGGTCAGCCCGGTGTTCCAGGCGTTGACCGCGTATCCGACCCGGCAGCCGCCGCCCGGCGGCGGCGTCGTCGGCGGGGGAGTGGTGGGGGTGGGGGTGGGGGTCGGGGTGGGGGTCGGCGTGGGGGTGGGGGTCGGGGTCGGGGTGGGGGTGGGGGTCGGGGTGGGGGTGGGAGTGGCGTTGTCCAGGCCGAAGAACCGAATCGCCTGGCGGGCGTCGACCGGCAGGTTGTGCGACACCCCCTGCATGCTGATCGCCTCGACCGGCGCGGTGCCGCCCGAACCGCCGTAGCGGGTGCGGGTGAGGCCGGACTGCGGGGTGTCGGTGAAGGTAGGTGACTGGCTCAGTCCATGCAGATTCGTCCACTGTTTGATCTGCTCACCGAAGTTCGGATAGCGCAAAATCTCGTCGTTGGTGCCGTGCCAGATCTGCATCCGTGGCCGCGCACCGGAGTACCCGGGGTACGCGTTGCGGACCAGGTCACCCCACTGCTGTGGGGTCCGGATGAGCTGCCCGTTGGCGCACTCGCTGTTCCATTCCGAGCCTCCGGTGGTGGCGAAGCAGCCGAACGGTACACCGGCGAAAGCGGCTCCGGCGCGGAAGACGTCCGGATAGAGCCCGAGCAGGACGTTGGTCATCATCGCTCCCGACGAGGTGCCGGCGACGGCGATCTTGGCTGGGTCGATGGCGTAGCGCCCCCGGACGTGGTCCACCATCGACATGATGCCCACCGGGTCACTGCCGCCACCACGGCGCAGCGCCTGCTGCGAGGACACGTCGAAGCACTGGCTGCTGCGGGTCACCGACGGGTAGATCACGATGTAGCCGTACTGGTCGGCCAGGGTCGCGAACTGGGTGCCGGAGTGCATCGCCGGGCCGGTGCCGGTGCAGTAGTGCACTGCCACGAGCAGGCCCGGTCGAGGTGCGACCCGGTCCGGGACGTACAGGTACATGCGTAGGTTGCTCGGATTGGTGCCGAAGTTGGTCACCTCGGTCAGCGTCGCCGCCGACGCCGGTGCCGGGACCGACAGCGCGGCCAGCGCCGCCAGGGCGAGGGCCGCCAGGGCGGCACACCACAGTCTGATCGTCGTTCTCATTGAACAAAGTCCTCCGGACGGAGAGTGGACAGGGCGACGTTCCGATCGAGGGCTGCCCGATGCCCCAACTCGTCCGGCTCAGGAACATAGATGATTGTCGTGGCATTCCGCAGCGCGGAACAGGGCGCGGCGACGGCACAGCGGCGAGCGGCGCCGAGGCTGCGGCGAGCGGTCCCGAACTTCTACTATCTGTCCATGGGGGATCGTCGGGTCGGACTGCTGTGGGCGGGTTTCTCGCTGGCCGCGCTGGTCTCCATCGCACTGGTGCTCCGGCGCTCCGACCGCCTGTCCGACCTGCACATCTACCACGGGGCGTTGGCCGACCTGCGGGCCGGTCGCCCGCTGTACGAGTACGTGGCGGACAATGGGGGACCGTTCACCTATCCGCCGTTCGCGGCCCTGGTCCTGTGGCCCATCACCGCCCTGCCGCTCGGCGTGGTCGAGGCGCTCTGGCTGGCGGCAACCTGTGCGGCGGTGGTCGCCATCGCCGTACCGGTCGGTCGCGTGTTGGCGACCGGTCACACCGTGGCGCATCCCCGGAGCCTGGATCACGACGTCGCGCGCGTCCGAATGTCGACACCCGTGCTGGTCGCGGCGGTCGCCACGGTCCTGATGCTCTCCGCGCCGGTGCAGAGCAACCTGCGATTCGGCCAGGTGAGCATCTTCATCGTGCTGATGGCGCTGCTCGACGGCACGGCCGCGCCCTCGCGGGTGCGTGGGGTGCTGGTCGGGGTGGCCGCCGCGATCAAGCTGACTCCGTTGCTGTTCGTGCTCTACTTCCTGGTCTGTGGGCGGTACCGTGACGCGGCTCGCGCGAGCGCCACCTTCGTCGCCTGCGGCGCGCTCGCACTGGTGTTCCTGCCGGCGGAGAGCCTGACCTACTGGGCGGGCACGGTCGCGCAGACCTCCCGCATCGGCAACCTGGCGTCGTTGGGCAACCAGTCCGTACACGGGATGTTGCTGCGGCTCGGCATGGACCAGAGGTCCCTGCCGCTGGTCTGGGCCGCTCTGGTCGCCGGCATCTGCGCGCTGGCGTTGCTGCGGGCCCGGCGGCTGGCCGGGCAGGGCCACCCCGGACACGCCGCGGTGTTGGTCGGCTGCGCCACCGTCGCCGCGTCCCCAGTCTCCTGGACACACCACCAGGTGTGGACGGTGCTGGCGGCGATGCTGCTGGTCGGTTCCGTCGGGGTGACCCGGCGGCTGGCCGGGGTCGTCCTGCTGGCCAGCATGGTGCTGTCGCTGGGCGCGGTCCTGGGTCCCGTCTCGACCCGGTCCGGCGTGCAGTTCCTCTTCGAGAACGCCCGTACGCTCGGCGTGGGCGTGCTCTGCGTGGCGGGCTTCGGCGCGGTCGCGGTCGTGGCCGGCCGACCGGGGCGTCCGACCACCAGCGGCCGGGCGCGGCTGCGCGCGGCCGTCGCGTCCGTCGGCGTGTTGGCGTTCTTCGCCGTGCAGCCGCTGCCCGCCGGCGCGGATCCCACCTTCAAGGCGTACCGCCTGGCGGACGTGGCCAACCCGCGCTACTTCTTCGTGTGCCGGGGGCAGGTGGAGTGCGTCCGCTACGGCACCGAAGCGCCGGTCACCTTCGACACCCGGAGCGAGAAGACCAAGGTACGGGTCAACGGCGTGGTCGCCGATCACGTGGCCCGGCTCGACTACCACTCCGCACCCGGCGGCCCGCCTCGCACCATCCCACTGCTGGCCGCCTATCCGGGCGTCCGGACGTTCTCGTTCCGTTCGGCCACCATGGTCCACGGCCGGCTCGTCGCCTACGCCGCGGACGGGCGTGAGCTGGCCGAGTACGCCGATGAGTTGGCCGCCGCCCGGTCGACGTCCTGACCCCTACTGGTCGCCGTCGACCACGTCGGTCTCACCGTCGTGGGAGTACGTCGCCGGGAGGTGTTCGTCGGGCTGGGGCGCCTGCGCCAGGTTGTGGTGCGGGTCGCCGTCGGGGGAGAACAACACCGGATCGGTCTTCGCGCTCTTCTCGCGCTCTTCCTCCGGCTCGGTCACGACCCGCTCCTCACCTCGTCGGCATTTCCGCCCCGACGCTACGGGGGCAACCGGCAGGGCACCCCGATCGGGCGGTACGACCACCCGATCGAGGTGCGCGCCGGCGGTCATGGCCGCAGCAGAACCGGCCCGGCGTCGATCCGGGTGCGGAACAGGGCGTACGGCTTGCGTCGCAGGTCCCGCCCGCGGTTGAACGGAGGCTGGCGGTGCACCTGGTTGGCGATGACGTAGAGGTGCCGGTTCGTGGCAACGCTCAGGGTGTCCGGCCAGAGCAGGCGGGCGTCGTGCACGACCGTCTCGTACTCGCCGTCGGGCCGGCGGCGCAGCACCGCGTTGTGCTCGTAGTTGGTCAGGTACAGCCGGCCGGCGTCGTCGGATTCCAGGCCGTCGGCGCCGCCGCCCTTGTCGCCCTCGTCGACCACGGTGGCGGCGACCTCGTCCTCGCTGTGCGCGGCATCGGCCAGCACGTCGGTGGCGACGCTGTACCAGCGGCGGGTGGCGAGGGCGCAGTAGTACAGCCGGGTGCCGTCGGCGGAGATCGCGATGCCGTCAACGCCGACGCCCAACGGCTGGGGCGGTCCGTCCGGCGGGCGGACCATGAATGGCCGCCCCTCGACCACCGGGCGGAAATTCGCCAGCGACTCGGCCTTGGTGGACCGGTGGTCGTTGAGCCGGCGCCATGACATACCGCTGGCCAGGTCGACCACGATGATCGCGTTCGGGGCGCCGTCGGCGGAGTCGGTGATGTAGGCCAGCCCCGCCTCCCCGCGTCGCAGGTCGAAGCGCACGTCGTTCAGGTACGACGTGGACAGCACCACGTCGGGCGGGAAGGTGATCACCTGGGCGACGGTGTCGGTCCTCAGGTCGACCCGGACCAGCTTGGGCCCGCCGGGCGAGGTCGGCTGAAACATCGGGCTACCAGTGTCGAGCACCCAGAGCCGGTCGATGGGGTCGACCACGACGCTCTGCGCCGACACGAACGCCGACGCGTCGTCATCACCGGACGGGGTGTTCCACTCCAGGTCGGGGAAGGGGACCTCACGTCCGCGGCGCAACTCCACCACGGTCGCCGGGACCTCGTCGCCCCAGCGCGGAAAGTTCACGAAGATCCGCCCGCGGTGCGAGACGGTCACGCCGGTCGGCATCGGGCCCCGGAAGCGGTGTACCACTTCCAAGGTGCCGACTGGTTCGTCGGTGGGCAATCCAGCTCGCATCCTGCGACCTCCCGTCGCGTGCAGTGACTGGTTGATCTCTCTGCGCCTATCATCTCAAAGCGGACGAGGGGCGTCGCCCTCCCGTCACCCATCCGACCCGCCAGCAGCAGGAAGCCGATTCGTCACTCAACCGTCACGTGTCCGCGCGATCCCCGCCACCTGGCGCCGGCAAGGTGGGGGACCGGCCCGTCCGACCTGGGAAAGGAGCACGCCATGGCCGTCGTCCTGGATGACCACCTGGTCACCTTGACCTGCGACAACTGCGGTGACACCGTCGCCGAGCCCCGAGTGCCCTCCGACGGTGAGGTGGTGTGGCCACTGGTGTCCGAGTACGGCTGGAGTGGCTCTCCCCTGGCCGACGGCGCACACCGTTGCGCGCACTGCACCCGCCTCGGCCCGGCCTCCGGCGGGGGGCCCGGTGGCATCCTCGGCATCGAGCACCTCGGTGACGTGACCGTGGTGACCGTCGCGGGTGACGTCGACCTCGACACCGGTGACACCCTGCGGATGGCGCTGCGGCACGCGGCCGACATGGGCGGGCATGTCCTGGTCGACCTGGCCCGCACGGACCTTGTCGACTCCACCGCCCTCGGGCTGCTCGTCCGCGCGGACCGGGCCGCCGCCGAACGTGGCGCGTCGCTCTGCGTCGTGGCGACCTCGCCGTTGATCCGTCAGGTCCTGCAGGTCACCCGCCTCGACGAGGTGTTCCCGGTTGTACGCAGCCGGGCTGAGGCGCTCGCAGGGCTCCAAGCCCACCGCTGATTACGCGGCTGTCCGGCCCGTTCGCAGCGCCGGTGCCGGGCGCTGCGAACTGGCCGGAGTTCAGCGCCGGCCGCGTCGGTGACCGACGAGCCGCAGGGCGTTGCACACGTCCAGTACGCCCTCGATGTCCCAGGCCAACTCGGCGGCGGCCCGGCGGGTCTCGGTGCTGGCGACCAGACCGGTGAGGATCACGACCCGGTTCTGCACCATCACCGTGATCTGCTGCCGGCGGGTCGTCCAGTCGGCGCTGAGCCGCTGGGCGACCAGCGCGGCGAGACGGACATCCTCGTCGTGCTCCTGCGGCTGGTCCCAGAGCGCGCGGAAGGAGTGGTCGTCGGGCATCGGCCAAGGCCACGGCATCACCACAGCGGTCTCCTTCGTCGTCGACGTCGGCGACCCGACGCGCCGTCCCGATCGACCACTACCTTGCGCAACGACCTTGGAGCCACCCGCACGGTTGCGTGACATTTGCATGACAGATCGCCGGCCTGCCCACCCGCTCTCGTGCGGTCGGGCATTTACGGCACCTGACGCCAGGCGTCAAGCGGGACGAAATGGCGACCAGAACCCCCTGATCAACTCGTTAGTCGCGCTGTCGCTGGGTGCGGTAACGGGCGATCAGTGCGGCGGTGGAGGAGTCGAGGTCGTCGAGCTTCGGACGGTCGCCGGTGAGGAGCGGGGCGAGCTGGTTCGCCATCACCTTGCCCAGCTCGACACCCCACTGATCGAACGGGTTGACGTCCCAGATCGCGCCCTCGGTGAGGACGATGTGTTCGTAGAGGGCGATCAACGCTCCGAGGGTGGCCGGGGTGAGCCGGTCGGCCACGATCGATGTGGTCGGGTGGTTGCCGGCCATCACCCGGTGCGCCACCAGTTCCGCCGGAGTGCCCTCTGCCGCGACCTGTTCGGCGGTGCGGCCGAAGGCCAGAGCGGCGGTCTGGGCGAAGAAGTTCGACATGAACAGGTCGTGCATGTCGCCGATGTCGTGGTTGGGCTCGCTGAAGCCGATGAAGTCCGCGGGCACCAGCCGGGTGCCCTGGTGCAGCAGCTGGTAGAAGGCGTGCTGTCCGTTGGTGCCGGGCTCGCCCCAGAAGATCTCCCCGGTGTCGTACGACACCGACTGGCCGTCGGTGCGTACCGACTTGCCGTTGCTCTCCATGGTCAACTGCTGTAGGTAGGCCGGGAAACGGTGCAGGTACTGCGAGTACGGCAACACCGCGTGGGTCTGGGCGCCCAGGAAGTTGACGTACCAGATGTTGAGCAGGCCGAGCAGTACGGGGGCGTTGTGGGCCGGTGGCGCGGTCCGGAAGTGCTCGTCCACGGCGTGGTAGCCGCCGAGCAACTCGTCGAAGCGGACCGGCCCGATGGCCAGCATCACCGACAGGCCGACCGCGGAGGGCAGCGAGTACCGGCCACCGACCCAGTCCCAGAAGCCGAACATGTTCGCCGGGTCGATGCCGAAGTCCCGCACCCGCTGGGCGTTGGTGCTGACCGCGACGAAGTGGCGCGCCACCGCGTCGTCGTCGGCGCCGAGCCCGGCCAGCAGCCAACGTCGGGCCTGCTCGGCATTGGCCAGGGTCTCCTGGGTGGTGAAGGTCTTCGACACCACCACGAAGAGGGTGGTGGCCGGCTCCAGGTCGACGGTGGTGTCGTGGATGTCGGTGGGGTCGATGTTCGACACGAAGCGGCAGCTGACGCCCGCGTCGCGGTACGCCTTGAGCGCCTCGTACGCCATCACCGGCCCCAGGTCGGAGCCGCCGATGCCGATGTTGACCACGGTGCGGATCCGCTCGCCGGTGTGTCCGCGCCACCGCCCCGACCGGACCTTGTCGGCGAACTCGGCCATCCGTTCGCGCACCGCGTGCACGTCGGCCACCACGTCCTGGCCGTCGACGGTGAGTGCGGCGTCGCGGGGCAGTCGCAGCGCGGTGTGCAGCACGGCCCGATCCTCTGTGCCGTTGATGTGGCTGCCGGCGAACATCGCGGCGATCCGGTCACCGAGCCCGATCCGCTCGGCGAGCGCGGTCAACAGCCGTAGCGTCTCGTCGGTGACCAGGTTCTTGCTGTAGTCGACGTAGAGGCCGGCCGCCCCGACGGTCAGCCGTTCGCCGCGGTCCGGGTCGGCGGCGAACAGGTCACGCAGATGCGTGCCGCGGATCTCGTCGGCGTGCTTGCGCAGGGCCTGCCACTCCTCGGTGGTGGTGACGTCCGCAGCCATCGGGTAGATCGTCTCCTCGCAGGGTCGGCTCCCCACCAGCGTCGTCCGGCCAGCGGGTGAGACCAGCCTGCCATACGTGGATCGTCCGGGGTCCGGTGTCTGCCCGTCGCCGGGACAGGGCATGGTGGTGGCATGACGAAGCCGGCCCCGAACGCCCCCACCACCGCTCCCGGAGATCCCGTCACCACGGTCGTACGGCAGACGCTGCTGGTGCTCGGCGCCAGCGGTGACCTGACCGGGCGGCTGCTGCTGCCCGGGTTGGGCCGGCTGCTGGCCAGTGGGGCGGTCCCCGGGCTGCGGCTGATCGGCAGCAGCACGGAGGCCTGGGACGACGAGCGGTGGCGTGGCCGGGTCGCCGACGCCTTCGCCACGGTCGGCGCGGACGGTGACGTCGAGTCCGAGGTGATTCGACAGACGCGGTACGTGCCTGCCGACGTGACGAGTGAGGAGGACCTGCGGCTGCTGCTGGGGGACTGCTCCGGGCCGCTGGTGATCTTCTTTGCGCTGCCGCCGATGGTGACCGCCCGGTCGGCCGCCGCACTGGCCCGCATCGGCGTGCCGCCCGGTACCCGGCTGATGCTGGAGAAGCCGTTCGGCGTCGACCGGATCTCGGCCCGCTCACTCAACGAGCTGCTGGGCATCCTCGTACCGGAGAACCAGGTACACCGGATCGACCACTTTCTCGGCAAGTCGACGGTGCTGAACCTGCTCGGTCTTCGCTTCGCCAACCGGATCTTCGAGCCGGTGCTCAACTCGGCGCACGTGGCCTGCGTGGACATCGTCTTCGACGAGACCCTCGGCCTGGAGAGCCGGGCCGGCTACTACGACGGCGCCGGTGCGCTGGTGGACATGGTGCAGTCCCACCTGCTCCAGGTACTCGCCCTGCTCGCGATGGAGCCTCCGCCCACGCTGGGTGCCGAGGAGGTGCGTAGCCGAAAGTCGCAGGTGCTGCGGGCTACCCGGCTGTGGCGGGACGACCCGGTGGCGGCCAGCCGACGGGCCCGTTACGCGGCAGGTGAGGTGGAAGGACGCCGGCTGCCCGACTATGCCGCCGAGCCCGGTGTCGATCCGGCCCGAGGCACCGAGACGCTCGCCGAGATCGTGTTGGCCGTGGACAACTGGCGCTGGGCTGGGGTGCCGTTCCGGCTGCGGTCCGGCAAGGCCCTGGCCGCCGTGCGCAAGGAGGCGGTGATCACCTTCAAACAGCCGGCCCGGGTGCCCGACGGGTTGACCGGCTACGAGCAACCCGACCGGCTACGAATCGGTTTCGGTCCCGACCGGTTGGGCCTCGACCTGAACATCAACGGCCCCGGCAACCCCTTCGACCTGGACCAGGTCCAGCTGACGGCGGACTTCGGCCCCGGCGAGTTGCCGGCGTACGGTGAGGTGCTGCGCGGCGCGTTCGAGGGTGATCCGACCCTGTCGGTGCGCGGTGACGTGGCCGAGGAGTGCTGGCGCATCGTCGAGCCGGTGCTGGCCGCCTGGCAGGCTGGCGCGGTGCCGCTGCGGGAGTATCCGGCGGGCTCGTCCGGACCGGCCGACTCGCTGATCGAGCCGGTGAGCGGGTGAGTGACTGCCCGGCGGGCCGGTGCGCCAGCGGCGCACGTTGCGCGCACCGCGGCCCCGGCGGTGTTCCGCCGGGGCCGCAGGGGTGGTGGTGCGCTCAGTTCAGCTGGTGGGGAAGTTGTCCGGCGTACGGATGCGCTCCCGCATGAAGGCGCCGGACGCGGTGAGCACCGAGGTACCGGTGTAGTTGCTGCCGTTGCAGGTGCCGGGCCGCAATGCGGCGCTGCCCTCGGCCTTGTCGGAGAACGTCCAGTTCGCGTACCCGATCTTCAGCCGGTCCAGCAGGTTGAGCCACTGGGTGCTGCTGGCCAGGTCGGCCGCGCCGTCGCCGGTGTAGTCCACTGTGCCGAACTCGGTGACGAACAGTGGCAGCCGGGCGGCGGCCCGCTCCACCTCGGCGCGGTAGTTGTCCTTGTGGGACGCGGCGTAGAAGTGGAACGCGTACATGACGTTGCTGGCGTTGACCGGGTTGTTGGCGATCTCGGAGTGGTTGGACCCCTCGGAGACACCTAGCGACGACCACGCCCGGGTACCCACGATGATCACCGCGTCCGGGTCGTTGGCCCGGATCACCGGGATGACCTGCTCGGCGTAGTTCTTGATGGTCGACCAGCTGACGCCGTTGGGCTCGTTGGTGATCTCATAGATCACGTTGTTCTTCGAGGCGTGCCGCGCCGACACCGCGGCGAAGAAGGTCTTGGCCCGTTCCAGGTTGAACATCGGGTCACCGGGAGTGAGCGTGTGGAAGTCGATCATCGCGTACATGCCCCGCCTGGTAGCCTCCTCGACCAGGTTGTTCACCCGGTTGGTGAACCCGGCCGGGTCGGTCTCGTAGCCCTGTTCCTGCACGTACATGGCGATACGGAACAGGTCGGAGCGCCAGTCGGTGGCGAGCGCGTCGAGCGAGGCGTTGTTGTAGCAGTTGCCGAACCACTGGATGCCGTGGGTGCTCATGCCGCGCAGCTGGATCGGCCGGCCGTGCTGGTTGCAGAGGTTGACCCCGCAGACCCGCAGCTGCCCGTTGATGGCCACCGGCGTCTGGCCGCCCGGCGGCGGTGTGGTGGGCGGCGGTGTGGTGGGCGGCGGTGTGGTGGGCGGCGGTGGTGTGGTCGGCGTGGTCGAGCCCGTGCAGACCGTGCCGTTGAGGGTGAACGACGTTGGCGACGGGTTGGCGCTGGTGAAGCTGCCGTTGAAGCCGATGTTGGTGCTGGCGCCGGTGGCCAACGAGCCGTTCCAGCTCTGGCTCCGCGCCGTGACGGCGTTGCCGCTCTGGCTCCACGTCGCCGACCAGCCCTGGGTGAGCCGTTGGCCACTGTGCGGGAAGGCGAATCCCAGGGTCCAGTTGCTGACCGCGTCGCCGAGGTTGGTCACGATGACGCTCGCGGTGAATCCGCCGGACCAGCTGTTCGTGGAGTAGGCCACGGAGCAGCCGGCAGCGGCCACCGCGTTGGTGGTGGGCAGGGCCGTCAGCGCGCCGAGGGTAAGTGCGCCGACGGCGCCGGCCGCGACCAGCAGGCGCCGCAGGTGGCGCGGTGGATGCTTCATGGTGGACCGTCGCAATCTGCTCGTGGTGGTATTGCACCCCCGGCGGCATGGACGGAGCCGCCGGGAGCGCTCCCACGGCAGCTTACGGCGTGTCGAAACATCAACGCAATATTTAGGTGCGTCGAAGTGTTACGGTCGGATGCGGCTTCGGGACGCCGCCCCGGGGCCGCATCGCTGACGGATCGGTCTCACCCTTCGCCGGCCACGCGCCGCCGGTCGGACTCGGCGACACCGACCGGAGTCGGGTCGGTGTCCCGCTGGGCTCCGGTCAGGTCGGCGTCGGTGCGGGCCGTGTCGGCCGCCGCGTCGTCCGCGCCGACCAGGTCGCCGGTGCCGTCGTCGCCGTGGTCGGCGGTCAGCTCGCCTGTCGTGGTCAGCGCGATCGGCAGGTACCTGGGATCAGTCATCGCGTACTCCTCCTCGCTACTGCCTGTCAGATATCCCCCTGCCCGACGAGGGCACGCCGAAACCCGCGCCCCCCGTTGTGGTGGTTCGGCCGGGCAGGTGGTGGCGATAGGCTCTGCGCTGCTCACTACCCTGAGGCTGGTCATCTGCCAGCGAACACCGCGACTGTCGGGTCCGGCCGCCGCGTCACCCTGATCAGCGGGCGCTGTCGGACCTGATGACTAACCTGTCGGCATGCCGCAGTCGTTGACCCGGGGGAGTTTCGGTGGCTGATGCAGAGGACGTCCGGCGCCTGGCCCTGGCGTTGCCGCACGCCGTGGAGATCGACAGTGACGGCTTCGACCTCCGGGTCGCCGACAAGGGGTTCGTCTGGTCCTACCCGGAGCGTCAACCCGGCAGGCCGCGGGTCATCCGCACCGACATCGCGGTGCTCTACGTCGGCGACGAGGCCGAGAAGCAGGCACTACTCCTCGGCGAGCCTGACCTCTTCTTCACCACGCCCGGCTACGAGGGGCTGCCCCTGGTCATGCTGCGGTTGGCAGAGGTATCCGTCGACCGGCTCGACGAACTGGTCACCGACGCCTGGCGGATGCGGGCGCCGGCCGCGCTCCTCGGCGACCTGTACGCCGGGGCACCCGTCCCCTGACGTCGCGAGCCGGCATGGCCCGTGCGGCGCCGACCGCCGGGCCCCGCCGGGTGTGCCGGCCGGGCGGGTGGGCTGTCGTCTGCCTGGCCACACCCGCCGGGCCGGTGCTCAGGCTGCCGGGGTGGGCTGACGAAGCGTCTGCCAGGCGCCGTAGCCGCCGAGCAGGTCCGAGACGTCCTTCCGGCCGGCCTGGCGCAGCAGGCTGGCGGCGACGGCGGAGCGGTAGCCCCCGGCGCAGTGCACGACGATGGGCCGACCGTCGGGCACTGCGTGAAGCCGCCGGGGCAGCTCCGCCAGCGGGATGTGCAGTGAGCCGTCGATGGCACCCTGGTCGCGTTCGCCGGCCTTGCGGACGTCGAGTACGCACGGCGGTTCGCTACCGGCCAGCGCCTCACTCAGTTCGGTGGCGGTGACCCGACTGGCCCGGGTCAGGTCGTCGACCATCCCAAGGAAGGCTTGCTCGGGTTCCCGCAGGAAACCGGCGACGTGGTCGAATCCGATCCGGGCGAGCCGGATGACAATCTCCTCCTCGCGATCCGGGTCGGCCACCACGAGGATGGTCTGGTCGGGCGCGACGACGCTGCCGGCGGTCTCGGCGAACCGACCGCCGGCGGGAATGTTGATCGCGCCGTGGACGTGCCCGGTGGCGTACGCCTGCGGATCGCGGGTGTCGACTACGACGGCACCTGCCGCTCGCGCGGCGAGGAACTCGACGGGCCCGAGCGGGCGTGCTTGCCGGGCGTGGTCGAACAGGTCACGGGCCTTGCGGTTGAGTACCGCGTCGAAGGCGAAGTAGCCGGGTGCCGCCGGCTGACCGCCGGTGACCAGCGTGACGAACCGCTCCTCGCTCATCGGGGCGCAGGCGTAGTTGGTGCGGCGCTGCTCACCGATGGTGGACTGGCGCTGTGTCGAGAGGTTCTTCCCGCAGGCCGAACCCGCGCCGTGGGCCGGGAAGACCCGCACTTCGTCGGGTAGGCCCATGAGCTTGTGGTGCACGCTCTCGAAGAGCATGACGCCCAGTTCGTCGGCGGTCACGCCGAGTGAGGCGAGCAGGTCGGGTCGGCCGACGTCGCCGATGAACAGCGCGTCGCCGGTCAGCACTCCGTACGGGACGGGATCGTCGGCGTGCTCGTGGACCAGCACGCTGATCGACTCGGGGGTGTGGCCCGGCGTCTCCATGATCTGCAGGGTCACGTCACCGAGGCTGATCCGTTCCCCGTCGGTCAGCTTGCGGATCGGGTACTCGGTCTCGGCGCGTTGGCCGTAGCCGATCCAGGCGCCGGTCGCGGCGGCGACCTCGAGGTGGCCGGCGAGGAAGTCGGCGTGGAAGTGGGTGTTGATCACACCTTCGATCCTCAACCCGCGAGCACGGGTGTCCGCGAGGTACTCCTCGATGTCGCGGCGCGGATCCACCAGGACGGCCCGTCCGGTGGTGTCGTCGGCGATCAGGTACGACGCCTGGGAAAGGCAGTCGAGATAGTACTGGGTGAACTGCATTGCCAGCTCCTTCTCTCAGTGGTCGCGGCCAATGGACTTCTGTCAGAGATGGACCTCGGGGTCTGCCTGCGACTAGGGCGCGGCGGACGCCGGTGTGACCGCCGCGACGAGTGCGGTGGAGATCTCCGCGACGAGTTCGGGGGCCCAGCACCGATCGCCGCACCGGTCGGCGTGTACGGCGAGCAGCCGGGTGCCGGGCAGCCGAGTGGTCAACCGGGCCAGCCCCTCGCGCAGCTGGCGGTGGTGTTCGGCCACCGACACCGGATTCCCGGCACAGTCCGAGTGGGCCGCGACGACCAGCGTCCCGCTGCCGTGGGCCAGCTGGGAGATCCGCACCTTCTCCAGGAGGGCGTCCAGCCACGATCCTCCGATGGTGGTCAACACGGCCTCCGGTCCGGGCTCGGTGATCGTGTCCAGGTAGTCGACGGCGAGATGGCCTCGTACCCAACTGTCGAGCGGGCGCTGGATCCGCCCGTCGATGCAGGTAAACATGGTGGCGAATCGGTCGGGCACGGCTACAGCACCTCCTGCGGCACGGATGCGGGTACGACCTGCGGGCGGTCCGGCGGTCCCGGTGGCCCACCGACGGCCGCGAGCGCGGCGGTGACATCCCGGTGGACGTGGCCGGCCGCGTGCACCAGCTGCCACACGCCCGCCCGCCCGAGCAGGTCCCGCACCGGTCCCCGGACGGTCGCCAGGTGCAACGCCACGCCGTGCCCGGCGAGGCGTTCGCGCAGTTCGGCGACCGCGTGGGCGCCGTCGACGTCGGTGTCGCTGATCGCGCTCGCATCGAGCACGATCGCGTCCAGCGCCTCCCGCTGCTCGGCCAGGGCGAGCAGCCGATCCTCCAGGTGTTGGGCGTTGGCGAAGTACAGCGGCCCGTCCACCCGGACGATCGCGATCCGTGGGTCGGTGTGCAGGCCGGTGTGGCGGTCCAGGTTGCGGTACGTGTCCGTGTCCGGCACGCGCCCGAGTTCGGCCAGGTGTGGCCGGGCGGATCGCCACAGGAAGACCGAGAGGCTGAACGCCACGCCGGCCGCCAGTCCTGGCTCGACCCCGAGCATCAGGGTGACCAGGAAGGTGAGTGCGAGCGTCAGACCGTCGGACCGGCGGGTCCGCCACGCGGTGACCGCGGCCCTCCGGTCGATCAGACCGAGCACCGCCACCACCACGATGGCGGCGAGCACGGCCTTGGGCAGGTGGTGGAAGGCGGGCGTCAGGAACAGTGCGGTGAGGGCCACCATCAGCGCGGTGAACACGGTGGCCAGCGGTGTGCGTGCGCCGGCGGAGAAGTTCACCGCGCTGCGGGAGAAGCCGCCGGCCACCGGGAACGCCTGGAAGATCCCGGCCGCGACGTTGGCCGAACCTACCGCCGTCAGCTCCTGATTGGGGCTGATCTGCTGGCGGGTCCGTGCCGCGAGTGCCTTGGCCACGGCAATGCCCTCCATGTAGGCCACCAGCGCGATCGCCACGGCGGCGGGCAGCAACGCCCGCACGTCCTGGCCGGCCAGGGTGGGCAGGACGGGTGCCGGCAATCCGCCGGGGACCTCGGTGAGGATCTCCACACCACGGGCGCCTAGGGAGAACGCCGCGCTGAGCACGGTGACGCCGGCCACCACGAGTAGGGCGCCGGGCAGCTTCGGCACGTGGCGGCGCAGCAGCACCAGGCCGGCGATGCTGACCAGCGAGACGAGGATCGTCACGCCGTGCGCGGTGGTGGCCGAGCGCCAGAGCGATCCGGCGATCTCCGGGAAGGTCTCCGCCCGTCCGGCGTCGAGCCCGAGCAGGTCCTTGACCTGGCTGGCCGCGATGACGATCGCGGCGGCGGAGGTGAAGCCCGACAGCACCGAGTGGGACATGAAGTTGACCAGTACGCCGAGGCGTAGCACGCCCATCGACACCTGGATCACCCCGACCATGCCGGCGAGCAGGCCGGCGAGTGCCGCGTAGCGGGTGGGGTCGCCGTCGGCGAGTGGGGCCAGCGCGGTGCCGGTCATCAGCGCGGTGATGGCCACCGGTCCGACCGCGAGGGAGCCGGAGGTGCCGAGCAGCGCGTAGGCCAGCAGCGGCACGATCGAGGCGTAGAGGCCGGTCACCGGTGGCATGCCGGCCAGTGCCGCGTAGGCCATGCTCTGGGGGACCAGCATGACCGCCACCGTCAGGCCGGCGATCAGGTCGTGGCGCAGGGTGGCCCGTTCGTAGTGACGTAGCCACCCGAGCATCGGCACCACCCGGGCCGGGCCGGAGCGGTCGGGCCGGGGGTAGCCGGCACCGTTCACGCCTCCCGCCTCTCGTTGCGCAGCCGCGTGAGGGAGCGGTCGACGTCGCAGCCGGCCCCCCTGTTGTACGGCAGCCGGGACAGCAGTGCACCCATGGCGCAGGTGTCGCTCAGGGCGGCGAAGGTCAGGCCGGCGCCGACGGCGCCGGCCACGAACCGTGCCGCCGGCACCCAGATGCTGGCGACGACGGAGAGCAGGACGATGCCACCGGCGACCAGGCGGACCTGGCGCTCCAGGTTCCACCGCTCGCGACCATGCTCGACCGGACCGCCTGCGGTGATCCAGGCGTTCATGCCGCCGGTGATGACGGTGGCGCCGTCGAGGCCCGCGTTCGCGAGTTTGGTGCAGGCCTGGGTGGCCCGGTTGCCGGACTGGCACATCAGCAGGATCTGCCCGCCGGCGTCGTTGACGATCCGTCCCAGGTGTGCGTCGACCTGCTCCAGCGGCAGGTTGATGGAGGCGGGGACGTGGGCGGTCTCGAACTCGCCGGGAGTACGCACGTCGACGATCAGCACGTCCGGGTTGGCGGCGAGCAGGGCCCGGGCGGTGGGCACGTCAATGGTCGGCGAGCTGTTGTTGGCGTTCACGGAACACTCCATCCGTCGCAGCGTCGGTCCAGTTCGATGATCTTCGGTATACCCCCTGGGGTATGTGGTGCCGAGTATGTACGAACGAGCGGGCAACCGCAAACGGCGCCGCGAGCGACGGAGGTGTGGGGCGGTACGGTGATCCGGCCAGCCGGAAGAGGAGTCGGAACGGCGGGGTGTGAGGGGTGCCCGTCCCGGGTCGGAGTCAAGGCTTGGGCATACCCCCCGGTGTACTGTTGGCCGGGACGTGGAGAGGGGTGGGAGATGCAGGTCGACGATGATGCGGTCGGCGAGGTGGTCAAGCGACTCCGCCGGGCCGAGGGTCAGATTCGGGGCGTCATCGGCATGCTCGAAGAGGGGCGTGACTGCGCCGAGGTGGTGACCCAACTCGCGGCGGTGTCGCGTGCGTTGGACCGGGCCGGATTCAAGATCATCGCCAGCGGTCTGCAGCAGTGCGTCAGCGGCTCGCCCGGGGAGGACCAGGAGGTCAACCTGGAGAAGATGGAAAAGCTCTTCCTGTCGTTGGCCTGAGGCGGCCCGGCCGGCGAGCCTTCGGGCTGCGGTGCCCCACGCACGGTGCCGTGGCGCTCGCCTGAACCCTGTCCGGTGCCCGCTGCTACAGTCCGCAGCGGGTCACTGCCGGGGGGCGGCCGAATCCAACTGGGCCAGCAGGGTCGCCGGGGCCACCGACCGGTACCCGTCCTCGATCACCTCGGCGAGTTCGGCCTCGTCGATGCCGGTGTCGAGGCGTACGCCGACCCAGCCTCGATGCCCCACGTAGGGGGGACGGAAGTACGTCTGCGGGCTGGCCGCGATCAGCTCCACGGCCGAGCCGGGCGGCGCGGCGCACCACAGGTGGGGAAACTCGTTCTGGTGGTGGCCGTCGGGCCAGACCTGCGCGAAGGACTTCTTCCCGCGGATGAACCAGGCGGGAGTGCCGTGGCTCGGGCGCTCGCTCACCTCGGGCAGGTCCAGGCACACTCTGCGGATCGTCGCCACGATGTCCGTCATCGTCTCACCGTACGTCACGCGGATGGTCGTCGCCGTCACCCGGGTGCGCCGGGCCGACCACCGGCCGGCCCGGCTGCGGCCACCCCGGCCGGGACGAAGTCATGACCGTTGGCAGTCAGCTACCGTCCCCGCTGGCGCGGGCGCTCGTTCTCGGCCGTCGGGCCCCGGTCAGTGCGCGCAGGTGCCGGAGCACCGGCAGTCAGCGGCGCATCCGTCGGTAGGGCGCGCGGGATCGATGGTGGGAGCGCAGCAGGCGTCGCCCCGCCAGGCGTCCCGGCCTTCCTTCACGGCGACGGCGGCGATGACGAGGGCGGCTGCCGGGTCGGCCCACCACCAGCCGAGGAGCGAGTTGGCCGCCAGGCCGACAAGCAGTACCGCGGACAGGTATGTGCACAGCAGCGTCTGTTTGGAGTCCGCGACGGCGGAGGCGGAGCCGAGTTCCCGGCCGGCCCGGCGTTGGGCGGCGGACAGGATCGGCATGATCGCCAGTGACAGTGCCGCGAGGACGAGTCCGACGGTGGAGTGGTCCGCCCGATCCGCGCCGAGCAGCGCGCGTACCGACTCGACGCCGACGTACGCGGCGAGCGCGAAGAACGAGATGGCGATGACCCGGAGGGCGGCGCGTTCGCGGCGTTCGTGGTCGGCGCCGCTGAACTGCCAGGCGACAGCCGCGGCGGAGCAGACCTCGACGATCGAGTCGAGGCCGAAGCCGATCAGTGCCGTGGACGACGCGATCGTGCCGGCGGTGATGGCGACGACGGCCTCGGCCACGTTGTAGGTGATGGTGGCGGCGACGAACCAGCGGATCCGGCGGGCGAGCACCACCCGCCGGGCGTCGGCGGCGTCGGCCGGGAGGCTCGCGGCGAGCGGCAGTGGCGCGCCCATCAGCAGCAGTCGTCGGTGTCGGCTGTCGGGCAGGCTGCCGGGTCGACGGCCAGGACGAGGTCGATCAGGTCCCCGAGCGCGTGGGCGAGCCGTGGGTCGGCCAACTCGTAGCGGGAGCGGCGGCCTTCGGTGACCGCCAGGACCAGGCCGCAACCGCGCAGACAGCCCAGGTGGTTGGACAGGTTCTGCCGGCTGGTGCCGAGCAGGTCGGCCAGTTCGGCGGGGTAGCCGGGACCCTCGCGCAGGGCGAGCAGCAGGCGGGCCCGGACCGGGTCGGACAGGGCATGCCCGAAGCGGGCCAGCACGGTGCCAAGGGTCAGTGTCTCCACGGAGGCATACGGTACAGCAGATGCTGAATAAACGAAACGCTGAACTGTTTATGGCGGTGTCGGGCGCCATGTCGGCGACAGGAGATCACCTTGGACCTGCGTTTCAAGGTCGCCGGGCGGGTCGGCCGTCGCGGGCACGTCCTGCTCGACGACCGTCACCATGGAGTCCGAGGCGTTGGGTACCCAGGCGCACGAGTAGCGCCCAGCCCTTGACGGCGGGGGCGGGCGCTACTCGCTGTGCCGAGGGGCCGCCCGGCGGCGCGCTGTCACGGGTTGGGCGGGGTGACCGCGATGATCAGGTGGGCCGGCTGGTCGCTGGCGTTGCGGTAGAGGTGGGCCAGGCGCGAGTCGAAGGTGACGGCCTCGCCGGCGGTCAGGGTGTACGACTCGCCGCCGATCTCGGCGACCACCTCGCCGCTGACGATGATGGCGCACTCGGTGGAGGGATGTGCCCAGGGCTCGGCCGAGCTGGCGTCCCCGGGGGCGAGTCTTGCCTGGAGCACCTCAAGGTCGCCCCGGCCGGGGGTGAGTCGTTCGTAGGTGATCTGACCGGGGGGTGCGGTGAGCAGGCTCCGGTCGCCGACCCGGCTGATGTGTACCGGGGGCGCTTCCGGCTCGGAGAAGAGTTCGGCGATGGATCTGTCGAAGACCTGGCCGAGCTTGCGCAGCGTGGACAGGCTCGGGTCGGTCGCGCCGTTTTCGATCTGACTGAGCAGGGCGGGTGACACGTCGGCGGCTGTGGCGAGCTGTCGCAGCGTGAGGGAGTGCTGCTGGCGCAGGTCGCGCAGTCGGTCACCGAGCATGGGGTCCTCACTCCGAAACAGTGTGGCTGGAAATGTTTGACCAAGCTATACGGTTTTGTTTAGGGTGGTCAAACAACAGATGGCGTCGTTTAGTACCGGTAGACACGCCGCGTCCGGGCATGAACCGGACGAACGCGAGTCCGGCCTACATCCAACCCTGCGACGACACATTTCCAAACCCGACGCAACCAGCAACCGGGCGCACCCCACACCGGATGGTGGTGCCGCCGGGCCGTCGATGCCCCCGCGGATCCGAGTAGCGAGCCGCGCCACACGAAGGTAGGAACAGCATGTCGGTGTCCCCCCGCCGGCTCCGCGCCGGAGCACTCGCTCTGGCGACGCTGGCCGTCATCTCCACCACCGCCTGCACCGCGGGTGGCGGCGGTGGAAACGCGAACGGTGGCGCGGCCACGACCCTCACCGTGAACACGTCGTTCGTCCTCAAGACCCTCGACCCGGGCCGCGTCTACGAGGCAACCGGCCTGACCGCCGTGCACGCCCTCTACGACACCCTGCTCACCTTCGAGGGCTCCGACGTCGGCACGCCGGTCCCCGCGCTCGCCGAGTCGTACCAGGTGTCGGCGGACGCGACGAGATTCACCTTCAAGCTGCGCTCCGGCGTGACCTTCTCCGACGGCAGCCCGCTCACCGCCGACGACGTGGTGTTCTCGCTCAACCGGTTGAAGAACATCAAGGGCAGCCCAGCGGTCACCGTCAGCGAGTTGAGCGTCAGCAAGACCGACGACAGCACCGTCGTGGTCACCTCGGCCACGCCCAACCCGAACGTGCCGGTCGTGCTGGCGATGCCCTCGACCGGTGTGATCAACGCCGAGCTCGCCCAGGAGAACGGCGCCAAGGCCGGCGAGGACGCAGCGCAGGGCGACACCGCGCAGCAGTACCTCGACACCAACTCCATCGGCAGCGGCCCGTACGTGTTGACGTCCTACGACCCGTCTGCCCAGGTGGTGCTGGAGGCCAACCCGAACTACTGGGGTGACAAGCCGCAGTTCGACCGGGTGGTGCTGCGCAACATGGACGTGCAGACCCAGAAGCTGACCATGCAGCGCGCGGAGGCCGCCGAGATCTCCCTGGACATCTCCGGCAAGCTGCTCGACGGCCTGCCCGGGAACCTGCAGACCTCCGGCGTGCAGGACACCGTCTACTTCCTCTTTCTGAACGCCGACCCGGCCGTGTCCGCGGTCAGCTCGAACCCGAAGTTCAACCAGGCGCTGCGCGCCGCCATCGACTACCAGGGCATCGCCGCCCTGTACGGCGAGGGCGCCGCACCCGGCGCCGGGCTGGTCGCCCCGGCCTTCCCCGGCACCCTGCCCGAGGGCGAGGCGTCCACCCGGGACGTGGCGAAGGCCGAGGCGCTGCTCGCCGAGGCCGGACTCAACAACCCTACGGTGAAGTTCAACTATCCGGCGATCACCTACAAGGGGGTGGATCTCGGCACCGTGGCCACCAAGGTGCAGGGCGACGCCGCCGAGGCCGGCATCACGCTGGAGCTGAACCCGCAGCCGCTGACCACCTTCCTCGACGAGATGCGCGGCGGGAAGTCACCCCTGGGCTTCACCCCGCAGAGCCTGAACTACCCGGTGGCCGACTCACTGATCAACAACATGGCGCCCGGCCAGGCCACCGCGCTGCGCTCGGGCTGGACCGTGCAGCGGGCCGACCCGGCCGTCGTGGCCGCCGGCGAGCAGGTCACCGAGACCCTCGACCTGGCCGCCCGCGCCACCGCGATGCAGCAGTGGCAGCGGCTGATGAACCAGTCGTCGCCGTACATCGTTCTGGCCAGCAACTCCTCCACGGTGGTGGCGACCGCCGACCTGACCGGTGCGGACTACTCCGCCGCCGGCTGGCAGGTCGACGTGGCCGCGGTCGGCCGCAAGTAGTCGGAGCAGCATGACGACGGTCCACAACGGCGAGCCGGGCGCGGTCACCACGACCGCGTCCCGGCCCCGGCCGCGACGCGCGTACCCGCTGCTGGGCTTCCTGGCCAAGCGGCTGGCGATCACCGCCGGCCTGCTGCTGGGCGTCACGGTGGTGACGTTCGGGCTGGTCAACGTGGTACCCGGTGACCCGGTCACCGCCAACCTCTCCGACCAGGCGCTCAACGACCCGGCCACGGTGGCAGCCTTCCGCCAGAAGTGGGGACTGGACCAGCCGCTCTGGGCGCAGTACCTGCACTACCTCGGCAACCTGCTGCACGGCGACCTGGGCACCTCCCAGCAGACCGGGCGGGCGGTCCTGGACGACCTGGTGAGATACGTGCCGGCGACGATGGAGTTGGCCATTCCCACCATGCTGCTGGCGCTGCTGATCGGCACCGGCGTCGGCATGCTCGCGGCGGTCCGCAATGGTCGGGTCACCGACCAGCTCGTCCGGGTCGGTGCCCTGCTCGGCCTCTCCACCCCGCCGTTCTGGCTCTCCCTCGTGGTGCTCTACGTCTTCTTCTACCAGCTCGGCCTGGCCCCCAGCGGTGGACGGCTCTCCACCGCCCACAGCCCGCCGCCCACCGTCACCGGCATGTACACCGTCGACGCGGCGCTGGCCGGCCAGTGGGCGGTCGCCTGGGACGCCGCCCAACACCTGGTCCTGCCGGTGCTGGTACTGACGTCACTGACCGTGGCGCTGCTGGTCCGCTTCGTCCGCTCCGCGATGCTGGAGGTGCTCCAGCAGGACTACATCCGGGCCGCGTACGCCAAGGGCCTGCCGACCCGGGTGGTGCTGCGCCGGCACCTGCTGCGTGCCGGCCTGGTCCCGGTGGTCACCGTCTCCGGCCTGGCCTTCGCCTCGTTGCTGTCCGGGACGGTGCTGGTGGAGAGCATCTTCGGCTGGCCCGGCCTCGGCCAGTACGCCTACCGCAGCGCCACCGCCCTGGACCTGCCCGCGATCCTCGGCGTCAGCCTTTTCGTGGCACTGGTCTACACGCTGGTCAACCTGACCGTCGACCTGCTGTACGGGCTCATCGACCCGAGGATCCGCCTGTCATGACGACGATCGCCCCCGACCCGGTGGCCCCGGACCCTAAGGTGGACCGGGCGCTGACCCGGCGCCGTTGGCTCGGCCGGCTGCGCGGCGGCCCGACCAGCCGGCCGATCTGGCGGCAGCCGATCGCCGCGGCGGCCCTGGCCATCCTCGGCGGGTGGCTGCTGGTGGCGCTGTTCGCCCCGCTCATCGCGCCCTACGATCCGCTCGCCCAGAGCGCCGACGGGTACGCACCGCCGTCGGAGGCGCACTGGTTCGGCACCGACTCGCTCGGCCGGGACATCCTCAGCCGGGTCGTCCACGGCGCCCGGCTGTCCATCCCGCTGGCCCTGGCCATCGTCTCGCTGGCCCTGCTCGTCGGTGGCCTACTCGGGCTGGTCGCCGGATACGTCGGCCGGTTCGCCGACGAGGCGTTGATGCGACTGACCGATCTGGTCTTCGCGTTCCCGCAGATCATCCTGGCCATGGCGGTGACCGCCGCCTTCGGACCGAACACCCGCAACGCCGTCCTCGCGCTGGTCATCGTCTCCTGGCCGGTCTACGCCCGGGTCATCCGCAGCGCCGTGCTCAGCATGCGCGGCGACGACTATCTCAGTGCCGCGCGGCTGCTCGGCGTCGGTCCGGTCCGCGCGCTGCGCCGCGACGTGCTGCCCAACAGCATCGGCCCGGCGATCGTGCTGGCCACCCTGGAACTCGGCAACGCGGTGCTGCTGCTCGCCGCGCTCTCCTTCCTGGGCCTGGGCCCCCGCCCACCGGCCGCCGAGTGGGGTTCGATGGTCGCCCTGGGCTCCCAGGACCTGTCGATGTGGTGGGTCAGCGTCTTCCCCGGCCTGGCCATCCTCACCGCCGTGATGGCCTTCAACGTGCTCGGCGACGCGCTGCGCGACCGGCTCGACCCCCGCTACGCGAAGGGACGCTGAGATGGCGCCGCTGCTCGACGTCGACTCCCTCGCCGTCACCCTGCCCGGCCCACGCGGGCCGCTGCCGATCCTGCACGACGTGTCGCTCACCGTCGACGAGGGAGAACTGGTCGGTATCGCGGGGGAGAGCGGCTGCGGCAAGAGCCTCACCGCGCAGACCCTGCTCGGCCTGCTCCCGGACGGCGCGCAGGTCAGCGGCTCGGCCCGGTTCGCCGGCACCGACCTGCTGGGCCTGGACAGCCGGGGCTGGCAGCGGGTCCGGGGCGCCGGCATCGCCATGGTGTTCCAGGATCCGTCCGCCGCCCTGCACCCGATGCTCACCATCGGTCGCCAACTCACCGAGCACATGCGGGTGCACCTACGGCTGGACCGCCGCGCCGCGACCCGGCGGGCGGTGGAACTGCTCGACCAGGTGCGCATCCCCGATCCGGAACGTGCCCTGCGGGCCTACCCGCACCAGTTCTCAGGTGGCATGCGGCAGCGGGCGGCCATCGCCATCGCCCTGGCCGCCCGCCCTCGACTGCTGATCGCCGACGAGCCGACCACCGCCCTCGACGTCACCGTGCAGGCCGGCATCCTCGCCCTGTTCGACCGGCTGCGCGCCGAGACCGGGCTGGCCGTCGCGTTCATCACCCACGACCTGGGGGTGCTCAGCGCGCTGACCACACGCGGCTACGTCTTCTACGCAGGGCGGGTGGTGGAGACCGGCCCCACCGGCGCGCTGCTCACCGCACCCACCCACCCGTACACTGCGGCGCTGCTCGGCGCCCGACCGCACGGCACCCAGTCCGTGGGCACGCTGCGGCCCATCCCCGGCGGACCGCCGGCACCGGGCCAGGCGCCGCCGGGCTGCCCGTTCCAACCCCGCTGCGGGTACGCCGAACCGTCCTGCGGGGATGCGCCGCCGCCACTGTCGCCGGCGGACGTCGACCGCGTGGTGGCCTGCGTGGTCCGCCCGCATCTGGAGGTGGCGGCATGAGCGAGCGGAACACGCCGAGCCTGCTGGAGATCACCGACGTGGAGGTCGAATACCGGTCCCGGGGACGTGGCCGGGTGCCGGCGGTCGTCGGTGTCAGCCTGGACGTGGCAGCCGGGCAGGTCGTCGGCCTGGTCGGTGAGTCCGGGTGCGGCAAGTCGTCGCTGGCCCGGGTAGCGGTCGGGCTGGCCGCGCCGAGCGCCGGAACGGTCCGCCTCGCCGGGCAGCCGGTCACCCCGTTGGGTTGGCGTCGCCGGCCGGACACCGAGATCGGCCTGCAGATGGTCTTCCAGAACCCGTACGCCTCACTGAACCCCCGGCGCACCATCGGCGCGCAACTGCTCGACGGTGTGCCGGCGACGGTGACCGGCGCGGCCCGCCGCGACCGGGTGCCCGAGCTGCTCGACCGGGTCGGCATGCCCGCCTCGGCCGCCGAGCGGTACCCGCACCAGTTCTCCGGCGGGCAACGGCAGCGCCTCGCCATCGCCCGGGCACTCGCCCCGCAACCCCGGATGATCATCGCCGACGAGCCGGTCACCGCCCTGGACGCCTCGTCGCAGGCCCAGGTGGTCAACCTGCTCGTCGGGCTGGTCCGCGACCTCGACATGGGCATGCTGTTCATCTCCCACGACCTCGCGCTGGTGCACGAGATCGCCGACGTCACCGCCGTGATGTACCTCGGTCGGATCGTCGAGACCGCGCCGACCCGCGAGCTGTGGCGCGACCCCCGGCACCCGTACACCCGGGCGCTGATCGACGCGGTGCCGCAGATCGGCCCCGCCCCACGGCTGCCCGCCACCCTCGCCGGCGAGGTGCCCGACCCGGCCAACGCACCGGCCGGCTGCCGGTTCCGGCCGCGCTGCCCGCACGCCTTCGCCCCCTGCGGCGCCGAGCCGCCCACCGTCGAGCTGGGTGGCCGCAGTGCCGCCTGCTGGCTCACCGAACCCACGACGACCCCGGCCACCGCGCCCGCCCACTGAGGAATCCGTGATGCACTCCGCCAGCGAACAGGTCCTGGTCAACCTCGCCCTCTACGACGGCGTCGACGACCGGTTGCAGCCCGACCGGGGCGTCTGGATCGGCGCCGACGGCATGATCCGCGCAGTCGGCCCGGTCGATGACGTGCTCGCCGAGGCCGGCGACACCACCGTGGTCGACCTCGGCGGCGACGTCGTGATGCCCGGCCTGACCAACATGCACGTGCACCTGTCGCTCGGGCTGCCCGGCCACCTCGCCGACGTGGTGCACCAGTCCAACCTGGCCGAGCTGGTGCTGCTGATGGCCGACTCGGCACGGCGCACACTGCACGCCGGGGTCACCACCGTCCGGCTCGTCGGCGAGGGACGCTACGCCGACTTCGCGCTGCGTCGGGGCATCGAGACCGGCGCGGTGGACGGCCCCCGGATCTTCACCGCCGGGCACGCGCTGTGCTGCACCGGCGGCCACGGCTGGGAGGCCGACGCCCTGGAGGCCGACGGCGCGGACGGGTTCCGGCGGCTCACCCGGGCGCAGATCCGGGCCGGCGCCGACCTGATCAAAGTGTGTGTCTCCGGCGGCATCGCCGGTCAGTACGAGGCGATCGACACCCCACAGTTGCTCGACGACGAGATGGCCGCCGTCATCGGAGTCGCCCACGACTGGGGGCGCAAGGTCACGGCGCACGCCGGTCCGGCCGACACCGTACGCCGGGCGGTCGAACTCGGCCTCGACTGCGTCGAGCACGGCTACCAGCTGACCGACGAGGTGACCCGCCTGATGGCCGAGCGGGGCGTCTGGTACGTCCCGACCATCGTGGTCAGCCGCTGCGAACAGTTCTTCCGCGACTCCGGGGTGCCCGGCTGGCTGATGGACCGCGCGCTGGCCGCCGGCCCCCGGCACTGGGAGAGCCTCCGGCACGCCATCCGCAACGGCGTGCCGATCGCGTTGGGCAGCGACATGCCGCCGCACGCCGGCTACGACGAGACCACCGCGACCGTTCGTGAGCTGGAGTTCATGGTGGACGCCGGGATGACCGTCGCGGACGCGTTGCAGGCCGCCACCATCCGCCCCGCACAGTGGCTCGGGCAGGCCGACACGCTCGGCACCGTCGAAGCCGGCAAACACGCCGACCTGCTGGTGCTGCGCGACGACCCGACCCGTTCGGTCTCCGCGCTGCGCACCCTGCACGTGGTGATGAAGGGCGGGGTGGTCCACCGCGACGACCACCACCGGGTGCGGACGCCCCGATGACCGGCATCACCGAGGTCGCCGACGACTACCTGCACGCTTTGGCCGCGCTCGACCCGCAGGCCGCCGAGGCAGTCGGGCGTACCCCCGGGTCCCAGCTGGCCGACCTGTCACCGGAGGCGTTCGACGCCCGCGCGGAGCTGGCCCGCGCCACCGCGACCGCCGTCGCCACGGTCAGCACACACAGCCCGACCGAACGAGCCCTCGCCGGTGCGCTGGCCGACCGGCTCGAAAGCGACGTCGCGCTGCACGACGCCGGCTTCACCACCCGGCTGCTCGCCCCGCTGGCCACCCCGGTGCACCTGGCCCGGCAGGTCTTCGACAACCTGCCCCGGGCCACCGCCGACGACTGGGCCGTCGTCGCCGCCCACCTGCACCGGCTGCCCACCACCCTCGACCAGTACACCGCCACGCTGCGCCGCTCCGCGCAGCGCGGGCAACTGGTCGCCCGCCGGCAGGTGCTGGCCGTCGCCGCGCAGTGCACCTCCTGGATCACCGCCGACTTCTACGGCGGTCTCGTCGCCGGCTACCCGGGCGGCCCGCTCACCGACCGGCTGGCCGGCGGGGCGCGGCTGGCCACTGCCGCCACGGCGGGATTCGCCGCCTTCCTGCGTGCCGAACTGGCACCGGCGGCTCCCGACGCCGACGGAGTCGGCCGCGACCTCTACCAGGTCACCGCCCGCGCCTTTCTCGGTGCCACCGTCGACCTCGACGAGCTGTACGCGTACGGCTGGGCGGAGCTGGAACGCACCGCCGTCGAGCTGCGCGCAGCGGCCGTCGACTGCGGCCACCCGGACGCGCCCACCGCACGGGCCGCGCTGGACGCCGACCCCGCGCGCCGGGTGCCGGTCGGCCCCGCGCTGGAGGCGTGGCTGCGGGAACGGACCGGGCAGCTCACCGACGTGCTTGACGGCACCCACTTCGACATCCCGCCCGCCACCCGGCACGTCGAATGCCGGATCAGCCCCACCGCCGGCGGCGTCATGTACTACACCCCGCCCGACGCGGGCCTGACCCGCCCCGGTGGGATCTGGTGGTCGGTGCCGCCGGGCGAGCCGACCGTGCCGGTGTGGCGACACGTCGGGACGCTGTGCCACGAAGGGCTGCCCGGCCACCACCTCCAGCACGCCATCACCCTCACCACCGTCGAGCTGCACCCCTGGCAACGCACCCGCTGTCACGTGCACGGCTACGCCGAAGGCTGGGCGCACTACGCCGAACGGCTCGCCGACGAACTCGGCCTCTACACCGGCCCGGCGGAGCGGCTCGGCATGCTCGACGGACAGCTGTGGCGGGCCGCCAGGGTCGTCGTCGACCTTGGCCTGCACCTCGACCTGCCGATCCCGGCCGGCAACGGGTTCACCGCCGCCTCGCGCTGGAGCCCCGCGCTGGCCGTGGACTTCCTGACCCGGGTCGTCGGGCTGGACGCCGCGACCGCCCGCTTCGAGGTCGACCGCTACCTGGGCTGGCCGGCGCAGGCCCTCGCGTTCAAGGTCGGCGCCCGGCTGTGGCAGCAGACCCGCCGGGACGCCGAACGGCGCGCCGGCGCCGCCTTCGACCGCAAACGCTTCCACCACACCGCGTTGGCGCTCGGGCCGATGGGCCTGGAGCCGCTGCGTGACCGCCTCGCCGAAACGTTCCGACCCTCCGCCGCCGCCCTCGACCGGAAGTGACCCGATGACCGTCGAACTCACCACCACGATCAGCCAGATGTACCGATCACTGGGGGATCGGTCCGCCTTCGACGCCCACCTGCACCCCGAGTTGACCATCTGGGAGAGCGACGCCGGTCAGCTGCTGCACGGCCTGGCCGATCTGCACGCGCTGCGCGATCGGCGGGCGGCCGAGGCGGCCGGACCGGCGCCGCTCACCGTGGCGCCCGAACAGCTCCATGCCGACGCGTGGGGCGACACCGGCCTGGTCCGGTACGTGCTGCGGGCCCGCCACGGCGGCGACCGGCCGGACACCTGCTTCCGGGTGACCGACGTGCTGCGCCGCGAGGGCGCCGGCTGGCGGATCGTGCACCACCACGCGGAGGCCGTCCGATGAGCGACGAACAGCCCACCACCGACGTCTACGACCTGCGGGTCGTGGTGGAGCGCATCGAGGGCCGTTCGGTGTGCGGCATGAAGCCCGGAGACCACCTCGACCTGACCGAGTCGTGCCGGCTCAGCATCCCCGCCGGCCAGCACTTCTGCCTGTACGCCCTCGCCGCGTGCCTGCCGCTGCTGCCGGCCAAGCAGCGTGCCCTGGCCGAGGGGGACTGGATGGCCCGGGACAGCCACGTCGCCTGCCCGGACCCGGACGAGCGGGTCATCATGCGGATCGAACGCACCGGCCGGCGGCAGATCCCCACCGAGGAGTTGACGTGACCCGGCTGGTGGGCGTGGGCCTACAGTCGGACAAGTCCGCCGACGAGTACGCAGAGCTGGCCGAGCTGGCCGAACGGCACGGCTTCGACGTGCTGTCGGTCTTCGGTGACCTGATGTACCAGCCGCCGATCTTCCCGCTCCTGGTGGCGGCCCGACACACCCGCCGGATCCGGCTCGGCGCCGCCTGCCTCAACCCGTTCACCCTGCACCCGGTGGAGGTGGCCGGCCAGGTCGCCGCCCTCGACCTGGCCTCGTGTGGCCGCGCGTACCTCGGACTGGCCCGGGGCACCTGGTTGCAGCAGGTCGGGGTCCCGCAGGCCCGACCGTTGCGCCGGATCGCCGAGACCGTCCAGATCGTCCGCCGGCTGCTCGCCGGTGACGACAGCGGCTTCCAGGGCCGGGAGTTCACGGTGGCACCCGGCACCGCCCTGCGGTACGCCCCGGCCCGCGCCGACGTGCCGGTGCTGGTCGGCACGTGGGGCCAGCAGACCGCCCGGTCCGCCGCCGGGTACGCCAGCGAGGTCAAGGTCGGTGGGTCGGCGAACCCGGCGATGGCCAAGACGATGCGGGCCTGGCTGGACGAGGCGGCGGCCGGACCGGGCACCGGGGTGGTGCTGGGCGCGGTCACCGTCGTCGACTCCGACGGCGCGCTGGCGCGTCGGGTGGCCCGCACCGAGGTGGCCATGTACCTCGCGGTGGTCGCCGCCCTCGATCCCACCGTCGAGCTGGACCCGGAGCTGCTGGCTCGCATCCAACAGCACGTCACCCGCCGGGAGGACGACCTGGCCGGCGCGCTGATCGGCGACGACCTGCTCGACCTGTTCGCCTTCTCCGGCACACCCGAACAGGTCGCCGCGCAGGCCGCGGCGGTCTTCGACGCCGGAGCCAGCCGGGTGGAGTTCGGCACTCCGCACGGGTTGACCCCGCAGGGCGGGATCGACCTGCTCGGCCGGCGGGTGCTGCCGCTGCTGCGTGGCTGAGCGCTGGTGCGATGGCCTGGACAGCGAGCTAGGACTCGTTGACGGCGCGCCCCATCCGGCTGACCGCCTCGGTCAGGATCGCGGGGGAGGTGGCGAAGTTGACCCGGACGAAGCCAACGCCGCCGGTGCCGAAGACGTGCCCGGAGCTGAGGGCCACCCGGGCGCGGTCGAGGAACATCCTCGCCGGCCCGGCCAGATCGGTCACCACGCCGGGCTCGCCGGTGGTCGGGCCGGTGGCCGGGCCCAGCGTGGCGCAGTCCAGCCAGGCGAGGTAGGTGCCCTCCGGCGGCCGGTACCCGATGCTCGGCAGGTGCTGCGCCAGCAGCCCCGCCAGCAGCTCCCGGTTCGCGTGCAGGCCGTCGAGCAGCTGGTCGAGCCAGGGCCCGCCGTCGCGGAAGGCGGCGGTGTGCGCGATGACCCCGAGATGGCTCGGCCCGTGGCCGACCTCCTCCGGCAACCGGCTCAGGTCGGCCACCGCCTGTGGGCCGGCGACCACGAGCGCCGACTTGAGGCCGGCCAGGTGCCACGCCTTCGAGGCGGAGAGCACCGCGAACCCGTCCTCGGCACCGGCCACCGTGAGGTACGGGGTGAAGTGCGCTCCGGGCAGCACGAGGGGCGCGTGGATCTCGTCGGAGACCACCCGGACCCGGTGCCGACGGGCCAGCTCGGCCACCGCTTCGAGTTCGTCGCGGCGGTGGACGACACCGGTCGGGTTGTGCGGGTTGCACAACAGGAACACCGCCCGGCGGCCGGCGCCGCCCACCCGACGAAACGCCTCGTCCAGGGCGGCGGGGTCCATTCGCAGGTCCGGCCCGAGCGGCGCCTCGACCACCCGCCGGCCGTCGTGGCCGACGAAGGCGTAGAACGGTGGGTAGACCGGGGAGCAGACCACGACCGCGTCGCCAGGGCCGGTCAGCAGCCGGATAACCTCGACGATGCCGAGCATCACGTCCGGGACGACCGCGGTGCGATCGACCCGCAGGTCGGGCCAGGCCCAGCGGCGGGCGGCGAAGTCGGCGAGCGCCTCGGCGTACGCCGTCCCGTACTGGTATCCGGTGTCCCCCCGGTCGACGGCGGCGTGCAGCGCCTCGGCGACCGGTGTGGCCAGCGGCACATCCATCTCGGCCACCCAGAGGGGCAGTACGTCGTCGGCGTACATCCGCCACTTGACGCTGGTGCGCTGCCGCAGCTCGGCGAGCGTGAACTGGGTCAGCGGATTCATCGGTGACAGTCGTCGGCGGCTCAGGGCTTGCGGGCGACCGCGCCGTACGCGTCGATCGCCACAGCGTCGGGATCCGCCGGACGCCACAGCGGGATCGGCACCAGGCCGGGCTCCACCGGAGTCAGCCCGTCGAAGCAGCCGGCGAGCTGCTCCGGGCTGCGGAGGATGTACGGGACGCCGCCGCTCTCGGCCAGCCGGTTGGCGCCGGCCACCACCTCCGGGCTGGTGTCGGTGCCGTCCCAGAGCACCAGGTGGCTGCCGGACGCCGTCGCGTCCATGACCGTGGTCACGATGGAGCGCACCACGTCCAGATCGGGCTCGTAGCCCATCACGCCCATGAACATAACGGCGATCGGCTGGTCGAAGTCCAGCGTCTGCGCCGCCTCGGCCAGGATCTTCTCCGGGTCGTGGTAGTCGGCGGGCACGTAGGTGGTGACCCCCTCGGAGGTCGTACTGGACAGCAGGGCTCGGGCGTGCACCAGCACCATCGGGTCGTTGTCCACGTAGACGATCCGCGCGTCGGGGTTGATTCCCTGGGCGACCTCGTGGGTGTTCTGCATGGTGGGTAGGCCGGTGCCGATGTCCAGGAACTGCCGGATGCCCGCCTCGGCGGCCAGGTGACGCACGGCCTGGATGAGGAACTTGCGGGACTCCCGGGCCATCACCACGATCTCGGGATAGACCTCGGCCACGGCGTCACCGGCCGCCCGGTCGGACTGGAAGTTGTCCTTGCCGCCCATCCAGTAGTTCCAGATCCGCGCGGCGTGCGGCACCTCGGGCTCAAGCTTCGCGGTGAGTTCCGCATCCGGGCCGGCCATGCCTGGCTCCTATCAGATGAGTGTCGCTCGGGTTGGGAGCGCTACGACGTGATCGACACATCGTACTCAAAGCACCTCCACTGTCGACGCACGAGGCCGGCGAGGTGGCCTGTCGAACTGAAAGGTTGTCGCTGTGCAGTCGCCACCGCTACTCGCGGTGCATCTCGTTGATCGCGTGCGGAGCACTGTCACGTGCCGAGTCCCAGGCGAGCCGTTCTTGCGGTCCGGTCGCCGTGCATAGGATCTGCGTATGCAAGAGGGCAGGTGGACGACGATCACTCCGTCGCAGTTCGCGCACGAGCGGGAGGCGCTGGCCTACGTCCAGGCGTTGCTGCCCGACACCGAGCCGTACCGCGCCTGGTCGAATTTCACCTTCACCGCCCAGACGGGGCACCCGTACGAAGTCGACCTGCTGGTTGCCGCACCAGGCGGCCTCTACCTTGTCGAGATCAAGAGCTGGTCCGGGCGGCTGACCTCCAGCGGCTCGAACTGGCTCCTGCACGGATCGAGCGGCACCCGCACCTTCGACAACCCGCTGCACCTGGCGGACGCGAAGGCCAAGAAGCTCAAGTCCCTGCTGCAGGTCGCCGCGAGTCGCCGCCGGGGCCAGTCGGTGCGGATCCCGTTCGTCCAGGCGGCGGTGTTCCTGTCCAAGCCGGGGCTGACGATCGAGCTGTCAGAGCACCACCGGCACGGCGTCCACGGTCCCGTGCCGGTCGACGGACGCCAGGGCGAACTCGATCCGATCACGTCGTTGCTGCTGCGTCAGCCGGACGACGAGCGGCGGCGGGTCACCCGGGAGGTGTCGGTCGCCCTACCCGACCTGCTGGCCGACGTCGGAATCGCCCGTAGCCGGCGGCACTACCAGGTCGGCGCGTGGGAATTGGAGACTCGGCCGTACGACGTCGGGCCGACCTGGCAGGATCACCGCGCCCGGCACCGGGACCTGGAGCGTGAACATCGCCGGGTGCGGATCTATCTGGTGGAGCGCAATGCGGCGCAGGCCGAGCGCGCCAGCATCGAACGGGCCGCCCGGCGCGAGGTGGAGGTGCTGCATGGCATCAACCATCCCGGCATCGTCCAGGCGGACTCGATGGAGCAGCACGAGGCCGGCCCTGCCCTGATCTTCCGGCACGATCCGCGGACGATCCGCCTCGATCACTACATGGCCCAGTACGGCGAGCGTCTCGACGCGCTGACCCGGCTGGCCATGATCCGTCAACTGGCCGAGACGGTGGCGTACGCCCACCGCCGCAAGCTGCATCACCGCGCGCTCTCCGCCCGCAGCGTGCTGATCGCCCCCGGGCCGCGCCGGCGCGGTGGTAGCGAGGACGAGGCGTGGTTGACCCCCCGACTGCAGGTCAGCGACTGGCAGGCGGCCACTCGCGGCACCGACACCGGCGGCAGCGGCGATCCGATCACGCCCTCCTCGCACGCCCCGGACCACATCGAGCGTTCGGCCGAGGCGTACCTCGCGCCGGAGTTGACCGCGCCGAAGCCCGATGCGGTCGCGATGGACGTATTCGGTCTCGGTGCGTTGGCCTACCTGATGCTGACCGGTCAGCCCCCGGCGGCGAAGCGCCCCGAACTACTCACCCGGCTCGCTCGGGACAACGGGCTGCGCGCATCGGCGATCGCCGACGCGATCAGTACCTTCGCCGACGAGATGATCCAGGCAGCGACCGCGCCGGTGCCCACCCAGCGACTCACCACCGTCGCCGAGTTCGTCGAGATGCTCCAGGTGGTGGAGGACGAGCTGACCACGCCGGCGCCCGCCTCGACGCACCTGGCGGAAGAGGAAACGGAGCAGGTCGACCCGCTGGAGGCGCGCGGCGGCGACCGGGTGGGCGAGTGGAAGATGGTCCGTAGCCTCGGCACCGGCTCGACCTGCCGGGCATTCCTTGCCTTCAACGAACGCACCCGCCGCAACGAGGTGCTCAAGGTGGCCCTCTCCGACGAGAAGGCGGCCCGGCTGACCCATGAGGCCCGGGTGCTCGGCCCGCTCACCGACTCCCGGGTGATCCGGCTGGCCCGGCCGGAGCCGCTGCAGCTCGGCAGCCGTACCGTCGTGGTGCTGGAGCACGCCGGCGACCGCACCCTGGCCCGCAAGCTGCGCGACGACGGCCGGCTGACCGTCGACGAGCTGGAGACCTACAGCGACTACCTGTTCGGCGCCTTGGACTACCTGGAGGGCGAGGGCGTCTACCACCGCGACATCAAGCCGGACAACATCGCCATCCGGATCCGCCCGAACCGCACCCGCCAACTGGTGCTCTTCGACTTCTCGCTGGCTGGCGTGTCGGTCAAGGAACTCGCCGCCGGCACCCCGCGTTACCTCGATCCGTTCCTGGGCGTCGCCGCCCGGCAGGTCTACGACAAGCACGCCGAGTGGTACGCCCTGGGCGTCACCCTGCACGAGATGGCCTCCGGTGAGCTGCCACTGTGGGGTGACGGCGGCACCGAGCCGCAGCTCACCGAGGGGCCGCCGGTGCTGGCCGCGGAGGCGTTCGACTCGGCTGTCCGCGACGGCCTGGTGGAGTTCTTCCAGCGGGCGCTGCACCGCGACCACCGGGAGCGGTTCGCCTCGTTGAAGGACATGCGTGACGCCTGGCAGCAGGTGTTCCGGCGCTCCGACGCGAGCACCCCGGTCGGCACCGACCATCCGGAGACCGACGCCGACGACCTCGACGTCGAGGTTGCCGAGGCGGCCCGGGAGGAGGCTGCCGGCCGGGCCACCCGGGCGACCACCCTGGAAGCCGCCGGCCTGACCCCGAGGGCGGTCTCCGCCGCGCACCGGCTGGACGTCACCACCGTCGGTGAGCTGCTTCTTGTCGCCAACAGGCTCGCTCACCTGCCGGGGCTCGGTGCCAAGACCCGGCAGGAGTTGCAGCGCCGGGTCAAGGAGTGGCGCAGCCGCCTCGGTGAGCGGGAGATCCTGCCCACCTCGGTGGCCGCCCGTAGGGCTGCCACCGCCGAGGTCGCCACCGAGAGCACCGCCGAGGCCGGCGAGACCGATCTGGTACGAGTCGGCCTCGACGCGATCGCCACGCTGCTCGTTCCGTCGACCCGTAGCCCGAACGACGCCGAGGCGACCCGCCTGCTGCTGCACCTACCCGACGAGTCGGGTGCGCTGCCCGACCTGCCACTCTGGCCACAGCATCCGCTGGTCGCCAGCAGCCTCGGTGTCACCCCGGCCCGGATCGCGCAGATCCTGGGCAAGCAGCGCAAGCGCTGGCACGGGCTGCCGGTGGTGAGCAGTCTGCGTACCCAGATCATCGAGCTGCTGCGCGACGGCGGCCGGGTGATGGGGGTGGCTGAGCTGGCAGCGGCGCTGTTGATCAGCCGGGGCTCGGTGCGCACCGGCGACGATCTGCGGCTGGCCGTGGCGGTTGCCGCCGTGCGGGCCGCCGTCGAGATCGACGCCCTCGCCGACGAGCCCCGCCTGCTGCTGCGCCGGCACAGTCGCGGGGACATCGACGGTCGACCCAACCCGCGCGGCGACCGTTTGCTGGTGGCCCTGGAGGCGGGGGAGGACGACGCGCCGGACACGCCGGCAGCGCCGGCGCTGCTCGACTACGCGGAGGCGCTCGGCAAGGCCGCCGACAAGCTCGCCGCCAGTGAGGTGCTGCCCAGCGCAGCGACGGTGCTGCGTACCCTCGCGGCGGTGAGCGCGCCCGGCGGCGCGGCCGACGCGATCGACGACCGACGGCGGGTGCCGCTCGCCGCGGTTGCCTCGGATCGGGCTGCCGCGACCGCCCGGCTGGAACTCTACCCACGTGACCTCGATCCGGTACGCGCGCTGCGGCTCGCGCAGGCCGGCGTGGTGCCGCCGGCGACCACCCCCGAGGGCCAGCGGGGCCTGACTCCGGAGCACGTCATCGCGCGGGTGGCGGCACGCTTCCCGGAGCTGGCGCCGCTGCCGACCGATCGGCGGCTGGATCGGCTGCTCGCCGAGGCCGGCTTCGAACTGCGCTGGAGCCGCGACCGGTATGTCCCGCCACCGCCTCGGGCCGGCTCGTCGTCGGCGTCGATCCTGCAACGTCGCCCGTCCGGGAGTGTCGCCCCGAACCGGTGGACCGCCGATTCTCCGGAGCTGGCGGCGGCGATGCGCGCCGAGGAACGGCTGACCGGCGCGCGGTCCGCAGGTGGCTTCCGGGCGCTGACGGTACGCCTGAACCGTTACGGCATGGCCCGCGAGGAACTGGCCCGGCGTTTCGACGCCCGCCCGGTGAACGTGGCGGCGGTGTTCCTAAGCGAGCTGCGTGGCCTGGTGGACGCCCGCCCGAAGCCCACCTGGGAGACGGTGCTCGGTGCGGACGTCGCCGAGCCCGGCTCCCGGGGCGCGATCAAATTCGGTGAGTACGTCGAGCAGGCGTGGCAGCAGGCGATGCCCTCGTTGCGCGCGCAGTTGCGCGTCGACGCCGGGCCGGTGCTGCTGCACGACACGGCGGTGCTGGCCCGCTACCGGGCGATGGAGCGGCTGCACGAGCTGGCCGAGGCCGCACGTGGCGGTGAGGGCGACGTCTGGTTGCTCTGCCCGATGGACGACCCGGGGGTGCTGCCCAAACTTGACGGTGCGGTGGTGCGGGTGGGTGACAACGAGTGGATCGCCCTCCCGGACGCCTGGGCCGTCAACGCCCACCGCAGCGCAGCCCTCACCTGACCCCGCCCCGACAATTCCCCCTGATCGTGGCAGTGCAACTGCTCCACACGCCGATGCGTAAACAGCCAGACTGCCACGACCAGGGGTACGGCGAGCTCGTCGTAGCAGTAAGTTGACGGATTGTGGGGGTTGTCCACAGCCGGGTCGCTGTCCACAGGGGTGCGATCTGTGGGCTGCGGGTCGTTGGTGCAGGGTGGCACGGTCAGCGGCGTGGATGCGGTGTTGGCGGAACTGGTGGAGCGCGGGCACGGGCTGGTGACCCGGACCATCGTCGAGCAGGTCGTGCCGGAGTGGACCCTGCAGCGCGCGTGCACCAGTGGCGAACTCGTGAGGATCCTGCCCGAGGTGTTCGCGGCAGCCCACCTGTTGAACGACCAGAGCGCTCCGCCGCTCAGCCGGATCGGCCCGGCCCTCGGCCGTCGTGCGGTCGCGGCCTGGGTACGCGGGCGCGGCGTGTTCAGCCATCTCAGCGCCCTTGGTGTGTGGGGGCTACGCCAACAACTGCCCGGGGACCTGCTGCACGTGAGTGCACCGGCTGGCAGCGGCCTGCGTAGCTGGCCCGGAGTGCGGATCCACCGGCGCCGGCATTTCGTTCTCGCCCCACCATCGGCGTTGGTACGACAAGGGCTGCCGGTGACCACCATCGAGCGAGCCCTCGTCGACTCCTGGCCGATGCTTCCGCCGGGCGAGCAACGGGCGCCAATGATCAGGGCGGTCAACAACCGGATGACCACGCCCGGGCGTCTGCGAGCTGCGCTCGACGACACGGCAAGGGTGGCTGGTCGGGTGGCGCTGCGCTCCTTGCTGACCCGGCTCGCGGAGGGCTGCCGTAGTCCGCTGGAGATCTGGGGACACGAGCGCGTCTTCACCGGCCCGGGAATGCCGACGTTCCAGCGGCAGGTGCAGGTCCGGCTCGGCCTGCGCAACGTCTACCTGGACCTGTACGCCGAGCCGGAACGCGTCAACATCGAACTCGACGGGGCTGCCAGCCACGGCGACCGCCGGCAGCGCGAGATCGACCTGCGTCGCGATGCGCAACTGGCCGCCCTCGGCATCCTGGTCGTCCGCTTCGCCCATCGTCGGCTCGTGCGCGAGCCGGAGGCGGTACGCCGGGAAACCCTTGCCATTCTGGCCAGCCGTCGACCCACATGATCGCCAGGACGATCCAGGCGTGAGCGACGCAGCCATATCAGTTCGGTTGGAGGTACGGCAGGACGCGGCCGAACACTTGGCCCTACTCTGCTGAGTCCGATGTTCGCGGAGAAGGCGTCCCGCCTCGCCAGTGACCCGGCTGCGACCACTCGCCGGATCGAAGGGCTCCGCCGCTACCTGACGGCGAACGTGAGGGGCGTCGCCAGTGCGCTGCGGCTCGCGGTGGGTCGAGATCCGGGTCCGGACCGAAGCGGGGAACTGCTTCACCTTCCCGGCCGGCTCCGGTCCGTGCATCTGGTCGACGCCTACGCCATGGCGAACCTGCGCCTCTGCTCGGCCACAATGGCAGGCAGCGCGAATTCGCTGGGCAACCCGACCATGAGCCGCAACTGTCTGCCGCACCTGTCAGCGACCGTTCGGATTCTCGAACACCCGTCGGCGATGCGCCTCACAGACCACTGGGGGCGACTCACCTCCGCGCCGTACCTGCACGGGACGGTTGTGCCGACCCTCCGCGCGGCCCACCAGCTTCACCGCGTCGGCTGACCTGGCGAGTGGGAGCGGGGTCCGAGGCGGGACGGAGGCCGGCGAGTTGGACGTAGATCTCGCGTTTGGTGGTGGCGTCGCCGCGCCGGTCGATGACGTACCCGGTCAGCCAGATCCAGCCGTCGTATGCGTGCCGGTCGCTGACCGAGACGACCCGCAGGGTCAGCGCCCGACCTCCGGCGAACTGCACCGAGGCGCGACCGTCGATCCGGAGCAGGTCGCCGGGGGCCGGGCGGGCGGTCACCAGTGGCCCTGGTTCGGTGGTCGGCAGTGCCGGGCGTGCATCGACTGCCAGTCGCGCAGTGTCCGCTTGAGCCGGTCGTTCTCCTGGGCGAGCGTACGGAACTGCCGGTGCAGGTCGGCCAGCTCGTCGGCGACCGTGGCCTGGAACTCGCGTACCTGATCGGGGTCGACCCCACGGCGACGCGGGTCGAACGTGCGGGTGCGTACCTCGTGCGGGGTCAACCGGGCCGGGTTACCGGTCCCGTAGGGCTGGCCACTTCGATACACCTGGGCCACGACGGTCCTTTCGGGAGCAGCCGGGAGCGCGGAGGGTCGGTGCGGTGGTGCGTGGAACGGCGGGCCGTGCGTGGCCGGCGTCCGCACGGCCCGCCCGCTCGGTCGCCGCAGCCACATTCGGCGGTACGACGACAGAGCAGCTTTGTGGGCCGGGACGGGCACGCGCACCCGCCCCGACCAGGGGGATGAGCCGAACTCGTTGCCACGCGAGGACCGGCTCGGCACCAACATAACCAGGGAACATAGGGAAGTCAAAGGACATTGTGTAGGTGTTTGAGTTGTGATCGAATTCGGGTTGCCACGCGAGGAGTGCCATGCCCGAATCAGCCGAGTACCTCCGCATTGCCGCAGATGTGATCGCCGACGTCAGGTCCGGCAAGCTCAAACCGGGCGACCGGCTGCCGTCGCTCGCGCAGACCCGTGCCGACTATGGCGTCAGCTACGGCACCGTGCAGTTGGCCTACGTCCGACTCGAAGCCCTGCGGGTAATCCGGCGACACCAGGGCAAGGGCGTCTTCGTGACCGATCCGAAGACCTGGATGCGGGAGCCGTAGGTAGCGGCTCGACGACGGAAACGGGCCTTACGGATACCCCGTCCCGTGAGCGGGACGACTAGAGTCGTCGCGTGGTCGACCGGAAGCTGCTCTTGTCGGACCTGCAGAAGCAGGTCAAGAACCTGGAGAAGGACCTGCGGGAGCAGGCCGAGACGGTCGGGGAGGTGCGCTCCCGGCTGCGTGGCGAATACGACCACGCCTTCAAGGTCGGGCGTACCGCCGCCACCTGGACAGCCTGGCGCGACGAGCGGGTGACCCAGGTCGCGGTCGCCTGGGTGCTCGGCACCGTCTTCGTCCGCTTCTGCGAGGACAACGACCTGCTGCCCGACCCCTACCTGGCCGGGCCGGGGGACAGGCTGGTGCTGGCCGAGGAAGCCGAGGCGCAGTTCTTCCGCGACCGGCCGGAAGAGACCCTGCGCGGCTGGATGGAGCAGGGCTTCGACGCCATCGCCAGCACCCAGGCCGGCAAGTCACTCTTCGACAAGCGGCACAACCCGCTCTACCAGATCCCGCTCTCCCACGACGAGGCGAAGAACCTGATCGCCTTCTGGCGTCGACGCGGCGAAGCTGGCGGCCTGGTGCACGACTTCACCGACCCCGAGTGGGACACCCGCTTCCTCGGCGACCTCTACCAGGATCTCTCCGAAGCGGCCCGCAAGACCTACGCGTTGCTCCAGACCCCCGAGTTCGTCGAAGAGTTCATCCTCGACCTGACGCTGACCCCGGCGATCGAGGAGTTCGGCCACGACGTGGTCAGGATGATCGACCCCACCTGCGGCTCCGGCCACTTCGTCCTCGGTGCCTTCGACCGACTGCTGAAGGAGTGGGAGCGCCACGCCCCCAACCGCGACCCCCACGAGCGGGTACGTCTCGCCCTCGACGCCGTCCACGGCGTCGACATCAACCCCTTCGCGGTAGCCATCGCCCGCTTCCGCCTCCTGGTAGCCGCCCTCCGCGCCAGCGAAGTGAAAACCCTCGCCGACTCGGCCGGCTACACCTTCCCCATGCACCTAGCGGTGGGCGACTCGCTCATCAAGCACCGGGCCGGCACCCTATTCGGCGACGACCCGATGACCGAGTTCGCATACGCTGCGGAGGACGTGCAGGAACATCCCGGCATCCTTAGCGCCGGCATTTATCACGTCGTCGTCGGTAACCCGCCCTACATCACGGTCAAGGACAAGGGCCTCAACGACGCCTACCGCGAGATGTACGACGCCTGCTCCGGCAAGTACGCCCTGTCGGTGCCGTTCGCGCAGCGCTTCTTCCAACTCGCCAAGCCCGGCGACGGGGAGGGTAAGGGCGCTGGACAGGTCGGTCAGATCACCGCCAACTCGTTCATGAAGCGCGAGTTTGGCAAGAAGATGATCGAGAAGCTGTTTGCCGTCGAGGTCAACCTGACCCACGTCATCGACACCTCCGGTGCCTACATCCCCGGCCACGGCACCCCGACCGTCATCCTGGTGGGCCGCAACACCAACCGAGGCCGAGCCGGCACCATCCGCACCGTCATGGGCATCCGAGGCGAGCCCATCGCACCCGCTGACCCGAGCAGTGGTCTTGTCTGGCAGGCCATCATTCGTCAGATCAACCACCCCGGGACTGAAAGTGAATGGGTGAGCGTCGACGACATTGCGCGAACGGGTCTAACCAACTTTCCCTGGAGTCTGAGTGGAGGCGGAGCATCCGGGCTCATGGAACTCCTGGAAGCGGACGATCGGACGCTACTTCAGCGAAAGATCAGCGGCGCTATCGGGTTCGCGAGCTTCCCTGGCCAGGATGAGGCGTTCTTTGCGCCCCCGGCCTGGTTCCGCCGCGCCGGTATCGACTCGTTACGGCGTCCGCTTGTCGTCGGTGAAGTTGTTCGGGATTGGGACAACCCGCCCGAAGATCACGCACTTGTCCCCTATAGGGCCGATCTCAGACCGGTGCTGTTTGATATTGGGGCAGTGTGGGGGAGGCATCTGTGGTCACTGCGTCGCGTCCTCAGGGCGACTATTGGGTTCGTAGGTCAGACGCGCGCCGCATCGGATGAGCCGTGGTGGACATGGTACCGCTGGGTCACCGACCGGTACCGCTCGCCGTTGTCGATCGCGTTCGCTGAGGTCGCAACTCACAACCATTTCGTGCTGGATCGTGGCGGAAAGGTATTCGGGCGCACGGCCCCAGTTATCAAGTTGCAGGAGGGTGCGTCGGAGGATGAATATCACAGCTTTCTAGGGGTCTTGAACAGCTCGACCGGATGCTTCTGGCTTAAGCAGATGTGCTTTGACAAGGGGAATGGGGGAATCGGAGGCGGGATATCCGACGAGTTTTGGGAGCACCGATTTGCCTTCAATGGCTCTAAAGTAGAAAATCTTCCGCTGCCTTCGGCGTACCCGTTGGAAGTTGCTCGGGAGATTGATGGGCTGGCGCAGCGGCTCGCGACGGTGAGTCCGGCGGCGGTGGCGGGGTCTTTGGTGCCGACGCGGGAGCGGCTGGATGCCGCCGCCTACGACTGGCATGCCACCCGAGGGCAGATGATCTGCTTGCAGGAGGAGTTGGACTGGCAGGTCTACTCGCTCTACGGGCTGCTGGACGAGGATCTGACCGCGCCGGAGAGCGTCCGGCCGCCGATGCTGTCGCTGGGGCAGCGGGCGTTCGAGATCGTCCTGGCTCGGAAGATGCGCGACGAGGGGCTGGAAACGCAGTGGTTTGAGCGGCACCGTTCGACGCCGTTCACGGAGCTGCCAGCGGGCTGGTCGGACGAGTACAAGGCGATCGTGCGGCGGCGGATCGAGCTGATCGAGGGTAACCGCAACATCGGGCTGATCGAGCGGCCGGAGTGCAAGCGGCGGTGGGCCACCGACGGCTGGGACAAGATGCAGGCCAGGGCGCTGCGGGACTGGCTGCTGGACCGGTGCGAGGCGCGGGAGCTGTGGTACCACCACGTCGACGGGCTGGAGCAGCCGCGCCCGCTGACCACCGCCCAGCTCGCCGACGAACTGCGCCGCGACGCCGACGTGCTCACCGTCGCCGAGCGGTACACGCCCGGTCAGGATCTCGGCACGGTGATCGCCGGCCTGGTCGCCGACGAGCACGTGCCGCACCTGGCGGCGCTGCGGTACAAGGACTCCGGCCTGAGCAAGCGCGCCGACTGGGAGCAGGTGTGGGACCTGCAACGGGCCGAGGACGCGCTGCCCGACGAGGCGGCGAAGCGGGAGTTCCGCAAGCAGATCCCGGTGCCACCGAAGTACACCTCGGCGGACTTCGCCAAGGCCAGCTACTGGAAGCACCGGGGCAAGCTCGACGTACCCAAGGAACGCTTCGTGTCGTACCCGGGTGCCGGCCGCGACGGTGACCCGTCGCTGCTGGTCGGCTGGGCCGGCTGGGACCACCGCGAGCAGGCCCAGGCCCTCGCCACCCTGATCGTCGCCCGCGAGCAGGAGGACGGCTGGGCCACCGACCGGCTGCTGCCGCTGGTCGCGGGGCTGCGCGAGATCCTCCCCTGGGTACGCCAGTGGCACGGCGAGTTCGACGCGGAGTGGGGTGCGTCGCCGGCCGACATCTACGCGGGCTTCCTCGCCGAGACCACCAACCGCCTCCACCTCACCGACGAGGCGCTGACGTCGTGGCGTCCGCCCAAGGCCACCCGGGGCCGCAAGGCGAAGGTATGAGTACGTCCTCGATGGCCGCTGCCCGCACCATCAGGAGATGACGATGGACCACGACATTCAGCTCATCAGTGACGGCGACGGGTTGGCGGTCATCGGCGATCCGATGGCTGTCGAACGCTTCCTGGTCTCCGAGGGGCTGCCGTCGAAGGATCTCGGGCTGCGTCGGCTCCGTGCTTGAGGACGCGCGTCCTCGCCTCTGACCGCGTGGCCCACATCGGCAGCGTGGAAAATTCGGGTGCGTGCTCGCCTTGGACGTCGAGCCGTTGCGGGGAGCTCTACAGCGGCGTGCCGATACGGGCAGCGAAGCCCTGCAGCTCGGGCAGCGCTCGCCGGCGGTCGGCGTTGAGCAGAGCGACGGTGAGGTGCTGCGCCCATGGGCGGTAGCGAACCTCCTGCGGCGCGATCCGCTCGGCGGCCAGTAGCGCTCGGAACGACTCCGCGTACGCCCCGCGCCCATGCAACGCGAGCGCATAGTCCTCCCAGTAGCGGGCGCGTCGCTCGACGGTGCCCAGCTGAACGGGCCGCAGTTCGCGGGCGTACTGCACTGCTGATCCGAAGTCATTGAGCGCCCGGGCGACACCGATCCGGTAGAGCATCACGTCGACATCGGCGAACCCGTTGCGGGTGCCACTGCGACGCCCTGCCTCGTCGGCCTCGTGCAGCAACTCCCTTGCGGTGTCTCGGCGATCCGCGAGCGCGGCCGTGTACGCGGCCGTCGCCAACAGCCGTCCATAGGCGGCAGCCTGTTGAGCTGATCTGAGCCGGGTCGATTCGTCGAGGACCTGTGCCGCGCCGATCAGGGCCTGCTGGGCGCGTTGCCCGTGACGGGTGCGCCGTAGCACGATCGCGGTCATGCGCGCCGTCTCGGCGTACAGCAGCGGATCGTCCGCCTCCCGGGTCGCATGTCTGGCGCGGTCCATCGTCGACCAGGCCATTCCGTCCTCGTGCAGCTTGACCAGTACCTGAGTGGTCAGGTGATACGTCCGGGCAAGTGTGGCGGCGGCACTCGGACGCTGTCCAGCGGTCGCCATCGAATGGCTGGCGGTTGCTGCCGAAACCAATTGCGGCAGCCGGGCTGACAGCCTGGCGTAGCGGCACGCACGAAAGTCGGACCAGGCGTGGGCGAGCATGGTCCGCAGCCAGTCAGAGTCGATCAGGCTGGTCGGTGGCGTGCAGTGACCGAGGAGGACGTCCTCGAGGCTGGTTACTACCCGGTCGGGTGGCGGGGCCGATGCCGGCGTGCCCACGGTGAGCGTAGAGCCGACCAGGCCGGCCAGTCCGCCGAGCACCTCACGCCGTCGCACCGAATCCTCTCCCACCTCGCGCCGCGCTGTTATACCGCGCACCCTATCGATCGTCGCAGCGGATTGGTGGGTTGCGGGGCCGTTCATGTCCGCGAGGCCGAAGAGTTCGGGCGGGATGTCGAAGAGCGCTGCCAGCCGCCGCAGCACTGTGACGTCGGTGAGTCGCTGCCGGCCCCGTGACCTGCAGGGAGTCTTCGATCATCTCGACTGGGACGGACTCGCCAGCGATCGTGACGTCGCTGTCGATGCCAGCGATCCGGGCGGACTCGATCGAACTGTCCAACTCGGCCATGCCGGCCCAGCCCACCCAGGAGATGCCGTCGCCGGACGCGGTGAACACGATCCGGCCGCCATCGCGGAGGCTGCCGTACAGCGCGAGATCCAGCGAGAGCCCAGCACTTGGATCGGCGTTCTCGACCGGCACCTCGTTCAAGTAGGCGGGGCGGAATCGGTCCAGCAGAGCGTTCATCGCCTCGGCGAGGAGATGACGTCGAGCATCCAGGAAGCGGGGGTACCCGTCCGGGCTGCGCAGCGCCTCGCCCAGTGGCACGAGGTGTTCCGTCAGCTCGTCTTCCCGCAGAGCGGGGAAGTACTCGATCGGACTTCGGCCGTTGATCCTCTTGCTGGCTTGTGCGGAGATAAAGACCAGGTTGGCCAAGTCGTTGACCATGGCCTTGTCAAAGCGGAGGCCGTCGAGCGTCGATGGCGGGTGGACGTGGTGGTGTTCCAGCTTCGGAGCGTCCTCCGTGTCCGGAAGGATGTCGGTGCCGTACCACCAGTCGCGGGCGCCGCGTGCTCTGGCCACGAGCAGGCTGAGGAAGAAGTAGGGACTTTCCTTCGTCCGCCCTCGAAGTGCTCGTTCGGTAACCTCGGCACGGGAGTTTTCTACGCTGAGACCCTCGAGAAGCGCCCGGACCGGGTCGGGCTGACGGGCTGATCGAATGTCCTGGCTCAGCCTGGTGTCGGTGGAGCCGCTGTAGCGGGTCCGGATGGTGGCGAGCAGGAGCCAGTAGATAATGCCGTTCGAGGTCTTCTGGTCGACCCTGTCCTCGGTGCGCTCACCGAGGAGCACGACCAGCGGGATCAGCACGATCATCGAGGGCAACGGATCCGACCGGGTCAGCTTCAGCTCGTGCTCCAACAGCGGGATCAGACGTCGCAGGCCGCGCTTGACTACCTCCCAGCCGCGTTCGAGTTCGGCGTCTCCGGTCTGCCGCAGCTTGCTGTGGGACCACACCGAAAGACCACGACCGAGCACTACACCCGCTAGGGCTCGCGACAGGAAGTTGACGTCGATGTGCCCGTAGCCATGGCCCAGCCAATGTTGCGATTCATCCTGGAGCTTGGTCAGCACACCCTTCCAGCGGGTTGACAAGGTCGCCATTGCCAGGTCGAGGGTGCCGAGTCGGCGGCCACCGCTGTTGACCCGGACGAAGATCTCTGCAACCTCCTCGTACGGGGAGCCCTTGAGGACCTCCATGACGAAGTGCCGGTTGCGCAACTGCTTGATTCGGCCGAGCCGATCCTCGATTTCATGATCTTCGAGAATGGAGCCCGCGTCGAGCAGCCGTTGCGTCAGGCGCAACATGCTGGCCTTTGGATCGAGCACGTCCGCCACCTTGACCCACTTCGGGTCGCGTCGGGTCGCTGCACTCTGGTTCTGGAACTTCTGGTTCTCCACGTGGAAGACGACCTGCGCGTCGGGGTGGTCGGTGAACACCCGGTGTAGGGACGTCAGCCGCTGTTGGCCGTCGAGGAGGAACAGAGGAGGCTTGGACGGTACCGGTTCGGGCCCGCTCACGGACATGTCCCGGGTCTCGGGCGCATCGTCGGTCTCCCAGAACAGCAGCGAGCCGAACGGGTAGCCCCGATAGATGGAGTCCATCAGCTTGGCGACTTGTGTCGGCTTCCAGACATACTCCCGCTGGATCTCAGGAAGCAGGATTTCGGCGTTCGAGATCTCGTCGATCAGTTTTCCGATGGATCGTTCGATCCTGTCGACGTGCATCAGCCAACCTCTTCGTTGCCACTGGTACTGGGTGAATGCGAAGCCCGGCTCAGGTGGTTCACGGACACGCTGTCCGGCCGCAGGGCAAAGCGGCAGGCGTCCCAAAGGCAAGCCCGACTGATGTCCTACCGTGCCGTGTATCAGCCTGTCCACCCCATGATCGGGCGTTCTGTGACTGCCGAATACCGTCTCAGCGCCATGTCTAGTCGTGTCGCATCGGCCGAGAAGTTCGATCTGCGGTCCGGCTTTCGCGCCTACCCGGACCCGCCTGGCACTGGTCGGTACGGTGTTCGGCATGTCTTCGCCCAGCCCCGCGCCGCTGCTCCGGGAGTTCATCGACATTCCGGAGCGGACGAGCACCAGCGACTTCGTGCTCAAGCTCGCAGACGGCGTAGCCGACGCCGGTGCGACCTTGCGTGACTATGTCATTACTGATCGGCTGCTGGGTAACTTCGACGAGGCGCTCGGGCTGATCCGCTCCGCGGTCGAGGGTCAGGCGTCCAAGGCCGCCTACCTGCACGGCTCCTTCGGCTCCGGCAAGTCGCACTTCATGGCGGTGCTGCATGCGCTGCTACGCGGCGAGTCGGCGGCCCGCGGCAGGGACGAGCTGGCCCCGCTGGTCGCGAAGCACAGCGTCTGGCTGGATGGCCGGAAGTTCCTGCTCATCCCGTACCACCTGCTCGACGCCCGCTCGCTGGAGCAGCGGGTGCTCGGCGGCTACGTCGACCGGGTTCGGCTGCTGCACCCGGAAGCGTCCATCCCGGCGGTGCACCGCACCGACGCGCTGCTGGAGCAGGCCGCGTCGCTGCGGGAGAAGATCGGCGATGTGCAGTTCCTCGCCGGGCTGCCCGGCGGCGATGTCGAGGACGAGTGGGGCGACAGCGACACCTTCTGGACGTCCGAGCGGCTGGATTCGGCTTTCGCCGGGTCGTACTCTGACGAGCTGCGCCGCAAGCTGGTCAACGACCTGCTGACCAGTTGGAACAAGGGCTTCTTCAGCAACGCCCGGGAGGACGCCGAGGCGTTTGTCTCGCTCGACCGGGGCTTGACCGAGATCAGCCGGCACGCCAAGGAACTCGGCTACCACGGGCTGATCCTCTTCCTCGACGAGCTGATCCTCTGGCTGGCCAACTCCATCGGCGACCAGCAGTTCGTGTCCCGGGAAATTCAGAAGATCACCAATTTCGTCGAGGGCGGCGACACCCGCCGGGCCATCCCGGTGGTCAGCTTCATCGCCCGCCAGCGGGACCTGCGCGAACTTGTCGGCGAGGAGGTAGTCGGCGCGAACGAGCTGGGCTACCAGGACACCCTCAACCTGGCCAGTGGCCGATTCGACGTGATCAATCTGGAGGACCGCAACCTCCCCGAGATCGCCCGCCGTCGGCTGCTCAAACCCCTCACCACCGAGGCCGGCGAGGCGATCTCACGCGCCTTCGAGAGCACCACCAAGGTACGCCGGGAGGTCTTCGACACGCTACTCGGCACCGACACCGGCAGTGGTGCCGACATCGATGCATTCCGATCGACCTATCCGTTCAGCCCGGCCTTCATCTCGACCCTGGTGCACGTCTCCAGCGCGCTGCAACGCTCCCGTACCGCGCTGAAGCTGATGCGTCAGCTCATGGTCGACCGGCGTGACTCGCTACGCCTGGGTCAGCTCGTCCCGCTCGGTGATCTCTACGACGTGATCAGCGGCGGCGGCGACCAGCCCTTCACCGAGAAGCTCAAGGTCGAATTCGAGATGGCCCAGAAGCTGTACGGCGTGAAGCTGAGGCCGCATCTGCTCGGCCAGTACGCCCTCACCGAGGACGACCTGGACGCGGCCCGGCGGGGCCTGCCGGTGGCTGCGGAGTCGGCCGGGCGGCTTCGTGCCTTCACCGGCGACGACCGGCTGATGAAGACACTGCTGCTCGCCGCCCTGGCCCCCAGCGTGCCGGCGTTGCGCAACCTCACCGCACGCCGGCTGTCCGCGCTCAACCATGGCAGCATCACCAGCCCGATCCCCGGCGGTGAGGTGGCACAGGTGGCGCGCAAGCTCGCCGACTGGGCCGGCCAGTTCGCCGAAATCCGCATCGGGGAGGGCGACGACCCGGTGGTGTCGTTGGAACTGGTCGGCGTGGACGTCGACAGTGTGCTGGCCACCGCCAAGCACTACGACAACGAGGGTGCCCGCAAGCACATCGTCCATCGGTTGTTGTGGCAGCAGCTCGGTGTGCCGTGGAGCGACTCGTTCTTCGCCGAGGCCGGACTGACCTGGCGAGGCAGCCGGCGGGTCGTCGAGCTGGTCTACGGCAATGTCCGCGACTCCAACGACATCCGCGACGAGGCGTTCCATCCGAGCGATCCGGCCGGCTGGCGCATGATCGTCGACTACCCGTTCGACGACGGTAGCCACGGGCCGGCCGACGACCGGCAGAGGGTGCAGGAGCTGACCGGCCGGATGCATGCGCGCACCGTCTGCTGGATTCCGGCCGCGCTGACTGTGGAGCGCCGCAACGAGCTGGGCAAGCTCGTGATCATCGACAAGCTACTCGAGGGGCAGCGGTTCGACAGCCACGCCGAGCATCTCAACCCTGACGACCGGCGGCGGGCCCACGCTGCGCTCACCAACCAGCGCAGCGCGCTGCTGGCCAAGATGCAGGGGGTGCTGCGTCAGGCGTACGGGCTGGCCGCGAAGCAGCCGATCGACGTGCAGCTCGGCTTCGACGACCACCTGCATTCACTGACCCGGGCGCTGGAGCCGAAGTTGCCGATGGGCGCCACCTTCAACGACGCGCTGCGCGGCCTCGGCGACCAGATGCTCACCCAGCATTACCCCGCCCACCCAGACTTCGATCCGGACCGCAAGGGCGACCCGGTCCGGTTGTCGGACGTCAGAACGGTGTTCGGATACGTCCAACGGGCGGTAGAGGCGCCCGAAGGGCGGGTCGAGGTGGATCGTGTTCACCGGCAGACCATGCGGCGGATCGCCAACCCACTGCGGCTCGGCACGATGCACGAGGCGGCGTTCGTCATCGAGGGGGAGTGGGTTCAGCACTTCCAGCAGCAGGCGGCGAGCGAGGGCATCACCGGTGAGCTGCGGGTCGCCGACCTGCTGCGCTGGATCGACGTGCCGAAGCCCCGCGGCCTGGAGGAGATCGTCGCCCAACTGGTCGTGGCAACCTTCGCCGAGCAGACCGACCGGGCCTTCCACCTGCATGGCAGCGCTCTGACGCCGGCACCGGAGCCGGGCCGGATCACCGCCGGGCACACCCTGCGCGAGGATAGTCTGCCCGGAGCAAACGACTGGGAGCTGGCCCGGACACGCGCCGTCGCGATCTTCGGATTTCAGCCGCTGGCCCTGCGCCGTGGCCGGTTGGTCGCGCTCTTCGCCCGGGACCTCGCCACTGCGGCGTCCCGGCATCGCGATGCCGCGCACCAGCTTGTCCGCCAGCTCGACGAGCACGCCGACTGGCTACGGTTCGACCGCGAGACGGGCCGCCTCGCTACGGCTCGTGCGGCAGCCGACCTGCTCGAGGCGCTGGCGACCGGGGGGTCGCCGATGGAGACGATTGAGCGGCTGGCGCGGGCCGAGCTGGCGGGACCGGCCGACCGGACCGGCAGGAGTATCAGCAGCGCTGCGCAGGTGACCTCGGCGCTGGCCGCCGCGCCGTGGGACACCTTCGAGATCGTCGCCGGCCTTGCCGAGCCTCACCTGGCCCGGGGCACCGCGATCGTGGCCGAACTCCGGCGGGTCGCGCAGGCAGACGAGCTGACGGTTCCGCTGGCTCCGGCTATCAAGCGGGCGCAGACCGACGCGACGGACCTGATCCGCGCGGTCACAGGTGGCGGTTCGGGAGGCGAGTCGGGCAAGGGCGGTGGTGCTGGCGGTCAGGGGACAAGCAGCGGAGGTGGTTCCGGTGCCGGCGCTGCTGGCGGCGCGGCACCCGGAGGTACCCGTCAGGTGCGGCTGAGCGGTCTGGACGAGGTGGTAGCCGACCTACGCAAGTTCGCGGAAGCACACGGTGACGCCACCGTAGAGGTGAGCTGGAGAATCGTGTCGTGACTCAGGCGCCCGCTCCCACCCAGGTGTTGCGAATCAATCCGGTGGCGCTCACCCAGAAGGTGACCCAGCAGCTCGAACGGCACCGCAACGGCGATGCATACCCGGTCATGGTTGTCGCCGCGGAGCCGGTCTGGTCGCACGACCCGGTGCTGGTGTTGCCCGGCGGGCGGCAGGCCCGCGTCGTGCCGTGCGTCTCGCCGCTTGCCATCTGGGAGCTCCTCGTCGCCGACCGCGACGAGGAGGTGCTGGTGCTACTCGCCGACATCCCCGAAACGAGCCTCGGACACGGGATACGTAGCCGGATCTTCCGGCAAGGGGTGATCACCGTCGAGCCCTGGGATCTGGTCGTCGACGCGTTCGGCGCGCAGGTGCCCGACGTCGCACTGGAGCGCGACCGTTGGGCCGGCCCGGCGCTCCTGGACGCGATGCCCCCGGCCGGCTGGCCGCGTCTGGCCACCATGGTGCTCACCCGGGACGTCGCCCTGCGCCACCTCTCCGCCGTGCGACTCGGCCTGGACCGGCGGGGCGACGGACCCGACGACCTCGACGTGACGACCCTGCTGCGGTGGAGCGTCGAGCCCGGAGCGGTCGAGGCGTTCGGTCTGCTCCGGACGGAGGAGCGCGACGGACTGGCCCGTTGGTTGGTCGAACGGTTCGGCCGGCCAGCCCGTGCGATCTTCGCACTCGTCGATGTGGGTCGTGGTGCCGACGCGCTGCCGCTCGGCTTGGTCTGCGACGCGCTCTGGAGCACCGACAGCCCCGAGGCGGTACGCGGGCAGGGGCGTATCGACCAGTACTTCGGCGGTCTCGACGACGACACCGTCGTACGCGGGCTCGCCGACGCGGCGGTGCAGTTGGTCGGCGTGATGTTGGCCGACCGGGACAAGCAGATCCGCCGGCAAGGGCATGCGCTGCTGGACCGGGCCGAGCAACTGGTCACCCAGTTCAGTGCGGCCGGCAGCGTGGGTCACAGCCAGATCCTCCGGACCGGTCTCACCCGGCGACTGGGCGCGGCGGCGCAAGCGCTGATGGACGGCCTCGCAAGTCCCGGCCTGGACGCGGTGGTCGACGACCTTGCCGCACACCGGTTGGCCGAGGTGGAGTCGGAGCGGGTACTGCGGGTACGGATGGCGCAGCGGCTCGTGCGGTGGCTCAGCACCGAGGTTGAGGCCCCCGCCAGCGTCGCCGAGGGAATGCGGTGGCAGATCGCCGATTGGGGCTGGGTCGACCGTGCGTTGAACCATGTCTGGGCGGGCGACGACGCCCACCCGGAGTTGCAGCGTGCATTTCGTGCGGTCTTCGTGCGGGCGCAGCAGCGGCGTCGAGAACTCGACGGCGCCTTCGCCAACCGGCTCGCCGCCTGGGCGCCCGCCGGGCCGGGCAACGACGGCGAGCTGCTGACGGTTGAGAACCTGCTGCCGCGCGTCATCGACCCGCTGGTCCGTGCTGAGCGGCCGGTCCTGGTCGTCGTCCTCGACGGAATGAGCGCGGCGGTCGCCGTCGAGTTGGCTGAGGAGCTGTCACAGCACTGGGTCGAGTACGACCCGCTAGCCGGTGCGGGTGTCGGCCGACGCCGTGCCATGGTGGCGGCGCTGCCCACCCTGACCGCCGTCTCCCGGACCTCTCTCTTTGCCGGAGCCCTGCGCGTCGGCACACAGAGAACCGAGAAGCAGATGTTCGACCAGGGTCGTTGGGGTGCCGGGGCCCGAATCTTCCACAAGGGGCCGGCCCGAGGCGGGGCAGGTGAGGTCCTGGCCGGCGAACTCGCCGAGACGATGGCCGACCCGGGTCGCCTGGTTGCCGTGGTCATCAACACGGTGGACGAGTCGCTGGCCCATGGCCGTGAGGGCGACGAGGCCGGCTGGCAGCTCAGCGACCTCGGCTTTCTGCGCAGCCTGCTCGACCTCGCCCGGGCATCCGGCCGGGCGGTCATCATCACCAGCGATCACGGGCACGTGCTCGATCGTGGCGGCGAACTCGTCAAGGCCGCCGATGCCGCGTCGGCGCGCCACCGGACCGGAGCGGGCCCGGTAGGGCCCGGTGAGGTGGAACTGGCCGGTGCGCGGGTAGTCGCCGAAAACCAGCGGATCATCGCGCTCTGGGATCCGTTGCGGCGCTACCGACCCAGCAGGGCGGGGTATCACGGCGGCGCGGCCCTGGCGGAGGTCACCATTCCGCTACTGGCGTACCTCGTACCCAATGTCACCGACGTCCCGAAAGGGTGGGCGCCGGTGCAGGACCGGCGGCCCGAGTGGTGGGAACCGGCGTCACCGGCATTGCCCGTCGTCGCCCCGGCCGCCCCGGTGCCTGCGCCAAAGCCGCGTCGGAAGGCACCGCCCGTCGTCGGGGAGGCGCTCTTCGACGTACCGGAGTCGATGCCGGCTTCCCCCGTGGCGCCAGCGGCCGGTGGCAGCGATCTGGTGACGGCATTGCTCGCCACCGAGCTTTTCCAGGCGCAGCACGCACTGACTCCACGCAGAGTCGACATCGGCAAGATCGAGGCGGCCACCCGGGCGTTGGTCGACGCGAAGGGCGTGCTGTCGACCGTGGTGCTGGCACAGCGAGCCGGCGAGCTGCCGGCACGAGCAGGCGGCTTCGTGAACACCCTGCAGCGGATCTTCAATGTGGACAACTATCAGGTCCTGTCGCAGATCGACGACGGGCGCACCGTGCGACTGGACATCGCACTGCTACGTACCCAGTTCGGGCTGCCGGCAGGTGCCCCGTGAGCGGCGTCAGTCCGGCACGGCGACGGGAGGTAATCGACGCACTACGTCGGGGTGTCGTCCCCGCGGCCGGCCTGGATCTCTTCGCCGTCGGGCTGGACCGGTTCGTGACCGCAGTGGGAGAGGACCTGGTCACTGTCGCCGCGAGCGGCTCGGTGTTTAAGGCCGTTCGGGGCGAATACGGCTCGGGAAAGACCTTCTTCACCCGGTGGATCGCGGAGCAGGCGAAGCGAGCCAACTTCGCCACCGCCGAGGTGCAGATCTCGGAGAACGAGACGCCGCTGCACAAGCTGGAGACGGTCTACCGGCGGCTGACCGAGAGGCTGACCACCGCGACGTTTCCGCCGAGCGCGCTGCGGCCGGTCGTCGACGGCTGGTTCTACGCCCTGGAAGAAGACGTCCTCGCGGCCGGGGAGCTGGCGGCGGACGATGCCGAGGCCCTCGACAAGGCGGTCGGCATGCTGCTAAACCAGCGGCTGGCGGGGGTCAGCCGCAGCGCACCGGCGTTCGCCGCCGCGCTGCGTGGCTATCGGGCCGCCGCGCTCGGCGGTGATCCGGCCACCGCTGACGCCGTGCTCGCCTGGTTGGGCGGTCAGCCCCACGTCGCCGCCTCCGCCCGGCGGGTCGCTGGCGTGCGCGGTGATCTTGACCACTTCGCGGCGCTCAGCTTCCTGCAGGGTCTGCTGGCGGTGCTGCGCGACAGTGGTCACCCGGGTCTGTTGCTGGTCCTCGACGAGGTGGAGACACTGCAGCGGGTCCGCTCCGACGCTCGGGACAAGGCACTCAACGCGCTTCGCCAACTGCTCGACGAGGTGCATTCCGGTCGGTTCCCCGGGCTGTACCTGGTCGTCACCGGTACGCCGGCCTTCTACGACGGGCCGCAAGGGGTGCAGCGGCTCGCCCCGCTGGCCCAGCGACTCGCGGTCGACTTCACGACCGACGCGCGGTTCGACAACCCGCGCGCCGTGCAGATTCGCCTGCCCGGGTTCACCGTCGACTCCCTCGTCGAACTGGGCGGGCGGGTGCGGGACCTGTACGCCGACGGATCCGCAGAGCAGGCTCGGGTGCAGGCCCTGGTTGACGACGGCTACCTTCGTGACCTGGCGCAAGCCGTCGCGGGCGGGTTGGGTGGCAAGGTGGGCATCGCACCGCGTCTATTCCTCAAGAAGCTCGTGGGGGAGGTGCTCGACCGGGTCGACCAGTTCGTCGACTTCGACCCGCGACAGCACTATGCGCTCACCCTCACCGCCACCGAGATGACAGACGTCGAGCGCAATGCCACCAGCGCCAGCGACCTTATCCTGGACGTCTAGATGTCCTCCGAACAGTTGCATCCGGTCGTGCTGCACCATGTGGTGAACTCGTTGCAGTGGTCGGCGCTGCGGCCGCTGCAGGAGGCGGCCGTGCAGCCGCTGCTCGACGGTTACGACGCGCTGCTGCTCGCGCCGACAGCCGGCGGCAAGACCGAGGCCGCGATGTTTCCGGTGCTGTCCCGCATGGCGAAAGAGAACTGGTCGGGGACCAGTGTGTTGTACGTCTGCCCGCTGAAGGCGCTGCTCAACAATCTGCTGCCACGAGTCGAGCACTACACCGGTTGGTTGGGGCGGCGGGCAGCGCTGTGGCATGGCGATGTGACCATGGGACAGCGACGCAAGATCCTCCGCGATCGACCAGACGTGCTCCTGACCACCCCGGAGTCGCTTGAGTCGATGCTGGTCAGCATGGCCGTCGACCATGAGGAGTTCTTTCGGCACCTGCGTGCGGTCGTGGTCGACGAGGTGCATGCCTTCGCAGGTGACGACCGCGGTTGGCACCTGCTGGCCGTGCTCGAACGCCTGAGTCGAGTGGCCGGGCGGCCGGTTCAGCGGATCGGGCTGTCCGCGACTGTCGGTAACCCCGATGACCTGTTGTCCTGGCTGCAGGGGTCGGGCCGCGACCACCGACACGCGCGGGTCGTCGCCCCAGGCGTGGTGGGCGGCGTGGCTGCACCTTCCGGTCCATCCAGCGACATCGAGCTGGACTATGTGGGTTCCGTTCACAATGCAGCCCGGGTGATCGCTGCCCTGCATCGTGGGGAAAAGCGGCTGGTGTTCTGTGACTCGCGGGCGCTCGTCGAGGATCTCGGTCAGCGCCTGCGCGAACTCGGTGTGAGGACCTTCCTGTCCCACGCGTCGCTCGCCGCCGACGAGCGCCGACGAGCGGAGGAGGCGTTCGCGCAGGAGCGGGACTGCGTCATCGTCGCGACCAGCACCCTCGAACTGGGCATTGATGTCGGCGACCTGGACCGGGTCATTCAGATCGACGCACCCCGTAGCGTCGCCGCCTTTCTACAGCGGATCGGTCGGACCGGCCGGCGGAGCGGCAGCACCCGAAACTGTCTCTTCCTCGCTCTGGACGGTGGGGGTCTGCTGCACGCCAGCGGGCTGTTGCGGCTATGGCAGCGAGGCTGGGTGGAGGCCGTCGTACCGCCAGTGGAACCACGACACATCGTGGCCCAACAGATCCTCGCGCTGGTGTTGCAACGACACCGACTGGGCGACCAGCTCTGGCCGGAGGAATGGAACGGACTTGCGCCGTTCAACAAGAGTGCCGACGTCATCATGCGGCACCTCCTCGAGCACGGGTATCTCGACGCCGATTCGGGGATGCTCTTCATCGGACCGGAGGCCGAACTCAGGTTCGGTCATCGGCATTTCATGGACATGCTCGCTGTCTTCACGGCACCACCGCAGTTCACCGTGCTCTCCGGTCGTACCGAAATCGGTCGGACCGATCCGGCTCTGTTGACGGCCCGGGTCGATGGTCCTCGGCTGTTGCTGCTCGGCGGACGCAGTTGGCGGGTCACCTACGTCGACTGGAAGCGACGCCGCTGTTTCGTCGAACCGGCCGACGGCGGCGGGAAGGCGCTCTGGATGACCGGTAACCCGCCGCAGGGATTGTCCTACGCGCTGGTTCGATCCATGCGGGACGTGCTACTGGGTGCCGATCCACCGGTCAGGCTTACCCAACGGGCCCTCGATCGGTTGGGCAAGCTACGTGCGGAAGCTAGTTTTCGCGTGCATCCGGCGGGCACGGTAGTTGCCCGTGACGGCGAGGGCGAAGTGCGCTGGTGGACCTGGGCCGGGTTCCGCGCCAACGCCACCCTGGTCGCCACCCTTGGTGAGCTGGCCAATCCGACCCAGCGTTTCGACGACTCGGCCATCCGGCTGCGTCCCGACCTGGATCGGGGCATGTGGCGGACGGTCACGGCGGACGCCGTGGAACGAATTTGTCTGCCGGACGTCAGCGTCAAGGCCATCGCCGGACTCAAGTTCAGCGCCGCCCTTCCCGCCCGGTTGGCGACCGCGACGCTCGCGGCAAGGCTGGCGGACACCGACTCCGCTGCGGCCGTGCTCGGGGAGCCGGTCAGGTTCACCTACCTGTGAGTCCGACTCTGCGCCTGTTGCCGGTGGCTAGGAAGGCTTGGGGCATGGGGAACCTCGTCGGGCAGTTGCCCGCGCTGCTGGGAGTGCTGGTCGGTGCCGTCGGCACGATCCTCGCCACGTCGCTGACCGACCGGTCGCGGTGGCGGCGGAGCCAGACGGTGCGCTGGGACGAGCGGCGGCTCGACGCGTACGCCGAGTTCGCGCGGGTGCTCAAGGAGGTGCACACCATCGCCAGCCGGATGATCGGCGGCTATCTCGACCGGGATGAGGCGCTTGTCGCGCTGCTGGTGAGCCGGCTCGACAAGGGACGGAAGCCGCACGGGGTCCCGTCCGAACGGTGACCTTCGGCCGGCTCAGGCCGGCTGGTCGGCTCAGGCCGGGAAGTCGGCTCAGGCCGGGAAGTCGGGTCAGGCTGGGTGGGCGGGCTGATCGAGGATGGCGCTGAAGCGTTCCTCAGCCAGGTCGAGCTGATCCAGGATGTGCTGCTTCACCTGCTCGGAGAGCGGGGTGTCGGCGCGGGTGACGAGGTCGCGGTAGACGGGTACCAGGGGGCGGTACTTGCGGGCCGACGACTCGACCTCCGGGCCGACGGAGTGGATCACGCCGACGCCGTTGTCGGTGAAGTCGGAGATCTTGATGGCCCGGGCCCACGGTCCCCGGTCGAGGCTGGCCGCGACGTGCTCGTGGTACTGCTCGTGGCGGTCCCGGCCCGGATCCCACGGTGGGTTGGTGACGGCGGCGACCAGCCGCGCCACCCGGGTACCGAGACGGTCGGCGAGCTCGGTGAGCGCCGCCGCCGTCGGGTCGGTGCCGGAGAGGTCGGTGCCGGAGGGGGCGGTGGTCAGTTCGGCCAGTTCGGCGGGGTGGTCCTTGACGGCGTCGTGCAGCAGGCCGGCGACGATCACGTAGATGTCGCGTACCTGGTAGTGGTGCAGCATCCGGATCGCCACCCGGAGCAGGTGGTTGAGGTACGGCTCCCGGGATCGTCGGTCGTCGCGGTGCAGCCGGGCGGCCAGCTCCAGGGCGTCGTCGAGGCGTCGTCGACTGTCGGCGTCGAACCCCTCGGTCTCCAGGCGGAACCGCTCCCGCAGCCCGGCCTAGCCATGCATCTCGGTGATCGTGTGCATCGGCATGGTGGCCAGGTAAGGGGCAGCTCCATCCGTCTCTTATAGCCGATCCGCGCCCCTGGTAGGGGGACGGACGGTCACGTCCCGGTACGCGGCTGCGATCGCGGCCAGCCCTCGGTTCAGGGTCGTGCCGGGCAGCCCGGCGTGGCCGATCACCAGCGCCGGCGGCCGATCGTCGTCGCGCACCGCGTAGTAGCGTCCGCCGCGTACCAGCACCGAGTGGCGTCGGGCGGCCTGGACCAGGGCCTGCTCGGCGCATTCTCGCGGGAGCAGCAGGTGGGTCTGGGGTCCGCTCTGCCCGTCCGACATGGTGGCGCCGGGCAGGCGCCGGGTCACGAAGTGGTGTACGGCCAGCCGCCGCTCCTGGATTTCGGCGCGCAGCCGGCGCAGGTGCCGATCGAAGGCGCCGATGTCGATCAGTCGCGCGAAGGTGAGCTGTTCGAGCCCGGAGCAGCCGATGTCCCAGCTGGCGCGGATCCGTTCGGCAGGTCCGGTCAGCGCGGGCGGGGTGGCCATCCAGCCGAGCCGGAGTGCGGGGGCGAGCACCTTGCTGGCGCTGCCGGCGTAGATCACCCGTGCGGGGGAGAGGCTCTGCAGGGCCGGCATCCGCTGGGCCGGCGCGACGAATCCGGCGTTGAAGTCGTCCTCGATGATGTAGCCGTCCACCGCCGCGGCCCAGGCGACCAGCTGTTCCCGACGCCTGGCGCTGAGCACGGCTCCGGTCGGGAACTGGCTGGCCGGTGTGGTGAGTACGGCTCGGACGTCGCTGGCAGCCAGGTCGTCGACGCGGATGCCGTCGCGGTCGACCGGAATCCCGACCGGGCGCAGGCCGGCGTCGGCGATGAACTCCCACTCGCCGGGGTGTCCCGGGTCCTCCACGCCCAGCATGTCGTGGCCGGCGTCGCGTAGCACGCGACAGAGGATCGCCAGTCCCTGAGCGAACCCGGAGGTCATCATCAGATGTTCGGGCCGGGTGCGGACGGCGCGTACCCTGCCCAGGTAGCCGACGAGGGTGTGTCGGGCGGCGGGCAGTCCCGACGGTGGTCCGTAGCCCAGTTCCCGTCGGCTGGCGGAGCTGACCACCGAGCTGACGCAGCGGATCCAGTCCTGGCGGGGGAAGGCGGAGACGTCCGAGCGGCCGGTCCGCAGGTCCACGACCTCGGCCGAGGTGGTCCGGTCGTTGGGGGTCAGCGCGGAACCGACCTCGGCGCGGGCGGCGGCGGCCACCAGCGTGCCGGAGCCGCGCCGGGAGATGAGGTAGCCCTCGGCGCAGAGCTGTTCGTAGGTCTCGACCGCCACACTGCGGGACACTCCGAGGTCCGCGGCGAGTTGACGGCTCGACGGTAGTCGGGTACCCGGGCGCAGCGTGCCCTGTTCGATCTGTCGCCGGACGGCGCTGCGGAGCTGCGCCGCCAGGGTCTCGCGTGAATCGCGGTCAATTGACAGATCTAGATGCCGCGCCAAGTGGTCTTCTCCGTGATCGTCCAAGTGGTATGGACAGGGCGGTATGCGTTTGACGAAAGTGTTTCCCGGCGGTGCAACCGCTCAACCGCCGGCGAATCGGGGCAATCTGCCGTCCGCTTCCAAAGGGGACGCTGGTGCGCGCCGTTCGATGTCGAGTGCCGGTGCGGTTGGTGTGGGCATCTGCGTAGCGGGAGGGGCTCGACCTGCTGTTTCGGGCGGTCGGATCAGCGCCGTCGGGTGCCTGCACCGAGCTGCTCCAGAGGAGGTTTCGTGATGCGTGCGTCGTCTTCCGGGCTGGGTGAACGTCCTATCTGTTCTAATTCGCCGACGCGGCAGCTCACGCCTCCGGTAGGCGTGATTCCGGTTGGTGTGACAGCTGTCACCCTGTCGTCCATCGATCCATTGTCGCTCTACACGGCTTTGTCCGGTAATCACTTTCAGGATGACATTTATCTGTTTGAAAGTTTGGACGGGCCGGATCGGGACCGGCGTGCCGCGGCGGTGGGTTGGGGACGCCTGGCCGAGCTGCGGATCATCGCCGATCGGCTGGAACTGACCGCCGAGGGCATACTCGGCGAGGCCCTCGCCGCAGTCCTCGCGACCGTGTTGGGTGAGCCGATCCAGCGCCGCGCCGACCAAATTGTCTGGCCGGTCGCCGGCCCGCCCGAGATGTGGGCCGCCGTGCGTGCGACGCAGCGCGCCTTCGCGGTGCAGACCACCGCCGACCCGGACAGCTTCGCCTTCGGCTTCCTCACCACGCTCGCCTACGAGGCCGCGCGCGACATGGATGAGCTCACCGTCGAGCGGATGGCCGACGACGTCCCCCGCTGCACGCTGTCGCTGTACCGGCACACCGTCTGGTGGGACCTGCGCGCCGGCACCGTGCACCAGCTCACCAGCACCGGTCCGCACCTGCCGGACGAGCCGGTGCCGCCGGTGGCCGAGTTGGTCGCCGGGCTCCCCGCCGGCCACCGCGACGTGCCAGAGGCGCCGCCGCCCGCCCTGATTCGCGACAACCTGGACGAGGAGACCTTCGCCGCCCGGGTGAAACAGTGCCTGCGGCACATCGAGGTCGGGAACAGCTACCAGATCCAGATCGGCCACCGGATCGAGGTCGAGAGCGACCTCACGCCGTTGCAGGTCTACCGGCGGCTGCGGCATCGCAGCCCGTCGCCGTACATGTACCTGGCGCCCTGGGCCGGGCGCCTCATCATCGGGGCGAGTCCGGAGCTCTTCCTGCGGATCGACGACGGCCGGATCTCGATGCGTCCGATCGCCGGCACCGCCCCCCGCTGCGCCGACCCGGAGACCGACCGGCAGCGGGTGGCGGAGCTGCTGGCCAGCGAGAAGGAGCGGGCGGAGCACGTGATGCTCGTCGACCTGTGCCGCAACGACATCGGCCGGGTCTGTGAGCCGGGCACCCTCAGCGTCGACACGATGCTCGACCCCGAGCCCTTCGCGTACGTGCACCACCTGGTCTCCACGGTCTCCGGTCGGCTCGCCACCGGCACCGACGTGTGGGCGGCGATCTGCGCGGCCTTTCCGGCCGGCACCATGACCGGCGCGCCCAAGCTGCGCGCTATGGAGATCATCGATGGACTGGAGGACGCGCCCCGGGGTGTCTACGCCGGATCCACCGGCCTGGTCGACGTGCGGGGCTTCGCGGTCCTCGCGCTCTGCATCCGCACCGTCGTGCGGGAGGGCCCCCGCTACCACACGCAGGCATCCGCCGGGGTGGTCGCCGACTCCACGCCCCGGGCCGAATGGCGGGAGACCCTGGCCAAGATGAGCGCGAGCTACTGGGCGCTGACCGGCGAGGAGCTGCTGCCGTGAGGGTTCTGCTCGTCGACGCGTACGACAGCTTCACCCACATCATCGACCAGTACCTGCGGACTCTCGGCGCGCAGACCGTGGTGGTCCGTTCCCGGAGCCGGACCGGCGACCAGCTCGCCGCCCTGCGACCGGACGCGGTGGTCCTGGGCCCCGGACCGGGGCATCCCGCCGAGTCCGGGCACGTCCAGCTGGTGCACGCCTTCGCCGGCCGGATCCCGCTGCTCGGCGTCTGCCTGGGCCACCAGGCCGTCGGTCTGGCCTACGGCGGCACCGTCACGGTCGCCCGGCACCTCATGCACGGCAAGACCAGCGGGCTCTCCCACGACGGGCGCGGCGTTTTCGTGGGGGCGCCGACCCCGCTGACGGTCACCCGCTACCACTCGCTCATCGTCGCCGATCCCGTGCCGCCGGAGCTGGAGGTCACCGCCCGGTCCGACGACGACGGCTACGTGATGGGGATACGCCACCGTCGCCTGCCGGTCGAGGGGGTCCAGTTCCATCCGGAGAGCGTGCTGACCGAGGAGGGCTTTCGGCTGTTCGACAACTTCCTGCGTGGCGCAACCACCGCGCTGCCGGCCTGACGGCGGAGCGGGCCGCACCGACGAATTGGACCTACCGTATTCGGCGGGAATTGGTCACAACCGGTGCCCGGCCCGCTGCCTACAGTCGACCCGATCTCCTGACCCGACTCCACGAGGACCACGATGAGCCAGCTTAGAGACGATGCGCACGCCCTTGAGGTCCGCGTTGACGACCGGGTGCTGACGGCCGTGCCGGACTACGTACTCGGCCTGGTAGCCGTGCCGGTGGTGGCGGTCGCGCCAGCGGATCCGGGCGTGTCGGCGCTGCTGACCGCGGCCGAGAACGCGATGCACGGCGCCGGTCTGGACAGGGCGGGCGTGGCGGAGGTGCCGCAGATTGCCGGCTGGCGGGCGGCATACCAGGCGGTCGGGGTGAACCCGAACCGGTTCCCCTGTGCGGCGGAGTCGATCGCCCGTCGGGTCGCCCGGGGGGACCGACTGCCGCGGATCAACTCGCTGGTCGACCTCTGCAACGCGATCTCGCTCGGCGTCGCGATGCCGGTGGCCTCGTGCGCCGTCGGTGGCCTCCCCGACCTCGCCGTCCGGCCCGCCGACGGGACCGAGACCTACCTGCCGCTCGGCAGACCGGAAGCGCCGGAGCGGCCGGAGCCCGGTGAGGTGATCTACGCCGACTCCGCCGGCCGGGCACACTCGCGACGCTGGAACTGGCGCCAGAGCCACCTGATCCGCACCGACCTCGGCCGACACCGGCTGCTGCTCACCATCGAGGCGGCCCACCCGGGCGGCCGGGGGGACGTCCAGGTCGCGACGGCCCTGCTCATTGCCGCGCTGGAAGACCTGATCGGCGGGCCGTACTCCGGGGCCTCGGCGGTACTTGACGCCGGCACGACGAGTGTGGTCCTGTCCACCGCGGCCACTCCCGGCGACGACGCCGCGACCAGCCACGCCACCAGCCACGGAGGTGGTCGCCGGTGACCCGCGCGATCCTCGTGGTCTACCGGCCCGCGGCCGGTCGGTACGCCGCCCAGTTCCACAGCGTGGTGGCGGCGGCCACCGAACTCGGAGTGCGTGCCGTGGTGCTGGTGCCGACCGGGCAGCCGGCCGCCGAGGCTGCCGACCTGCCCTGCTACCAGGCGGACCTCGACGACCGGGAGGCCGTCCGATCGACGGTCAGGGAGATCGTCGCCGCGCACCCGGTAGAAAGGATCTTCCCGCTCTTCGAGGGCGACGTGCTGACCGCCGCGTTCTGTCGGCGGGACCACGACATCCCCGGGCTCGACCCGGAGCAGGCGCTCACCTTCCGGGACAAGAACGTCATGCACCGACGCGCCATCGAGCTGGGCATGGCGGTCGCCCGCTCCGGCCGCCCCGACACCCTGGGCGCGGTCGAGGAGTTCGCCGCCGAGACGGGCTGGCCGGTGGTGGTCAAGCCGTACGCCGGCTGGGCCTGCGGCGACACCTACCGGGTCGACTCGGCCGAGGAACTGGCCCGGATCTGGCCGCTGTTCGCCGACAACCGGCACGACTACCGGGTCGAGGAGTACGTCCGAGGCGTCGAGTACCACGTCGACTCGCTGCTGCGAGCCGGCGAGCCGGTCTTCGAGCAGCTCTCCCGCTACACGTACTCGATCCTGGAGTTCCGCGACGAGCCGGGCGGCACCATCTCCCGCAAACATGATCTGACCTCGGCCGAGCGGCGCGTCCTGGCCGCGAACGCCGCGCTGCTGCGGGGCTTCGGGATGCGCACCGGCGTCGCGCATGTGGAGTTCTTCCTCCGCGACGACGGCGAGGTGCTGTTCGGCGAGGCCGCCGCCCGTGCCGGTGGCGGCTCGATCGTCCCGGCCATCGCGGCCGGTCGGGGAATCAACCTGGCGGGTGAGTGGTGCCGCCTGGAACTCGACCCGGGTCACCTGCCCGCGGCCACCCTCGGGCCCGAGATCGGCACCGAGTACCTCAGCTCCGACCGGTTCGGCCGGATCACCGCGATCACCACGGCGGACGAGCTGCGGGCGCTCGACCCGGTGCTCGACGCGGACGTGTGGAAGAGCGTCGGTGACGTGCTGGCCCCGCCGACAGCCTCCAACGACGTCCTCGGCTGGTATGTCTGCGAGGGCCGCGACTTCGACGAGGTACGCGCCCGGTTCAAGGCCATCCGGGACACCTTCGAGGTGCGCACCGAGCCGGCGGCGGGCACGCCATGTGGGTGAGCCGCTTCCGAGCCCTGCCGCGACCGCTGCGGATGCTCGTCCTCGCCTCCTTCATCAACCGGGCCGGGATGTTCGTCTTCCCGCTGCTGGCGGTCTATCTGGTGCAGAGTCGACAGTTGAGCGTCGGGGAGGCCGGGGCGCTGATCTCCGTGGGCAGCACCGGTCTGCTGGCCGGCAGTCTGCTCAGCGCCGCCGTCTGCGCCCGGGCGGGTCGCCGCGCCGCGCTGGTGTCCAGCCTGCTGCTCAACGCTCTCGGCTACCTCGGCCTGGCCGTGTTCGACGGGCCTCCGTGGACGTACGCGGTACTGCTGTTCGTCGCGCTCGTCGGGATGGGGATGTTCGCGCCTGCGGCCAACACGCTGATCGCCGACCTGACCGAGCCGGAGCAGCGGCCCTTCGCGTACACGGTCAGCTACATCGCCAACAACCTGGGTATGGGTGTCGGCCCGCTGCTCGGCGGCCTGGCGGCGGCCTACTCGTACCACCTGATGTTCGCCGGGAACATCCTGCTCGGTGTGATCGCGGCGATCACCATCCGGCTCTGCGTACCGGCGGACACCCGTCGCCCGACGGCGGCCACCCGCACCACCACCGGTGGGCGGATGGGCCTGCGACGGGACCTCGACGTGGCCGTGGTCGTGGTGGTGTCGTTCTGCTACGTCGCGCCGCTGATCGGCCTGGAGTACACGTTGCCCCTGGCGGTCACCGGCGTGTTGGCGTCGTCGGTCGCGGTGGTCGGCGCGGTCTACACGATCAACAGTCTGGTCGTGGTGGCCGCCGGCATCCTCATCGAGCGGCGGATCAAGGCGTACCAGACCAGGACGCTGTTGATCGTCGCCGGCCTGCTCTGGTCCGCCGGAACGGCCATCCTGGTCTTCGCCTTCTCGTTGCCGGCCGTGCTGCTCTCCACCGTGGTCTGGACGTTGGGGGAGATCATCGCCTCGGTGGTGGTGCCCACCTACATCGCCGACCACGTCGAGCCGGACCGGGTCAGCGCCTTCATGGCCCTCAACGGCTTCGTGCTCAGCGCGGCCCGCCTGGTCGTGCCGCTGGGCCTGGGCCTGGTGTGGCAGACCCAGGGCCACCAGCCCGTGCTCTACCTGCTGTTGCTGACCCCGGCCCTCGGCGTCGCCGCGTTCGCGGTGCTGCGGGTGCGGCCACCCAGCCCGACCCGGCCCACCCCTACCGAGCTGGCCACCACCCGTCCCTGACCACCCTTCGAACCGGAGCGTCCATGACCGTCACAAAGTTCGTCCTGCCGGAGAGTGACATCCCGACGACCTGGTACAACGTGGTGCCAGACCTGCCCAAAGGGCTGCCCCCGATGCTCCATCCGGGCACCCGCGAGCCGATCACCCCGGCTGATCTCGCACCGCTCTTTGCCGCCGGCCTGATCGAGCAGGAGTTCTCCACCGAGCGGGACGTGGAGATCCCCGGCCCGGTGCTGGACATCTACCGGCAGTGGCGACCCAGCCCGCTCGTCCGGGCCCACCGCCTCGAACGCAGCCTGGACACCCCGGCCCGCATCTACTTCAAGTACGAGGGGGTGAGCCCGGCCGGTAGCCACAAGCCGAACACCGCCGTCCCGCAGGCGTACTACAGCAAGCAGGACGGCGTCCGCCGGCTGACCACCGAGACCGGCGCCGGTCAGTGGGGCAGTTCGCTGTCGATGGCGTGTGCGTACTTCGACCTCGACTGCGAGGTCTTCATGGTGCGGGTCAGCTACGACCAGAAGCCGTACCGGCGGGGGCTGATGGAGACGTTCGGCGCGTCGGTGACCGCCAGCCCCAGCGAGCGTACGGCGGCCGGCCGGGAGGCCCTCGCCGCCGACCCGCACTCCACCGGCAGTCTCGGGCTGGCCATCTCCGAGGCGGTGGAGGCGGCGCTGCACAGCGGCGGCGAGGCCCGGTACTCGCTCGGGTCGGTGCTCAACCTGGTGCTGATGCACCAGACGATCATCGGCCAGGAGGCGCTGCTCCAGATGGGGATGGCCGACGACTACCCGGATGTGGTGATCGGCGCGGCCGGTGGCGGCTCCAACTTCGCCGGTCTGGCTCTGCCGCTGCTGCGCCGGCAGTTCGAGGGCGGGCCGACCGTGCGGTTCGTCGCGGTGGAACCGGCGTCCTGCCCGTCGCTGACCGGGGGCGCCTACGACTACGACTTCGGGGACACCGCCGGCCTGACCCCGCTGGCCAAAATGCACACCCTGGGGCACACCTTCCGGCCGCCCGCGATCCACGCGGGCGGGCTGCGCTATCACGGTATGGCGCCGATCGTCAGCGCGCTGCGGGAGCTCGACCTGGTCGAGGCGCGGGCGGTGACCCAGACGGCCTGCTTCGAGGCCGGCGTGCTCTTCGCCCGCAGCGAGGGGATCGTGCCCGCGCCGGAGTCCACGCACGCCGTCCGGGTGGCGGTGGACGAGGCGTTGCGTTGCCGGGAGACCGGCGAGTCGAAGGCGATCGTCTTCTCGCTCTCCGGGCACGGCCACTTCGATATGCAGGCGTACATCGACTACTTCGCCGGGAAGCTGACGGACTGAACCCGGGCGGCCGGGCCGCGGTGTGGCGGCCCGGCCGCCCGATGAGTGTTCGGGGGTACGAGTGCACAGCGAAGAAGCAACCATACTGGCCATCAACGGCTCCGAACGGCCCGGCGGCAACACCGACCTCGCGATCGAGTACGCAGGACGCCTGATCTCCGCACGCGGTGCCGTCCTGCGCGCCGTCCGGCTGCGCGACCACCGGATCTCGCCGTGCAGCCCGTGCGGCGACTGCAACAGCCGTACCACGCTCTGCCAGCTCGACGACGACGTGCCCGCCCTGGTGGAGCAGATGATCCACGCCGACGGGCTGATCTACGCCGCGCCCGTGCACGCCTTCGGCCTGGCGCATCTCATGCAGGTCTTCATCGAGCGGGTGGGGGTGGGGTACCTGCGCTTCAACCGGCCGCTGGCCGACAAGGTCGGCGGCGTCATCGTCACCGGCCGCCGGTACAGCGACTCCTCGGTGCACAACCAGATCGTCAACAACTTGTTGCTCAACCGGATGATCCTGGTCGGCAGCGGCTTTCCCGTGCTGCTGCGCAACACCACCGGCAAGCCCGGCCTCGCCGACGCCGAGGGTGTGGACGCGCTGGAACGGATGGTCAACCGGATGCTCGACATGGTGCACCTGCTCAGGCGGCACCAGCGGGCCACCGGCGGCAGCGTACTGCCGCGGTTGGACCGCAACGAACGCGTTCCGCGCCAACGCCCGGGCGGATTCGCCTCGACCAGAGGAGATATCGAGAATGTCCACTGAACAGGCCACCGCACCGGTCGGCATCGACTTTCCGGCGGCGAAGTGGGAGAAGTGGGAGAAGCCGGGCGCCGAGGGGCGAGTGAAAATCGCGTACGTCGGCGGTCAGCGGCTGCGCCTGCTGGAACTGCCCGCCGGCTTCGACGAGCACCACTGGTGCCTGCGGGGACACACCGGCTACGTGCTCCGGGGCGAGTTCACCATCCACTTCCGGGACCGCTCGGTGCCCTGCCGGCCCGGCATGGGGTTCGTCATCCCCGACGACGAGGAGCACCGTTCCCAGGGCAGCAACGCCGAGCCCACCGTCGTGTTCGTGATCGACGAGGTAGCCCAGCCATGAGCCAGCAGAAGGGGGGCGCGACTCCGGCCGGCGTCACCCCGGCCAGCGCCGACGGTCCGGCCCGGATCGCCGAACTGCGCACCACCATCGACGATCTCGACCGGCGGATCGTCGGTTTGCTGGCGGAGCGTACCCGGGTGGTCCGCGAGTTGACCGTGCACAAGACCGACGAGCCGACCGTCCGGTCCCCGGACCGGGTGCGGCAGGTCCTGGGTCGGGTGCACGACCTCGCCGTGGGGCACGACATGCCGCCCGAGGTGGCGGTCGCCGCCTACCGTGCGCTGATCGACGAGCTGACCCGGATGCAGCTGCACATGCTGGCCGACCGCGGTGCCGCAGCCGGGCCGCAGGGGCAGTGATGGCCGGCCGCGCGCCCACCGACCTGCGACACGCCCTGGCCTGCCTCGACCCGCTCCCCGGCGAGTTGGTCCGGGTCACCGAGGAGCTGCCGGCCCGGTTCGGTGTCTCCGCCCGCTACGCCCGCTGGGCCGGGGCGCCCGCCGCCCCACCGACCGGCCCCGGCCCGGCGGTGCTCTTCGACCGGGTACGCCCGGAGCACGGCCCGACCCGGGCCGTGCTGATGGGCCTCTACGGCACCCGCCGCCGGGCCGCCGGTCTGCTCGGCTGCACCCCGGCCGAGCTGCCGCACCGGCTGCTTGCGGCGGTCCGGTCGCCGCACCCGCCGGTGCCCGCCGTCGACCCGGCCGGCTGGCCGCGCGAGGAGCTGCCACTCGATCTCACCGCCCTGCCGGTGCCGGTGCTCACCGACGAGGACGCGGGACCGTACCTGACCCTCGGCGCGGTGCTCGCCACCGATCCGGAGACGGGGGTACGGAACCTCTCCGTGCACCGGATGTGCGTGCAGGGACCGGACACCCTCACCATCTGGATGGTGCCCGGGCGGGACCTCGAACTCGCCTACCGGGCCGCCCTGCGCCGGGGCGCTCCGCTGCCGGTGGCGATCCATCTCGGGCTGGGCCCGGCGGTGCTGCTCTCCTCCTGCTGCCCGACCGCGCTGGTGCCGCCCGGCATCGACGAGCTGGCGGTGGCGGGTGCCCTGGCCGGACAGCCGGTGGAGCTGCTGCGGTGCCGGACGGTGGACGCCGAGTTCATCGCCAACGCCGAGTACGTCATCGAGGGTGAGCTGCTGGCCGAGACGGCGCCGGAAAGCCCGCACGGCGTCGTGGCCACCCCGGAGTTTCTCGGCTACCAGGGGCGGGCACATCCGTCGTTGCCGCTGGTGCGGGTCACCGCGATCACCGCCCGGGATCGGCCCATCCTGCAGGCCGTCTCCGGCCCCGGGCACGAGCAGTCGGTGCTGCTGGGCTTCGGCATGGAGGCGGCCGTGCTGGATCTGCTGGCGCGCCGGGGTACGCCGGTGCGGGCGGCGCACTGCCACACGGCCGGCGGCGGTCAGCTGATGGTGGTGCTCCAGTGGCCGGCGAAGTGTGGCCCAGAGGACGACGGCACGGTACGTGCCGCCGCCGAGGCGGTGCTGACGCAGTTCCGGATGGCCAAGCTGGTGCTCTGCGTCGACGAGGACGTCGACGTCGAGTCCGACCAGGACCTGTGGTGGGCGATGGTCACCCGGTTCCAGGCCGACCTGGACATGGTCGTACTGCCCGACCGGGAGGGCTTCGCCCTCGACCCGAGCCAGCACACCGGCTACTCCCGAGCCGTCTCCGCCGACGGGCGGACCGCCAAGGCGGTCTTCGACTGCACCGTCCCGTACGCGCAGCGTGCCCGGTTCCGGCGGCCCCGGTTCACCGAGCTGTCACCTCCCGCACCGCGGCGGCCAGCAGCGCCACTCCCTCGGTGATCCGGGTGGTGGACAGCGCCGCGTACCCGATCAGGAAGGTCGGCTCCACCGGCGGCCGGATGGCGAAGTATCCCGAGGCGGGGTAGATCTGCAGGCCGCGCGCTGCCGCGGCACGCACGATCTGTGCCTCGTCCGGGACGGGCAGGTCGCTCAGGGACACCAGTACGTGCAGCCCGGCCGCCGCGCCGGAGATCCGCACGCCCGCGCCGAAGTGCCGGTAGAGCGCCTCCAGCAGTCGGGCCCGACGCTGCCGGTACAGGCGGTCCATCCGGCCGATGTGCCGGGCGTAGGCGCCGGAGTCGACGAACTCGGCCAGTGCCAACTGGGTCACCGTCGGCGTCAGCCGATCGGTGATCCACTTCACGCCGAGGAACGGCCGTACCAGGTGCGGCGGCAGCACCGCGTATCCGATGCGCAGCGACGGGAAGAGTGTCTTGCTGAAGCTGCCCACGTAGACCACATCCGCGTCCTGCGGGTCGGCGGCCACCGCCGACAGCCGCTCCGGGCCGAAGCTGAACTCGTTGTGGTAGTCGTCCTCCAGCACCGTGGCGCCGTGCGCGTGGGCCCAGCGCAGCAGCGCCCGCCGCCGCCGCTGCGACATGACGAACCCGGTGGGGAACTGGTGCGACGGCGTGACGTAGACCAGACGGACCCGCGCCGGATGGTGGCCCTGCGCGCGTACCCGGTCGCTGATCTCGTCGACCAGCAGGCCCTCCTCGTCCACCGGCACCGGCACCACCGCCGCCCGGGAGTAGCCGAAGATCTGCCGCAGCACGGTGTGGCTGGGATCCTCGATGACCACCACCTCGTCCGGGCCGACGAGCAGCCGGACCAGGATGTCCATCGCCTGAGTGGCGCCGCTGGTCACCACGGTCTGTTCCGGTGCCGCGCCGAACGCCCGGCTGCGCCGTAGCAGCGCGGCGATCTGGGCGCGCAGTTCCGGCGCGCCCTCGGCCGGGCCGTAGCCCAGTGCGGCGGTGTCGGCGCGGCTGACCGCCTCCGCCAGCGCCTGCCGCCAGCGGGTGACCGGGAAGCTGGCCAACGCCGGGGTGCCGTGCCGGAAGTCGTACGCCGGTTGGGGTCGCTGCATCGGTGCCGGCTCCCACGGCTTCCACAGCGGGCTGCCTGCGTCGGTGGGTAGCGGTGGCTCCGGTCGCAGCGGCGCCCGGACGGCCGGTCCCGCCTCGCGCCGCGCCTCGGGCAGATGGCCACTGACCCGGGTGCCGGACCCGCGTCGGGAGGCCAGTACCCCCTTCGCGCGCAGCAGCTCGTATGCCCGGGTCACCACGGTGCGGGAGACCCCGAGCTGGTATGCCAGTTCCCGGCTGGGTGGCACCGGGTCGCCGGGTCGCAGCCGGCCGGACCGCACGGACCCGCTGATCTGCTCGCAGAGCTGCTGTTGCAGCGACACCGGACTGGCGCGGTCGAGTACGACGAGAAGCTGCGACGAACTCACCCGCGTATGATCCCCCGATCGGTGGCGGGATGCTGTCACCGGGCGGGGCGAGCGCCCCGCTGGGCTACCGGAGCCGTCGCCACGCCGACACGGCGGCGGGGTGCGGGTCTGGTGATCCGCACCCCGCCGCCGTCGTCACGGTCGGCTCAGGGGTTGGTGATGCCCAGCGTGTAGCTGCCGGAGCCGCTGTACGCGTGCACCTCGAAGCGGTAGTAGCCCGCGGTGCCGTTGTAGGTCAGCGACTCGTCGGGTCCGGCGCTGTACGAGCCGGCCACGTCGACCCACGTGGACCCGCTCCACTTCTGCAGGTACAGGTCGAAGTCGACCCCCGTCGGCCCGTCGAGGCAGCCGCGGTGGGTACCCGAGGAGGACGAGTAGTAGTAGCTGCCGTTCGGCTGGTACCGGCTCTGGCCGGAGGAGATGCTGCCGGTGTAGGTCGACTCGTAGCCGCTGCACCCGGTGGGCGGCGGCGGCTCGCCACCACCACTGGTGCGCAGCGTCAGGCCGTACGCCGAGAGGATCTCGTTGACCGGCTGGAAGTAGGTGGTCCCGCCGGACGAGCAGTTGCCGGAGCCGCCGGAGGTCACGCCCTGCGCCTGCTGGCCGGCCAGCCACGATCCGCCCGAGTCGCCCGGCTCGGCGCAGGCGTTGGTACGGGTCAGTCCGCTGACCGAACCTTCGGCGTAGTTGACGGTCTGGTTTTTGGCCTGGATGGTGCCGCACCGCCAGCCGGTGGTCGAGCCGGAGCGGCAGACGGCCGCGCCGATGGCGGCCTCGGTGGAGCCGGCCACGGTGACGTTGCCGCCGGAGTAGTTGTTCACCCACGGCTGCGGGGTCCAGTTGGAGTTGGTCTGCACCCAGGCGTAGTCGTTGCCGGGGAACGACGAGCCGCGGAAGGTGCCCTGGGCCACCTGGTTGTAGCCCTGGGTGGCGGTGCCGGTGCGGCCGCAGTGCCCGGCGGTGACGAAGCCGCCGGTCACGGAGAAGCCGACCGAGCAGCGCCCGCCCATGTAGTAGGCGTCGCCGCCGCGGACGTCGTAGAGCGGCTGCGGGGACTCGGTGGTGGTGACCACCCGGACGGCGGCGGTGTCGACTCGGCTCGCGCGGACGAACGCCGAGGCGGCGGCCGTGTCGCCGGTGGCGAGCACCACGACGGTGTTGGTGGTGACGTCCACGTACCAGCCGGGGACCTTGCCGGCCGGTGCCTTGGCGGCGTGGCGGTCCAGGGTGGCCTTGACCCGGTCGAGTTCGGCGCCGCTACGAGCGACGATGGTCGCTCGCGCGCCGGCGGCCTTGACCCGGTTGGCCGCGGCCTTCGCGGTGACGGCGACGACCAGGCCGTCGGCGGTCATCCAGCCGCCGGCGTACGACGAGCCCAGCGAACGGCGCAGGCTGGCGTCCGTCCGGGTGCCCTTGTCGTCCCGGGCGATCCGGTTTCGGGCCTGGGTGGGGTCCAGGCCGAGGTCGCGCCGCATCGCGGTGAGCATCTCCGGCGACGCGGCTGCCGCGGTGGCGGCGGCCGGGGTGGCTGGCGGGGCCGCGGCGGCGGGGGTTGCCGCGACGGCGATGGCACCGACCGGCAGCAGGATAGCTGCTGCCGCGAGGGTGAGACTTCGTCTCATTTACTGCCTCCTGAGCGTTGGCGGCGGCGCGGAAACGGGGTTGCGCCGCAGGCGGAGCGGTGGCGTCCCGCTGCGCCGTGCCTCGTGGCTCGGGGTTTGGCGGCGGCGCTGCGGGTGCCGGTGCCCACTGGCCTGGCTGGTGCCGCAACCGCTCGTCGTCTCGGGTTCGGGCGCCGGCCAAACCAGGTGGACCACTGCCAACCTAACCCGACGTGATAGAAGAAAATCTATACTGTTTGCCTCATACCAAGCAGCTTTCCCCGCTTCACCTGCCCGGTCGTGCTCGGCCGAGATTCCGGTGCCCCGCTCCGGTGGCCGGATCGGCTCACCGCAGTGTGCGGTCCAGTGTGTATTTGCGTTGCAGCAGCATCGCCACGACCATCAGGGCCGCCGGCACCAGCCCGAACCCGAGCCGGATCATCGTGTGCGCGGACTCGGGCTGCACGACCTGGGTGTCCGCGGTGCTGGCCAGGAATCCGCCGATGGCCAGGCAGGCGGAGTACACGTAGGGGCCGAGCGCACCCCCGGTCGCCTCGGCCGCGGTCCACACGCCGGTGTACGTGCCGGCCCTGGTGGTGCCGCCGACGCCGCCGACGCGGATGACGTCCGGGACCATCGAGAACGGCAGCAGCTGCATGGCGGCGAACGCGATCCCGAGCACCGCGACCGCGCCGATCAGCACGGGCAGGCCGGCGGCGTCGCCGAGGGCCAGCACGAGCGAACCGAGTATGAAGGCACCCTGCGCGACCAGCAGCCCGGGCTGCTTGCCGATGCGGCGGGCGACGACGACCCAGATCGGGGTGGCGACCAGCGCCGGTGCGACGAACGCGGCGACCAGCACGGTGGTCAGGCCGGGCCGCCCGAGTTCGTACGTGGTGAAGTAGGGCACCGCCGCCAGCACCAGGTGGGTGGTGGTCGACATGGTCAGGTAGGAGCCGACCAGCCAGCGGAACTGCGGGTCGCGCAGTGCGACGAGCAGGGTACGCAGGCCGGCCGGGCCTCGGCCGGCGGAGGTGACCGGGGTCGGTGCGGCGATGGTCAGGCGCCGGGTGCCGCCGACGCCGACCAGCATGGCGGCCAGCATCGAGACGCCGAGCAGGAGCCCCATCAGGGCGTAGCCGCCGCGGGTTGGTTCCTCCCGGCCGGTCAGGATGGGCGCGAGTACGCCGCTGAGCAGGATGCCGACGGTGAGCAGCACCATCCGGAAGCCCATCAGCCGGGTGCGCTCGTGGTAGCCGATGGCGAGGTCGGCGGGGGTGGCCAGGTATGGCACCTGGTACGCCGCGAACAGCAGGTTGCCCGCGACGAACGCGACGGCCACCCAGGCCGCCGCCGGGCCGCCGGTGAGCCGGCCCGGCACCAGGAACAGCGCGGCGAACGCGAGCGGCAGCGCGCAGCCGGCCGTCATGAGCGTCCGGCGGTGGCCGTGCCGGGACAGGTCGGTGTCGGACAGGTGCCCGATCCAGGGGTGCAGCAGCACGTCGGCGATCTTCGGTACCAACAGGACGAGGCCGGCCACCAGCGGCGTCACGGCCAGCACGTCGGTGAGGAAGAAGAGCAGCAGCAGGCCCGGCACGGTGACCCAGGTGCCCATGCCCAGGGAGCCGCCGGCGAAGGCCAGCATGCCGCCGCGGGGGAGCCGCGCCGTCTCGTCCATGCCGTCTCCTCGCCACGCCGCCCGGACCGTTATCCAACGTGCGCTGGATAGTAGGGCACGATGGGGCGCATGACCACACCCCGACGGGGCCCGGGTCGCCCCCGGCGTGCCGAGCAGCGCCACACCGCCGACCTGATCGTCGAGACCGCGGCGGGCCTGTTCGCGCGGCGCGGCTTCGACGCGGTCGGCATGCGTGGGATCGCTGCGGCCTGCGGCGTGGATGTCGCCACCGTGCACCACCACGTGGGTACCAAGGCGGCGCTGTACGAGTCCTGTTTCGCGCGGGTGTTCGCCGCGGAGAGCGAGGCGTTGGCCCGGGCCGTGGCCGCCGCCCGGCAGGGCCTCGGCGCCGGGCCCGAGGCGGCTCTGACCGCGCTGCACGGCCTGGTCGACGTGTTCGTCGACTTTCTGGAGGATCACCCGGAGACCACCGGCCTGTGGCTGCGCCGCTGGCTCGAACCGGACCGGCATGCCGATCTCGACGAGCGCTACTCAACTCCGCTCTACCGGGCCGTCGAGCAGGTGCTGACCGAGGCCGACGCGGCCGGCGTGCTCACCGAGCCCCAGCCACACCTGGCCGTCCGCAGCCTGGTCTGGTCCGTCCACGCGCACGTGGTCGACCTGCTCGCCGGCTCCGACGGCGCGCGACGCCGCCGGGAGTTCCGTGACTTCGCCCACCGATGGCTCGACCGCATGTACGCCCGCCCTTGACGTGGGCCCGGGTCGGGCGCAATATCCACCAGACGTTGGATTTTCTGGAGGGGTGCATGCAGCCACGCGTCGCGGTGATCGGCGCCGGCCCGGCCGGGCTGGCCACGCTCAAGGCCCTGGCCGACCGGGGGGTGCCCGCCGTCGGCTTCGACGCCGCGCCACAGGTCGGCGGTCTGTGGGTGTACGACGCGCCGCACTCCCCGGCGTACCGCACCCTGCACCTGAACACCTCGCGGACCCGCACCGAATTCGCGGACCTGCCCATGCCGACCGACTGGCCGGACTATCCCGACCACACCCGCGTCGCCGGCTACCTGCACGACTACGCCCAGCACTTCGGCCTGCTGGACGCGATCCGGCTGGGGCACACCGTCACCCGGGTCGCCCGCGACGGCACGCGCTGGCGCGTCGACGCGGCCGGCCCGGACGGCGTGACCACCGCACACGTCGAGGCGGTCGTCGTCGCCAACGGCCACAACAGCCGACCCAGACACCCCGCGCCCGCCTACCCGGGTCGGCTCACCGCCGACCAACTGCACAGCCACGACTACCGTGACCCCGAGCAGCTCACCGGGCGGCGGGTACTGGTCGTCGGTGGCGGCAACTCGGCCATGGACATCGCCGTCGACGCCTCCCACGTCGCGTCGGGCACCCTGCTGTCGCTGCGTCGCGGGGTGTGGATCGTGCCCAAACACCTGCTCGGCCGGCCGTCGGACACCCTCAACGGCGCGCTGGCCACGCGTCTGCCGTGGCGGCTGCGCCAGCGCCTCAGCCAGCGCATGCTGCGGCTGTCCGTCGGCCGTCCGGAGAGGTACGGCCTGCCCGCGCCGCGACACGGCCTCCTCCAGGACCATCCCACCCTGTCAGACTCGCTGCTGTCCCGGATCAGCCATGGCGAGATCGGCGTACGCCCCGCCATCGCACGCTTCGACGGCGACCGCGTCCACTTCGCCGACGGCGCCACCGACGCGGTCGACCTGGTCGTCTGGTGCACCGGGTACGACATCGACCTGCCGTTCCTCGAACCGGCGCTGCTCGGCGACGGCGCCGACCGGCTGCCCCTGTACCGGCACGTGTTCCACCAGCAGGCGCCGGGCCTGATGTTCGTCGGACTGATGCAGTCCACCGGCTCGGCGCTGCCGGTGGTCGAGGCGCAGGCCCGGCTCGTGGCCGCGTACCTGGCCGGGGAGTACGCGCTGCCCACCCCCGCCGAGCAGGTTGCCGACATCGTCGCGGAGCTGCGGGCCGCCCGCGCCCGCTGGGGCGACCGCCGCCCCGCCATGCGCATCGACTTCGACGCCTACCTCGCCCGCGCGGCGAAGGAGTTGTCCGACGGGGCGGCCCGGGCCCGCCGCGGCCGGGGCGTTCGCTGGCACCGCAGCGAAGACGTCCGGGAGAGCTGACGATGACCACCCTCGACGGCAGGCGGGTCATCGTCACCGGCGCCAACGGCACCCTGGGCCGGCTGCTGTGCGCGCGGCTGGCGCTGGCCGGCGCGAGGGTCGTCGGTCTCGACCTGCGCGCCGGTGACGCCGGCCAGACCCCGGTGATCGCCTGCGACCTCACCGACGCCGCCGCCGTACCCACCGCGGTCGGGCAGGCGATCGAGAGCCTCGGCGGCCTCGACCTGCTGGTCAACAACGCCGGTGTCGGCGGGCCCGCCCCGGCCGAACTGCCACCCGGCGGGCCGGCCCGCCGGCAGGTGGAGGTGAACCTGATGGCGGCGTGGCACACCACCGCCGCAGCCGTCCCGGCCCTGGAACGCAGCCGAGGCCGGATCGTCTTCGTCGCCAGCCGGATGGCCCTGCTCCCGCTCCCACTGGCCGCCGGGTACGGGGTCAGCAAGCGCGCGCTGGTCGCATACGCCGACGCGCTGCGCCTGGAGGTCGGCTCCCACGTCGGGGTCAGTGTGGTCTACCCGAGCATGGTCGCGTCGCCGATCCACGACGCCTCGGCGGCGGCCGGCCTCTCCCTGGAGGGCGTCGCCCGCTACGAGCCCGCCGAGGGTGTGGTCGACACGATCCTGCGGGCGACGACCGCCCGCCGGGCCCCGCGCGACGTGGCCACCACCGGCCGTGGCCGCATCGAACTCTTCCTGGCCCGGCACCTGCCGTCGGTCGCGGACGCGCTCGTACGCCGCACCATCGCCGGGCGCATCGCCGCCGGAGACCTCGACCGGGCGCCGCTGGCCGAGGGGATGCGCCGCCGCGCGGGCCACTGATCCGGTCGAACGCCCGGCCGCGCCGCGGCTTCGATCGATCCCCCCTGTCGGGCATCCGGCAACCTGCCGTCCACCCGCCGTCAACCAGGATTCCGCTCGGCGCCGATAGCGTGCGGTCCTCCGTGTGTCGTCAGACGGCGCGGTCCAACGGGAGAGGGACGGTTCTGCGGGTGTGGCTCGGGGCTGACAAGAAGGAGTTCGAGGCGTTCCTCGACTCTGCTTCTGTTTACTGGCGTAAGAACCTGGGGGCCACGCAGTCCCAGAACTACCTCCTCGTCGAGGTGTTCCACCAGGACATCAGGGTGGCGATGCGTAACCTGGCGGTCGCCAACGCGATTCGGCGGATCGTGCCTGCCCAACTCGTGGTCGTCACCGGCGTGGAGCAGATGTGGCACGAGGCGCTGTGGACCGAGTTCGACGTGAGGCTGGTGGAGCGGGTCGCGCAGGCGTACGGCGCCAGCGAGGTCATCGACCTTTACCGCCTCGTCGAGGGGCCGGCCCGCTCCGCTACGGCCGGCGTCGTGCCGGTGGAGCTGTTCGGGCGGCCGATGCCCCCGGGCGCGGCGATCAGCGAGGAGACACTGGAGGAGTTCGTCAGCGCCACCTACTGCCGGGTGACGAAGCGGCCCCGCGCGCCCGAGGATCCCACCGTCGACCCCCGGTACCGACGGCGACAGGCACTGGCCCGGTCGATCTCGTCGGTCTACGACGCGCTGCTGGCTGGCGGGTCGGCGGTGGCGCTGGTGACCAGCCACGTCGACTACGACCACTGGGGGCTGGCGGTCGACTCCGCCCGGCGTGCCGGCGTACCTGTCGTGCACACCCAGCAGACGGGATGTCTCAAGGCGTACGCGCTGTTTCCCGAGACCGACACCGGTGCGCACACCTTCCGCGGTGAACTGACCCACCAGATCGGCGACTTCTTCGAGCAGCGGGTCTGGTCGCGTCGTGACGAGGTGCGGCGCAACGCGGAGTTGGTCGCCTGGCGGTCGAAGGTCAACCTGGGCCGGCCGAGCTGGTGGCGGGGTGGTGCCAGCGCCTCCGTCGACATCAACAACAGCGACGAGCGGGCCCGTTTGCGTACCCACTTCGCGGCGCGCCTGGGGTTCGACCCGTCGCGGCCGGTCGTGGCCGTTTTCAACCACGCCGTGTCCGACGCCCCCGGCACGAACCACCAGTCCTTCCCCACCCTGGCCGACTGGTTCGAGGAGACGGCGCAGTTCGCCAGTACCTCAACCGAGGTGCAGTGGCTCTTCCAGGACCATCCGAGCCAGTTCCGGTACGACAGCACCGACTTCTTCGCCTCCGTCGCCCAGCGGTACGCCCGACATCGGCACATGGTGTTCCAGCCCAGCAAGGATCTCAGCAAGAACGGCCTGTGGAGCCTCGTCGACTTCGGCGTGACGGTCCGCGGCAGCGTGAGCAACGAGCTTCCCGCGTACGGCATCCCGGTGCTCCAGGCCGGGTGGTCCGAGTGGAGCGAGTGCGGGCTGTCCACGGTGGTGAACGATCCGGAGACCTACTGGAAGGCGCTGGACGGCGCGATATCCGCGATGCTCAACGGCGAGGACATCATCTCGGCTGAGCAGGTCGAGCGGGCGCGGCTCTGGCTGTGGTTCTACCGCAGCGCCACGGACCTGTTCACGCCGCAGGTGCCGCACTGGGAGGTCTGGCCCGCCGACTACCTGCTCAGATCGGTGCGGACGGCGTTCCGGCACATCGAGAGCGACGCGGATCCGCTCTTCGAGGCCGTCGAACGGATGTGGAACCGTCAGGAGCCGGTGCTGACCCGGACCGACCTGCGGGTGCCCGGCTTCGAAGCGCTGGATGCCACGCCCGGACCCGGAGGTGTCCGGTAGTGGCGATCGGTGCCTGGTTCGCCACGGAGTTCGACGATCCAGTTCCGACACGTGAGCTTCCCGCGGTGTTCGCCTCGGGCGGTGATCCCGAGGTGCTGGTCGCCGACCAGATGGCCCGGGGGATCTCGATCGTGGGGCGCGTCCAGGGCGCGTCCGGGGCGGTCGTGCTGAAGCTGCGCACCGGTGGCCGGCCGGTCCGCGTGCGGGTCGATCTCCATGTCGACGGGGCCTCGCAGTCGGCCTGGTCCCGGGTCGCGGCACCGACCCGGGGCGACCGTGAGCTGCCGCGCCTGGTCATGGTGAGGGCACAGGGCACGGCCCGGGCCGCGGCCCTGATCAGCCGCCAGCGAGGGCGGCTGCGGATCGTGGAGGCCCACGCCTGGGTGGAGTTTGACCTGCGCGCCGACGAGGTGGGCGAGGACGGGCTGCTGATCATCGAGCTGGCGGACGCCTCGCTCCCGGACTGGGCGGTGGCGTCGCTCAGCCCATTGGCGGCGGTCGGCGTACGCCTCAACCAGGTCGAGGTCACCGCGATCTCCGACGGCGACGAGGCGGGCTCGGTGCGCCTGGCCGGCGCGCCCGCGCAGTGGGCCGGCCTCGTCAGCGCCGGTGGACTGGTGGGGGCACGGGGCCGTGGCCAGGGCCATGCCCGGACCCGGTTCGTCGTGGTCAACGCCGACGCCAGGTCCGTCCGCTGCGGCCTGTGGACCGCGAGCGCGTCGGCGCCGCCGGCGGCGTTTCGTCAGCCCAGCCAGGGCTGGCTGCGTCGTCGACAGGGACAGACCGTGCTGAAGGCATTCCGGGTGGCGCGGCGCGGAGCGGGCCAGGCCCTGTACGAGGCGTCGCCGTTCACCCGGGCGCCCCACCCGGACCACCTGGCGGTGCGGGCGGTCAACCTGCTCGGCGGTACCGAGGTTCCGGTGAGCGTGGCGGCGCGGGCGTCGGACGCGCTGGACGTGGTGGTCGAGCGGACGGCCCCCGGACCTGTGCTGATCGGGCTGGTCGACGCCGAGGCCACCGCGTTGCGGCGACGGGTGTCCGAAATCGTCTGCCAAGTCGTCGAGGTGCAGTGGTGACCGGTACCGACCATGGATCGCACGACCTGGTGCTCACCCAGGACGCGGCGGTTAACCAGGAGAAGATCGAGCGGCTGCTGGCCGCCGAGCCCGGCGGGACCGTCCGGCTGCCGGCGGGCACCTACCCGCTCGCCCGGGGAATCGTTCTCGGCTCCGGTTGGACGCTGGCCGGTGCGGAGCCCGGCGACGGGTCCGTGACGACCTGGCTGACCTCGGCCACGCCGGACGGCCAGCCCATCGTCCAGGTGCTCGGCTCACAGGTGGTGGTCGAGAGGCTCGGCTTCCGCCCGCCGCCGTGCTCACCCGGCGAGCACGGCGGTGACCGGGGCACCGCCATCACCATCGGCAGCTACCTCTACCCGGCCGAGGCACAGTGGATCGAGGGCATCCAGGTTCGGCAGGTCCAGGTCGAGCGCCGTGACACCCGGGCCGCGAACTGCATCGCGGTGGTCGGGGCGGTACGCGACGTGGCCATCTCCGACGTGTCGATCGCGGGTGGTTGCACCGGCGTCGCCGTGCACTGGGGTGCGGTCGGTGCGGGCGTCGACTCGATTGTCGGCCCCTCCTACCACCCGCACCACCTCACCATCTCCGACCTGCGCGTCTCTGACGCCTTCGAGGGGTTCTACCTCAGCTCCGTGCATGACGTCGAGGTGGACCGGGTCCGGCTGTCGGACGTCGAGATCGGCTTCCGGCTGCTGCCCGGGGACAACACCGACCGCTTCCACTCCTCGGCTGGCAACCAGGTCGGCCAGCGGATCCGGGTGTCAGACGCCTGGGTGTCCTGGAACGGTCCGCTGTACGCGGTTCGCATCGCGGGCTGGGGGCGCAGCGAGATCGACCACGCGATCCGGGTGCTGGAGTACCGGGACGTGCTGGTGGAGGAGTGCACCCTGGTGCCGCTGCCGCTCGCCGGGTCCGGGTCCGCCGATCCGCTACGTCCGCGTTCGCCCGTGGTCATCGAGCAGGCTCCCGGGGTGGTCCTGGACAGGATCCGGATCGACTCGCGGCAGCGTGGCTGACTGCTCATCGGCGGTGGCGACCGGACGCTCGCCTGCTCGACCGAGGCCGACCTCTCAGCCGACCGGGGCGACCGTCACCCGCACCGGTTGTCCGGTGCGGACCGGCAGGCGCCGGATGATCCATTCCGCGAGGGTGATGTTGATCAACCAGGCGGCGGCCATCGTGCCGGTCTTGCTCGACATCGTCAACGGACCGACCGCACCCATCCAGGCCACCTGCGTGAGGAACTGGGTGCCCGCGCCCACGCCGATCGCGTAACCGCGGATCATCCAGGCGCGGTGCCGGGCGAAGTCGCGTTGCCGGACCGCCACGAAGCCCACCACGATCGACATGGCCATGACCACGCTGACCACCACCCGGATGGCGGCCAACGCATCACCGTCGAGTTCGGCGCGCGGCATGAACAGAGTCAGCCACAGGCCGGTCAGCGCGGTCAGCAGTCCGAAGGGGATCAGCAGTCGTCCCGCGGCCCGGTGCCAGCCCGGACGTCGGCGGCGGAAGCCGGGCGCGAACTGGAAGGCGCCGAGGAAGCTGAACACGGTGACGCTGACGATGTGCACCACCACGGGTACGGGTGCCGACGCGATCCGGTCGCCGTCGGGCAGCACCGGGGCGCCACCGGCCAGCTCGGCGAGCCGGAGGCTGCCGGCGATCACCGGGACGGCGCTGAGCACCAGCAGGCCGGTGGGGATGAGGTAGTTCGACCTGGCGGAGGACCTCATGGCGGTCACGTCCCTTCGTGTTGTTCGTGCGGCACCGATCCTCGCGCCGGCTGCGCCGGGACTCATCGCAGCGCGGGCCAGAACCTCCTCAGCCGATGGTCGGTGGCACCGGCCGTACTTTGGGCCGGTCCGCTCGCCGCCCGCGCTGCGTACCATCGGGGCGTGCGCGAGCTTCTCCGCTCCGTCTGGGCCGAGCCCGGTGCCCCGGACCCGCCGGCGCCGCGTTGGCGGGACCGGGTGCTCGTGGCTGTGGTCATGGCGCTCGCGACCCTGGAAGGTCTGCTGCGCACCGACCTGCTCACCCCGACCGCTTCCATGGTCACCGCGTTGGCGCTGGCACCCACCCTGTTGTGGCGCCGGACCAGGCCGCTGCTGATGGTGGCGATCGTCTTCATCGCCACCGGGGTCGTGCCGCTGTTCATCGGCCACGAGCCGGAGCTGGCCACCATGGTGTACGTGCTGTTCCTGCCGTATGCGCTGTTCCGCTGGGGGTCCGGCCGGCAGGTGGTGGTCGGCGCGGCGCTCATCCTGGCCAAGATCGGCCTGTCGGTGCCCTTTGGTCATGTCAGCCCGGCGGACGCGCTCGCCGGCTGCGTGGTGATGTTCGCGGCGTTCGCCCTGGCGATCGCGTACCGGTACCGGGCGCGGCTCTGGGCTCGCGGGCTCGACCGGGCCAAGCTGCTGGAACGGGAGCGACTCGCCCGCGACCTGCACGACACGGTGGCCCATCACGTCTCGGCGATGGCGATCCGCGCGCAGGCCGGCATCGCGGTGGCGCAGGCCCGGCCGGACGCCGCGGTCGACGCGCTGCGCGTGATCGAGGCCGAGGCGAGCCGGGCGCTGGCCGAGATGCGCACGATGGTGCGGGTGCTGCGCCGTGCCGAGCCGGCGGAGCTGGCGCCGAGCCCAGGCATCCCGGATCTCGCCCGGCTGGCGAGCCGGTCGTCGCCCGGCCCCGTGGTCGACGTGCAACTGCACGGCGATCTCGACGGCATCCCGTCGACCATCGGGACCGCGATCTACCGCCTCGCGCAGGAGTCGATCACCAACGCGCGGCGGCATGCCCGGCACGCGACCCTGATCGAGGTCCGGGTCGCCGCTGACGCCCGGTCGGTACGCCTGCGGGTCAGCGACGACGGCGACGCCAGTTCGATCTGGCCCGGCGGGTTCGGCATCGTCGGCATGGCGGAACGTGCCGGACTGCTCGGTGGCACCTGCGAGGCCGGACCCGACGCCGATCGGGGTTGGACGGTGTCCGTGGCGTTGCCCCGCGCGTTGACGGCCGCATAATCGCGGGTATGGCCATCCGCGTGGTCGTCGCCGACGACCAGGAAATCGTGCGTACCGGTTTGACGATGATCCTCGACGCCCAGCCCGACATCGAGGTCGTGGGCGAGGCGGCCGACGGTCGCCGGGCCGTCGAGGTGGCACAGCGCCTGCGCCCGGACGTGTGTCTGCTCGACATCCGGATGCCCGGTGTGGACGGCATCGAGGCGACCCGCCGGCTCGCCGGCCCGGCGGTCGCCGAACCCCTCGCCGTCGTCGTCATCACCACGTTCGACCTCGACGAGTACGTCTACGCCGCGCTCCGCGCGGGAGCGCGCGGGTTCTTGCTCAAGGACGCCGGCACCGCCCTGCTCGCCCAGGCCGTGCGGGCCGCCGCCGCGGGTGACGCGCTGATCGCGCCGAGCGTCACCACCCGGCTGCTCAGGGCGTTCGCCGACGCGGGCCCGGCCGCGCCGCCGAGGCAGCCGGTGGACACGCTCACCGCCCGGGAGGAGGAGGTGCTCGTCGCCGTCGCGCGTGGGCGTACCAACACTGAGATCGCCCACGAGCTGTACATCAGCCTCAGCACCGTGAAGACCCACATCGCCAGCCTGATGGGCAAGATCGGCGTCCGGAACCGGGTCGAGATCGCCATGTGGGCGTACGAGACCGATCGCGTCCGCAAGGGCCTGGGCCGGCAGATGTAGCAGCCGGACGCCGTACTTTCGGTCGGCGCGGCTCGTGCTGTCGACCGGTGTGGACACGGCCCGCACGCCGACGACAGGCGTCGACCGCGAGTGCCACCATGACCGGCATGAAGGCGATGGTGCAGCAACGGTACGGCCCACCGGACGTGTTGCGACTGGAAGAGGTCGACCAGCCGGTGCCGGCCCGGCACGAGGTGCTGGTGCGGGTGCACGCGGCCTCGGTCAACGCGCGGGACTGGCACGTGTTGCGGGGTGACCCGTACCTGGCGCGACTGGCCCTGCCGACGGTGTTCGGCCCGCGCGGACCCAGGCAGCGGATACGTGGTACCGACTTCGCCGGGCGGGTCGCGGCGGTCGGCTCCGACGTGGACCGGTTCCGCCCCGGCGACGAGGTGTACGGCGACCTGGGCGACGCACATGGGGCGTTCGCCGAGTACGTCTGCGCTCCCGCCGACGGGATCGAGTTCAAGCCCGCCAACCTCAGCTTCGCGCAGGCGGCCACGATGCCGTTGGCCGGCAGCACCGCCCTGATGGGTCTGCGGGACCTGGGACGCCTGCGGGCCGGCCAGCACGTCCTGATCAACGGTGCCTCGGGTGGGGTGGGTACGTTCGCCGTCCAGATCGCCAAGGCGTTGGGGGTCGAGGTGACGGCGGTGTGTAGCAGCAGAAACGTGGGTCTGGTGCGGTCCCTCGGCGCCGACGTCGTTGTGGATTACACAGTGGAGGATTTTACCCGCCTCGGCCGGCGGCACGACGTGGTGTTCGACCTGGTGGGCAATCGGCGGCTCGGCGAGCTGCGGCGGGCGCTGGCGCCCGGCGGGACGTTGGTGCTCTCCGGCGGGGGGAGCTTCCGGGGCCGCCCCGGGATCGTCGGGCCGATGGCCCTGATCATCACCGGGCAGGCGGTGGCCCGCCTCGTCCGTGAGCGGATCGTCGTGCTCGGCACGCCGCCGAGCCGAGAGCTGCTGGCGGGGCTGCGTGAGCTGGCGGAGTCCGGCAGGGTGACCCCGGTCATCGATCGCACCTACCCGCTCGACGACGTAGCCCAGGCGATCCGGTACGTGGAGGGCGAGCACGCCCGTGCCAAGGTCGCCATCACCGTCTGAGTCGAGTGTCTTCACACGGCGTTCACGGCGAAGTTCGCCGGACGGGGATCTATCGATCGCGATGTCTGTGACACTTCAGACCGTCCCTGCCATGCCCCTCGTCGGGATCCCCACCCGCCGTGGCAGGAGACAGTCAGGAGTCGACCAGTGGCTCGCGTACGCAAGGCCGCCTTCGCATCGGTGGCCGCCGTCGTCCTGTCCGTCATGCTGGCCCCGCCGCCGGCCCAGGCCACCCCGCCGAACATTCCCTCGCACAGCACGGCGGTGAGCCGGCTGAACTCGCTCACCGTCGCGGCCGAGTCCCAGCAGTCCAGCTACAACCGCGACCTGTTCCCGCACTGGATCACCATCACCGGCACCTGCAACACCCGGGAGCAGGTGCTCAAGCGTGACGGCAGCAACGTCACGGTCGACTCCAGCTGCTATCCGACCGCTGGATCCTGGTACAGCCCGTACGACGGGGTCACCCGCACGAACCCGGCGGAGATCTCCATCGATCACGTGGTGCCGTTGGCCGAGGCGTGGCGGTCCGGGGCGTGGTCCTGGACCACCTCGCGGCGGCAGACCTACGCCAACGACCTCGGTGGCCCGGAGTTGTGGGCGGTCACCGGCAGTGTCAACTCCTCCAAGGGTGACAAGGACCCGGCTGCCTGGAAGCCTCCAGTTGCCGCCTTCCACTGCACCTACGCGCGGGCCTGGATCCAGGTCAAGTGGTACTACGGTCTCTCCGTGCAGAGCGCCGAGAAGTCGGCGTTGAGCACCATGCTCAACACCTGCTGAGGCGACCTTCCGCCGGTCCTCCGGCTGGTACCTGCGGCGTGGACGGGTCGCCATCGGTGGTCCGTCCACGTTCGGGAGCGGTGAGCCAAACTATCGGTTAGGATTTTCATATTCATTGGTGGTGCGGCCGGCCGCACCACCACCCGAACCGTGACCCCGCTCCGGCCGGCACCACGACGAGGAGGTCTTCGATGACGAACGCTGCTGCGCAGGGCTCGGTCGCCGAGGTGTTCGAGTGGGCGGCCCCGACCTACGACCGCACCGGGGTTTCGTTCTTCGGCCCGCTCGGTGCCGAACTTGTCCGGCGTGCCGGCATCCGGCCGGGTGACCAGGTCCTCGACGTCGGCTGCGGCCGGGGTGCGGTCCTCTTTCCGGCGGCCGAGGCGACCGGACCGACCGGGCACGTGACGGGCATCGACCTCGCCCCCGCCATGGTCACCCTCACTGCCGGGGACGCCGCCCGGGCGGGCCTGAGTCAGGTCGCCGTGCTGGTGGACGACGCCCAGCGGCCCGACTTCCCGCCCCGTAGCCTCGACGCCGTCCTGGCGGGCCTGGTCGTCTTCCTGTTGCCCGACCCGCAACAGGCGCTGCGATCCTACGCGCGGCTACTGCGGCCCTCCGGCCGCCTGGCGGTCAGCACCTTCGCGGCCCAGGATCCGGCGTTCGTCGCCGCCATGGCCGCACTGGCGGCGCATCTGCCGGCCGACCAACCGCGACCGACTTCCCCGGACCACCTCTTCGCCGACGAGACGAGGACCGGCGCGACGATGGCCGCGGCGGGGCTCACCGTGACCGAGGTCGGGGAGCATCGGATCGAGAGCCGGTTCCGCGACGTCGACCACTGGATGGAATGGTTGTGGTCGCACGCCGGTCGGGCGCTGCTGGGGCGCGTGCCGGCCACCCGGTTGGACGCCGCGACGGCCGACGCCGCGCGGGCGCTCGACGATGCCCGCACCCCCAACGGCGACCTCTGCTTGCGAACAACCGTCAGGATCACCGTGGCCACACCCGCCGCGTCGATCTAGGGCTGATCGTTACTGGTCGATCGCCGGCAACGACGAACTGCCCTAGATCGACGCGGCGGGGTCAGCTGTGTCCAGGTGGGGCATGTGATCTCCGTTGCAGGGACACGCCGACACGACATCTGGTGTCTTGCGCTATCGGGTGGCCCATATATGGTGTCACTAGTAGCTGGTTCGGGCGTCCATCCAGGGCGGCCGAGGCAAGAGGGAATCCGGTGCGACACCGGAACTGCCCCGCAGCGGTGAGTGGGAACGACCGCCGTCACCAAGCACTGGACCCGCCAGGTCTGGGAAGCGACGGCCAGTAGACGCGAGCACGACGCCCACGAGTCCGAAGACCTGCCAGCTCGCCGCCCGCGCTCGCGGGCGGCGGCCAACGGCCGCGCGGGACGGCCAACGCCACCAACCGGGTACGCGCCGTCAGAGGTGCACCCGGTGGCGTTCCCCTGCGCGTCCGAGGCCTCCACCAGACGGCGCGAGGAGAGAGACGTGACGGTCGTGCAGGAGATGGCGGCGTCCGGACCAGGTGTGTCGGAGCAGCGCCGGCACGCGATGCAGGTCCGCAAACGCAGCGGCGCCACCGAGCCGGTGGACGTCAACAAGATCGTCCGTGCGGTGGAGCGGTGGGTGGCCGACCTCGGCGAGGTGGACCCGCTGCGGGTGGCAACCAAGACCATCAGCGGCCTGTACGACGGCGCCACCACCGCTGAGCTGGACAAGCTCTCCATCCAGACGGCCGCCGAACTGATCGGCGAGGAGCCGCAGTACTCCAAACTTGCCGCCCGGCTGCTGGTCGCGTACGTGGACAAGGAGGTACGTGGGCAGCAGGTGGCGAGCTTCAGCCAGTCGATCCGGTACGCGCACGGCCTGGGGCTGATCGGAGACGACACCGCGGGGTTCGTGGCCCGCCACGCGCGCAAGCTGGACGACGCGGTCGACCTGGACGGCGACCTGCGGTTCGAGTACTTCGGTCTGCGGACGGTCGCGGATCGGTACCTGCTGCGGCACCCGGAGACCCGCCTGGTGGTGGAAACCCCGCAGTACTGGCTGCTGCGGGTGGCCTGCGGGCTGTCGCAGACGCCGGGCGAGGCGATCGGATTCTACCGGCTGATGTCCAGCCTGGCCTATCTGCCGAGCTCACCGACGCTGTTCAACTCGGGCACCCGGCACACCCAGATGTCGTCGTGCTTTCTGGTCGACTCGCCACGCGACGAACTCGACTCGATCTACGAGCGTTACCACCAGGTGGCGAAGCTGTCGAAGTTCTCTGGCGGCATCGGCATCTCCTGGGCGCGGGTGCGCGGTCGCGGCGCGCTGATCCGGGGGACCAACGGCAGGTCGAACGGCATCGTGCCGTTCCTCAAAACGCTCGACGCGGGCGTGGCGGCGGTCAACCAGGGCGGCCGGCGCAAGGGCGCGGCCTGCGTCTACCTCGAACCCTGGCACCCCGACATCGAGGAGTTCCTCGAACTGCGCGACAACACCGGCGAGGAGTCCCGGCGCACGCACAACCTGAACCTGGCCAACTGGATTCCGGACGAGTTCATGCGGCGGGTCGAGGCGGACGGTGACTGGTCGCTGATCGACCCGTCCGACGCCCCCGAACTGCCCGACCTGTTCGGCGACGCCTTCGACGAGGCGTACCGGGCGGCGGAGAAGAAGGCCGTCCGGACGGTCAAGGCCCGGGATCTGTACGGGCGGATGATGCGTACCCTCGCGCAGACCGGCAACGGGTGGATGACGTTCAAGGACGCCTCGAACCGGCTGTCCAACCAGACCGGCGCGCCCGGCAACACCATCCACCTGTCCAATCTGTGCACCGAGATCCTCGAGGTCAACAGCGACACCGAGACCGCGGTGTGCAACCTGGGGTCGATCAATCTGGGAGCGCACGTCAGCGCGGACGGCGTCGACTGGGAGCGGCTGCGCGCCACCGTGCGCACCGCGGTGGTGTTCCTCGACCGGGTGATCGACATCAACTACTACCCGGCCGAACAGGCGGCGGCGTCGAACCCGCGCTGGCGTCCGATCGGGCTCGGGCTGATGGGGCTGCAGGACGCGCTGTTCATCCTGCGGCTGCCGTTCGACTCGGCGCCGGCGCGGGAGCTGTCGACCCGGGTGCAGGAGGAGATCTTCCTGACCGCGCTGGAGACATCGGCCGGGCTCGCCGAGCGGTCCGGCCCGCATCCCGCGTACGCGCAGACGCGGGCCGCGCAGGGCAGGCTGCATCCGGACCTCTGGGGTGCCGAGGTCACGCAGATGCAGCGGTGGGCCGCGCTGCGCGAGACGATCGCCGTCCACGGCCTGCGGAACTCGCTGCTGGTGGCGATCGCCCCGACCGCCACGATCGCCTCGATCGCCGGCTGCTACGAGTGCATCGAGCCACAGGTGTCGAACCTGTTCAAGCGGGAGACGATGTCCGGGGAGTTCCTTCAGATCAACACCTATCTGGTGCGTGAGCTGAAGGCACGCGGGCTGTGGACGGCGGCGATCCGCGAGCAGATCAAACGGGCCGAAGGGTCGGTGCAGGGCATCGCCGAGTTGCCGGCGGAGGTGCGGGAGCTGTTCCGTACCGCCTGGGAACTGCCGCAGCGGGCCCTGGTCGACCTGGCCGCCGCCCGTGCGCCGTTCATCGACCAGTCGCAGTCGCTGAACCTGTTCATCAGCGCGCCGAGCATCGGCAAACTGTCGTCGATGTACCTGTACGCCTGGAAGTCCGGGCTGAAGACCACCTACTACCTGCGCTCGCGTCCCGCGACCCGCATCCAGCAGGCCACCGTCGCCGTCACCCCGACGGTCAAGCCGATCGTCGCGGTCAGCGACGAAGAGGCGTCGGCCTGCTCCCTGGAGAACCCTGAGAGCTGCGAGGCATGCCAATGACCGCCGTCCCCGGAACCCGCACCAACACCACCGACCCGCGTGCCCGGAAGATGCTGCTCGACCCGGGCATGGACCTGACGCTGCGGCCGATGCGCTATCCCCACTTCTTCGACCGCTTCCGCGACGCGATCAAGAACACCTGGACCGTCGAGGAGGTCGACCTGCACTCCGACCTGGCGGACCTGTCCCGGTTGTCGACGGCGGAGCGGCACCTGGTCGGCCGGCTGGTGGCGTTCTTCGCCACCGGCGACACCATCGTCGCCAACAACCTGGTGCTCAACCTCTACCAGCACGTCAACAGCCCGGAGGGCCGGCTCTACCTGTCCCGGCAGTTGTTCGAGGAAGCGGTGCACGTCCAGTTCTACCTCAACCTGCTCGACACCTACGTGCCCGACGAACAGGACCGCTTCGAGGCGTTCGCCGCGGTGGAGAACATTCCGTCGATCCGGGGCAAGGCCGAGTTCTGCTTCCGCTGGATCGACTCGATCTACGAACTGCGCGAGTTGCGTACCCGGGAGGACCGGCGGGCGTTCCTGCTGAACCTGATCTGCTTCGCCGCCTGCATCGAGGGGCTGTTCTTCTACGGGGCGTTCGCCTACGTCTACTTCCTGCGGTCCCGGGGGCTGCTGCACGGTCTGGCCTCCGGCACCAACTGGGTGTTCCGCGACGAGTCGATGCACATGGCCTTTGCCTTCGACGTGGTCGACACGGTGCGCCGCGAGGAGCCTGACCTCTTCGACGAGGAGTTGGCCGGCCAGGTGCGCGACATGCTGGCCGAGGCCGTCGAGTGCGAGGTGCAGTTCGCCGAGGACCTGCTCGAACAGGGCGTGTCCGGTCTGTCCCTCACGGACATGCGCGAGTACCTCCAGCACGTGGCCGACCGCCGGTTGGCGCAGCTGGACATGGCGCCGCTGTACGACTCGAAGAACCCGTTCGCCTTCATGGAGTTGCAGGACGTGCAGGAGTTGTCCAACTTTTTCGAGCGGCGGGTCTCGGCGTACCAGGTTGGCGTCAGCGGCAGCGTCTCGTTCGACGACGACTTCTGACCCACCCCGCTCCCGTCGATCTAGGGGCAGTCGTCGTTTGTCGATCTCTGGCGACGGCGATAGCCCCTAGTACGGCAGCCGCCTTTCGTGAGGTGACCTCGGGTCCCGCCGGAACGAGGACGGCCACC
>NZ_JBHMIS010000018.1:0-108826 GCF_048060415.1 Micromonospora sp. LOL_024
GGCGTCGGCGTCGGCGTCGGCGTCGGCGTCGGCGTCGGCGTCGGCGTCGGCGTCGGCGTCGATGAGCTGAGCCCGCCCGTACGTCTGACCGACGAAGTCGAGGAGCTTCTCCCGCTCGGGTGCGGGCGAGGCCGGGTTCAGCGGCAGCAGTGGCAGACCCGCGGAGAGGACGGCCACGATGTCGACCACCGTCTGGATCGTGTTGCTCGCCTCGATCGCGATGACCGCCGGACCGGTCCGCCGGGCGGCGGCGTCCACCAGTGCGTCCGCCCGCCGGCCACTCAGCTCGGCCAGCTCCCGCCACGTCAGTACCTGCTCGGCGGCGCCTTCGTCGAAGCCGACAACTGCGGGCTGATCGGTAGACTTCTCCGCGATAGCAGTCATCCGCTGGCGGATCGATACGCTCATTCGGGCCTCCCACGATCGAGTGCGTCGTCATCCACCCGGCGGTCGGCGACATGCTGGTCGGGCCGACCGTCGTGAGCGAACCGCAAGCCCACGAGGCAGACCGAGCCGGCGCACACAGGACGGACGCAGGTCGATGATGGCTCGCGATGCCTGGCGCACGCAGAGAACAACCGGCAGAACAACGCACACGATCTGACCCGCGAGTAGCTGCCGGTCCTTCTCTACCGCACGGCGCGGGCCGCTCAATAGCCTGGCGCACATGGTCTCACCAGGGCACGTCGATAGTGCCGCGCCGAGCATTCGGACGACGCCGGCCCACCAGGCAAACCGGACCCGCGGTCCCCGCCGCCGGGGGCGATCGGTGAGCCTCATTCCGCAGCCGTCGGTGACCGTACGGTTCACCGGAACGCGGGCGGCCGACGGGCCACTCAATATCGGCCAGTACAACATCCTGCAGTGGCTGCGCCGTGAGTCGGAACAGTTCTTCGCGGCTGTCGCGGGGGAACTCGACGTTCCGGCCTCAGCCGTGGTCGATGACGTCGCCACGGCACTCGCAGTCCTGGTCGAACGGCACGAAGGACTGCGCACGACGTACGTCGACGGCGTCGAACCACAGCAGTTCGTGCACGCCAGCGGCGACCTTGTCGTGGAGGTCTACGCAATCGAGGCCGCTGACCCGCAACTCGTCGACCAGGCCAGCCTGTCCAGGGACCTCACCCGGCGGTTGCGCGCTGCGGGCGCGTACCGCATAGGCGAACTGCCGCTCCGGGCCGCCCTCGCGGTACTGCCCAGTGACGCCTCCACCAACTCCACCCCGCTGGTGCGGGCCGCGGTGATCGGCTGCTCGCATCTCGCTGTCGACTATCAGGCCATGGAGATCATCAAGCGTGAGTTCGCGGACCTGATCCGGGATCGCACCGCACGGCCAGCCGGCGGAGCACCGATCCAGCCGTTGGACCTGGCCGCCCTCGAACGCACACCCAAGGCCCTGCGGCGCGAGGAATCGGTCATGAGCTACTGGAAGGACCGTCTCTCCCGCATGCCGCAGTGCCTGTACCCCGTCCCGAGGGTCGCGGCCGGCAACGGGTCGGTAGCCGTCGAAATGACCTCCACCGCGGCCGGGATGGCGTTGCGAGCGGTCACGGCCCGCACCAGGACGAGTCGCGCCAGCGTCGTGCTGGCTGCCGTCGGCGCGGTGCTCTCGCACCGGATCGGCACCCGGGATCTCGTGCTCCCCACCCTTTCTGCCAATCGCTTCGAGCCGCATCTTCGGCAACACGTCGGCAGCCTCGCGCAGCTCACGTTGATCACGCTCACGATCGGTGACACCACCTTCGACAGGCTGGTCCGGCAAGCGTGGGCCGCAGTCATCGACGCGAGCCGGTACGGCCGCTACGACGTGAACCGGCGGAGCGCCATCGGAGACCGGATCGAACACGAGCGCGGCATTGCATTCAGCCACGAACCGCTGTTCAACAACCTTGTCATCGAGTCGGGTCCAGCAACCGGCAGGGCCACGGCACCGGTACCCACGGCGGGCGAGCTGGATGCCGCACGGCACGCGACGCACCTCCGGCGGCAGACGATGCCCGCCGGGACCACGCTGATCCGGTTCGACCTCTACGAGACCGACACCCAGTTGCGTCTCGGCTGTTGGAGCAGCGACACCGGCCGCATCTCCGACGACGAGGTCGAGTCCCTGCTCGTGGCGGTCGAGAACCTGCTGATCGCGGCCGGTTCCGGAGACCTCGACGCCCCGGAGATCCGCGGCTCGATCCCGCTCAGCCCGCTTCAGCGGGGCTCCGGCTGGCTGCTCGTTGACGGCTGCTGGGTCGAGGTGGCCGAAGTGCAACGGCTGCTCGACGACGGGATGGCGTCCACGGGTGCCAAGGTTTTCACCGCCGTCAACGGCCTGCCGCTGGTCGCTCATCTGGCGCGCACCGAGTCCGTAAGCACACCCGAACAGGCCCACGCCGTTTGCATGGCAGCGCTGAAGGCGTATCCGACGGCGATGGCGCCACAGCACTACGTCATCTACGAGCGCGTCCCCGGCGACCGCGATGACCCAGCCGCGTGGACCGACGTTTGCTGCCAGGGATCCGGCCGAAACGTCAGTACCGCCGACCCGGGGCTCTGCTGATCCCAACCGCCCACCAAATTCGACGAAGGGAGCCGACGGGTGACCACGACCAAGATCACGCCCGCGCGTCTCATGCCCACGGTGTCACCCGACGAGTCGGCACTGCCCGGTGTGCTGACTGCGCCCACCGGCGGCGTACCGGCCGCGAGCCACCTCGCAGGGGCCCGGGACTCGGTCCGCCGGCAGCTGCGTACACACGGCGCGGTCCTGCTGCGTGGCTTCGACATCGGCGACGTCAGCGAGTTCGAACGAGTCGTCCGCGCGGTGTCCGGCGCGCCGTTGTCCTATGCCGAGCGGTCGTCACCACGCAGCACCATCGAGGGCCGGGTCTACACGTCGACGGACTACCCGCCGACCGAGGAGATATTCCTGCACAACGAGAACTCGTACCAGGCGACCTGGCCGTTGACGTTGTTCTTCTACTGCATCACCCCGCCCGACACCCTCGGTGCCACCCCACTCGCCGACACCCGCCGGATCCTGCACTCGATCGACCCGGCCGTGCTGGAGGAATTCACCCGGCGCGGCTGGACCGTGGTGCGTAACTTCACCGAGGGCTTCGGCGTGCCATGGCAACAGGCGTTCAACACCACCGACCGGGCCGAGGTCGAGCGCTACTGTGCGCGTAGCGGTGTGCAGGTTCAGTGGATCGGGCGCACCGGCCTGCGTACGACGGCCCGCCGACGGGCGGTGCATCAGCACCCCGTGACCGGCGAGACCGTCTGGTTCAACCACCTCACGTTCTTCCACGTGACCACGCTGCCCGAGGAGGACTGCGAGGGGTTGCGGGAGATGTTCGACGAGGCGGACCTGCCCACCAACACGTACTACGGAGATGGCGGGGCGGTCCCCGACGACATCGTGGCGCACCTGCGCGACTGCTACCGCGCTGCCCAGCGCCGCTTCGACTGGCAACGGAACGACGTGCTGATCGTCGACAACATGCTTTCCGCCCACGGCCGCGAACCGTTCACCGGATCACGCAAGATCGCCGTGGCGATGGCCGAACCGTCCCCGGTTTCGTAGTGGCAGGTGACACAGAGCGACGGAGGGTCACCTTTGTGGCGACCCTCCGTGAGTCTCTCGGAGGAGGGGATAATCAGCCCCACGGAGTGTCGCCGGAAACAGCGACCAACGATGCGGGCGGCGTGAAGATCGGGCGCGGGCCGGAAACCATTGAGACTCGCAACTCAGTACCCCTTGTCTGCTTCGGCTTTCGTGCCGGCTGCCGCCGACAGAAACGAAGCTATGGCCGGCCGTTTTCAGCTCACCATCACAACGCTTTCCTCGCCGACCGGGACCTACCCGATCGGCGATAGCGAAACGGAGGCGCCCGAAACGATGACTGGGTAAAAATTGCCTACTCTCCATCTACGAAGGCGACCTTCCTCATGGCCTCATGGCTGGTCCACCGGACCGATCTGCCGCGTGCCGACACCGCGGCGCTGATCTGCATACCCAGCGCCGGTAACGGCGACCTCCAGTTCGACCGGTGGCCCGACACCGTCGGCCCGTGGTGCGTTGTCCGCGCGCCGGCTCCGGGCGGACCAGGCGGCGAAGCACCGCCGACGAGCAGCGCGGCCCCAGCCACGCCGACGCCATCAGGGCTACCGGAGCGAACTGCGGAGTTCGTGGCCCACCTCGTACGTCGAGGGGTCAAGAGGTTCGCGTTGTTCGGCCACGAAGGCGCCGCGCTGCTGGGCTACCAGGTCGCGGTCGAATTGGACCGGCGGGGCGTGCCGGCACCACTGCGCCTGTTCGTGTCGGGTTGCCCCGCACCCCAGTATCTCAGTCGGTATACCGCCCAGGCACACGTCGAACCGACCGACGACGAACTGATTGAGCGCGTGCTGGCGACCGCGGTGGCCATCGGCGGCAACCCGCTGCCTTCGATCGTTGCGACCGGCGTGTGTGCCCTCCGGGCCGAACTGGCCGCGTTGCGGACCTATCGGATGCCACTCCCGACACCGCTACGCTGCCCGCTGACCACTATTCGGTGGCTCGACCATGGCATCGGGCCGGAGGCACTGGCCGGCTGGTCGGCGTACGGGGACACCGATCTGGTGCAGTTGCCCGGGTCGGCGTTGAGCTACGCGACCGAGCCAGCCGACCTGTTGCAGGTCATCGCGGACCGAGCGCCGGTGCTCGGCCGGTGACATCCCTCGGTCGGGTGGTGACACCGGCCGGCCCGGCGCCACAGATCCCGGACGACGGACTCAGATCAACCCGGCCTCTACCCCACAGGCCACGGCGTGTACGCGGTTGCGAACCTGCAACCGCGCCATCATGTCGTATATGACGTTCTTCACCGTGTGGTTGGAACACAGCAGCGATCGGGCGATCATCGCGTTGTCCTGACCCTCGGCCATCAACGCGAGCACCCTCGTCTGCCGGGGCGTCAGCGGTGACCGGCCGTCCGTCCGGGACGTTCCGGCAGGATCCGGTGTGCCGGCGCCACCGAGCACCCCGACGAGCACCTCGTGCGGCAACCGGACCTCTCCGTCCCGGGCCGCCTGCAACGCGGCAGCCAATCGGCTCGGTGTGGCGTCGGCGAACCTGAGCATCACCAGAGTCCCGGCGCGCAGTACGCGGACCACGTCCGCCGGCGAGAAGCGGTCCGCGACCACCAGCCTCCCCTGCGGCGCGGACCGCGGCTGCGGCGGGCACACCACCAACGCCTCACTCACGGTAGCGACCGCGGTAACGATGACGGTGTCCGGTGATCTGTTCGGCTCGGGCACCGACGTGACGCCGGCCTGCCGCAGCGCGGCCAGCACCTCGGCCCGGATGGTCGCGTCCGGGGCCACCACATGTGCGGTCGGCGCTGTCACGATCTTCTCCTGTTCGCCGTTCACAACATCCCGGCCCGCAGGGCGAAGGCCACCGCGTGGGCCCGGTTGCGCAGCCGGAAGCGCCGCGTGATGTCGTGCACGACACTCGTCACGGTACGCGGCGAGTAGCACAGTTCCTGCGCGATCTCGCCGGTCTCCCGGCCGTCGGCGAGCAGCCGCAGCACCGCGCGCTCGCGGTCGCTGATGTTCGACGCGAGGGTGCCGGCGGGAACGGCCGGGGCGGCGAGCAACCGGTCGAGCATGTCCGGCGAGACCGTGCAGTCCCCCTCGCCGGCGGCCAGCACGGTACGGGTGAGCCGGTCTGCGGTCGCCTCCCGGCGCCGGAGCATCCCGCGCGCACCAGCCGCGATGGCCCGCAGCGCGTCAGCCGGCTCCACCTCGGGCACCACCAGCACCACTTCAGGCCGGCCCGCCCGGGCACGGACGGCCCGCACCAGATCCAGCGCGTCGTCGCCGAGATGGTCGACCACCAGGACCGTGACCGCGGAGGTCTCCCGTGCTGTCACCACGGCGATGTCCGGGCACCCGAGCATCGCGCTCGTCACGCCCGCCTCCAGCACGGGGTCGGTCGCCACGACGTTGACCCACATCGGTTCGCCCATCACGCCTCCTTCATCGCCGCGCCCTGGCGTGGCGTGGCGTCGGATAGTCCTGGGCGAATGGTTTCGCGACGAGCTAACTGATCGCTCTCGGCTCGCTGTCAGCCGCCGGCGCAGGACGATAGCGGAGCATCGACTCGCTATCGTCGCTCGGCGTCGGCCGTGGCGCTGGTACGCCGGCCCGGCTGCCCTGCGACCCCACTTCCCGCGACACGATCGACGACCGACAGGCGAAAGAAGCAACGACAGTCGATGTCCTCCCGCATGTCTGCCGATCCTTCTCTGCAGGCGGTCATGGTCCCGTGACACATTGACGGTCGTTCCACATCAGCTTCGAGGCTCGACACCATCCGCGGGATCGCCGGCCTCCTGCCTGGACGGACACGAACCAGAACAGCAAGGGTCGATACCGAACAATCGCCGACTCGGCGGAACGTGGGTGAGAAAGTGATCAGTTCTGACGTCAGTGAAATCGCTGCGGATCTTGCTGCGAACGCCGCACTTCTGGAGATCGCCGAGAACTTGGGTCTTTCGCCGCTCCTCGATCGTGGCACGCCGTTCACGCTGGCCGACGCAACGACCGCAGCTGGCGTTCCCGAAGCTCGTACCCTGCCCTTCCTGCGCGCCATGGTCGCCGCCGGGCTGCTCGAGCGCAACGCCGAGACCGGGCCGTTCGCGGCCTGTGCACAGCTCGCGGAGCGGCGGTACGAGGTGGGCTACCTCTCCTGGTCGCTCGATGCGAACCGTCCATACATCGATCACGCCGAGCGGTTCCTTCGCGATCCGGAGGCGGCCGGCCGGCGACACCAGCGCGATGGCCGACGCGTTGCGGTCTCGTCCCGCTGGATCGGCTCGCGTGGCTTCTATCCCGGTGTGCTGTCCGAGATCCTCAACCGCAAGCCCCGGCGCGTCGTCGATCTCGGCGCCGGCGCGGGCGCACTTCTGATCCGGCTCCTGACCGAGCTGCCGACCAGCACCGGCGTGGCCCTGGACCTCAGCTCGGGGGCTTGTGAGGAGGCCGAACGCGCCGGTCGCCGCGCTCAGGTGGGCGACCGGCTGACAGTGGTGAACCGGTCCGTCGAGACGCTCGTCGACGACCCCGGTCCACTGGACGGCGCGGACATCGTCCACGCCGGCTTCGTCATGCACGACGTCGCTCAGACTCCCGAGGTCTTCGCGGGTGTGCTGCGGGCGTGCCGCGAGCACCTCGCCGACGGCGGCTGCCTGATGGTCACCGATGCGGTGCCGTACGTGGACACTCCGGGCGAGCGTGCCTTCAGCGCCCTGTTCAGCTATCTGCATGAGAGCTCGATGGGCGTGCGGCTGCCGACCGAGGACCAGTGGTGCGGACTGTTCCGGCAGGCCGGCTTCTCCGAGGTGACCAGCACCCGTCTGCGGATGCCCGGCAGCCGCCTCTTCGTGGCCACGCGATGAGCCGGGACGGCGACTCACCAGCCCCGGCGGAGCACGACGCCGAACGCATGGCCGTGGCGCTGTACGAGGCGCGGAGGAAACGCGTGCCGATCGCTCCGCTCACCGACACCTGCCCCACGCTCGACGCGGTGGGCGGATACGCCGTGCAGCGGAGACTGACCGACCTGCTGATCGCCGATGGGGAGCGGGTGGTCGGCTACAAGGCAGGACTCACCTCCGCCCCGATGCAGGCGATGTTCGGGGTCCACGCCCCGGACTACGGCCCGGTGTTCGCCTCGACCGTCCACCCGGACGGTACGCGCTTCGCTCGCGGCGAGTTCATCTCCCCGAAGGTGGAAGCCGAAATCGTCTTCCGCCTGGCGGGCCCGTTGACCGGTCCTGGCGTCACTGTGGAGCAGGCCCATGCGGCGATCGGTGAGGTCATCGCCGGTCTCGAGATCGTCGACTCCCGGATCACGGACTGGCGCATCCGGCTGGGCGACACGATCGCCGACCTCGCCTCGAATGGCGCAGCCGTGCTGGGACGCCCGGTCCCGGCCCGCGCGAACCTGGACTACCGGCTCATGCGAATGGCCTTCCGCCGCAATGGGGAGCTGGTCGCGTCCGGCCGGGGCACCGATGCTCTGGGCGACCCGGTGGCGGTGGTGGCGTTGCTGGCGAACCTGCTGGGCGAGAGCGGCGTCACGCTGGAGGCCGGGCAGCTGGTCATGACCGGAGCCCTGCACGCCGCGATCCCGATGATCCCCGGTGACCGCTACGACGCCGAATTCGATCATCTGGGCACGGTAACTCTTCGAGTCGCGAATGCGTAGGCACCCGGGTAGGAAGGCGATCCCCTCGATGAATTCAGAACGACGGCTGTCAGTTGGGGTACTCGGCGCCGGCCTCATCGGCGTCGACCTGGCGATGAAGGTCGAGCGGTCCGCCGCGCTGGACCTTCATCTCGTGGCCGGCCGGACGGCCGAAAGCTCGGGCCTCAAGCAGGCCGCTCGTCTGGGACTGCCGGTCGCAGGCCGGGGCCTGTCCTCACTGTCCGAACTCAACGAACCGCTCGACGTGGTCTTCGACGCCACCAACGCCGGCTCGCACGCCGGACACGCCGATGCGCTGGTGCCGCTCGGCACACTGCTGGTCGACCTGACGCCGAGCCGGATCGGACGCATGGTCGTCCCCACCGTGAACGACGCGGACGTCGCCGCTCACCGCGACCTCAACATGGTGAGCTGCGGCGGGCAGGCGTCGGTGCCGATCGTACGGGCGATCGCACGAGCCCACCGCATCGACTATGTGGAGGTGGTCGCGACCGCTGCGACGCTCAGCGTCGGCCGAGGGACCAGGCTGAACCTCGACGAGTACGTGGAGACCACCCAGGACGCGCTCCGCGAGTTCACCGGCGTAGAGAATGTGAAGGCCCTCCTCAACATCAGCCCGGCGCGTCCCCCGGCGACCTTCAGGGTCGCCATGTCTCTGGTCGGTGAGGGGCTGACCCACGACTCGGTGCGCCCACTCGTGGCGGACGCCGCCGCCGACGTCCGCGCCTTCGCCGCCGGCTACACCGTGACGAGCTGCATCGTGGACGACAACATGGCGTTCATCGCCGTGGAGGTGACCTCTGCGGGCGACCAGATACCCGCCTACGCGGGGAACCTCGACATCATCAACTCCGCATCGATACGGGTCGCCGAGCGTTGTGCGGTGGAACGCCGATCGAAAGAGGTCATGGAGGTGGCGTCATGAGCCAACAAGCCCCGGTGAGTTCACCGAGACAACCGATCCTGATCCATGACCCGACGTTGCGCGACGGACACCACGCCGTCCGCCACCAGCTCGGGCGGGAGCAACTCCGCGCGTACGCCGAAGCCGCGGACGCCGCCGGGATACCCGTCGTCGAGGTGGGGCACGGCAACGGCCTGGGCGCCTCGTCCCTGCAGGCCGGCCGAGCCCTGCTCAGCGACGAGGCAATGCTGTCGGTGGTCCGGGATGCGTTGACGACCAGCAAGCTCGGTGTGTTCATGCTGCCGGGCTGGGGCACGACCGGGAACATCCGGCAGGCCATCCTGCACGACGTCGACCTCGTCCGGGTCGGCACCCACTGCACCGAGGGCAACCTGGCCGAACGCCACCTCGGGCTCCTGCGCGACGCCGGCGTCGATGCACACGGCGTTCTGCTGATGAGCCATATGGCCAATCCTGAGCGCCTGGCCGAGGAGTGCGTACGGCTCGTCGGGTTCGGTGCGACCGGCGTGGGCATTCTCGATTCCTCCGGCTGCTACCTGCCGGCGGATGTGACCACGCGTATCGCGGCCATCCGGTCCGCCGTCGAGGTACCGGTGATGTTCCACGGACACAACAATCTCGGTATGGCGGTAGCGAACTCGATCGCGGCCGCCGACGCAGGTGCCACCATCCTGGACGCTTGCGCCCGGGGGTTCGGCGCGGGGGCCGGCAACACGCAGCTGGAAGTTCTCGTGCCCGTACTCGAGCGGCTGGGCTACGACACCGGAGTCGACCTCTATCGGCTGCTGGACGCGGCGGACATCGCCGAGCGGGAACTGATGCCCGCGCCGCCCACCATCGATTCGATCAGCGTAGTGAGTGGCCTCGCGGGGGTGTTCTCCGGGTTCAAGAACCGGGTGCTGGACGTCGCCGCTCGCGAGGGCGTCGATCCGCGCGATGTCTTCTTCGAACTGGGCAGCCGGCAAGCGGTGGCCGGACAGGAGGACCTCATCGAGGACGTGGCGCTCGCGTTGCGTGCCGGGTCCACGGGCCGAGGTGAACGGATGGCAAGCCATGTTTGACCAACTCAAGACCATCCTGGTCGAGGATCTACAGATGCGGACCGAGGACGTCGTCGCCACGGCCGATCGCGCCGAGGTGGGCCTCGACTCCCTCGCCGTGGTCGAGCTGTCGGCCCTGCTCAGCAAGCGGCTCGACATCCAGATCTCCGACTACGAACTGCTGGAACTCGTGACGGTCGGCGAGATCGCCGATCTGGTCGCGGAGCGCTGTCGTGGTTGACGCCGCCCGACCGACCGCCGGAGGGCGCCATGCCGCCACACGGGTCCTGTCGCGCAACGAGTCATCACACAGCCCGTCGCCGGACATCGTCGCCACGGTCGCGGCGAGCGGCCGGGAAGTCAACCGCTATCCCGACCCGGCGTGTACCGGCCTGACCCTGGCGCTCGCTCGCCGGCACGGTGTCGAACCGGACCGGGTGGCGGTGGGCGCCGGGTCCTGTGCGCTACTCCAGGCGCTGTTCCAGCTCGCCGGGCCGGGTGCGCCGGTTGTCCACGCCTGGCGATCCTTCGAGTACTACCCGATCCTCGCTGGGCAAATGGGGATCTGCTCGGAGCGGGTGCCGCTGGCCGACGACGCGCACGACCTCACCGCCATGGCCGACCGCATCACCGCCACCACCCGGCTGGTCGTGATCTGCAACCCCAACAATCCCACGGGTACGTTGATCGGCCTGGACCGGCTGCGCGCGTTCCTCGATCGCACCCCGCCCACCTGCCTTGTGGCCCTCGACGAGGCGTACTTCGAGTACGTCGACGAGCCGGTCGGGACCGGCGGCCTCGGGCTGTGCGACACGTATCCGAACCTGGTGGTCCTGCGCACGTTCTCGAAAGCGTACGGCCTGGCAGGACTTCGGATCGGCTATCTCATCGGCGCCCCGCGCATCGTGGCGTCGCTGCGCGAGCTGTCGCTGCCCTATGCGGTGAGCGGGCCGGCCCAGCACGCGGCAGTCGCTGCCCTCGGCATCGAGGAGGTGCTCCTGGCGCGTGTCCGAGAGACGATCGCCGAGCGTACCCGGGTGCGCGCGGCCCTGATGGCCGACGGCTTCGCGGTCCCCGCCAGCCAGGCCAACTTCGTGTGGCTCGGGCTCGGCGAGGACGCGGGCCCGTTTGGCCGTTGGTGTGCACGGACCGGCATCGAGCTGCGGGCCTTCGACGGTGACGGCATCCGGGTGTCGATCGGATCGCCCTCGGACAACGACGCTCTCCTCGCGGCGGCACACCAGTGGCGCGTCCCCGACGCACCGGAACTACTCACGACTGGAGCGGTGAGATGATGCCCGAGAACACAGTCCTCTCCCGGAAGGTGGTCGTCGCGCCGGGAATGTGCAGCGGTGGTTCTCTGATCTTCGGGCGAATCGGTGACTGGACGTGGGAGGCGGTGGCCGAGGCCTGCCGCACCACCGTGCACGCCGCTCGTACCGCCGAGGGCCAACCGACCTACCTGTCCTTCTACTACTACCGGGTGCGGGGCGGGAAGGTCGTTCACCCGCACGGCCTGGCCTTCGGCGACGAACTCGAGGTAACGTCGAGGGTCTTCCAGTTCGGCGGCGGCTCGGTTCTCACGCTGCACCGGCTCGCACCCGCCGGTTCCGGCCTCGGCACAGCGTTCCTCGACCCGGCGGAGGTCTACGAGACGCCGGACCCGGAGTGCATGTACGCGGAGACGCTCAACCGGTGGATCGCCCGGGGCCAACCGGACAGCAACCGGGTTCTCTCCGAAACCGTCCCCCACGACTTCGACAGCGCCGAGTTGCCGCGACTTCCCAATCAGTTCTCACCACGTACGCTCGTCGGCCGCGCCCGCGGTGCGGGCAGCTTCCTCACCCCGGCGCCGCCGGGATTCGCGGTCGCCGGAGACGAGCAGTCCTTCGAGTACGCCTTGGACGCCATACGGGACATCAACGGCGCCGGGCTGGTCTACTTCGCCGCGTACTTCTCGATTTTCGACACGGCGCTGTTGCGTCTGTGGCGGGGGCTCGGCCGTACCGAGCGACAGTTCCTCCAGCGGCGGGTGATCGATCAGAAGGTGGGCTTCTTCGGCAACGCCGACCTGGGCTCACTCTTCACCGTCACCGCGCGGCGGTGGCAGAACGTCACCGAACCGCTCTCCGAGATCGCCGACCTGGAACTCCGTGACACCGCCACCGGTCGGCTACTGGCCGTCGCGGCGATCGAGACGGAAACGCCGTCGGCGCCGTCCTGAGGACGACGTCGACGTGACAGGCTGCGAGCCGGCCTACCCCACCGGCCACCCGACGGGTGCGGTTGCGAATCCGCGACCGCGCCCGTCAGTTCGTGGCTGACGCTCGTCACCGCGCGGTCGCTACAGTTCTCGACTACCGGGGCCGTGACCGCGGCGCTCCCTTCGCGTCGTCACCAGGGCGGTGTCCGGGCCGACGTCGGCCCGGACATCATCTACTGCGCCTGTCGGGTCGACTGTTCCACGTGGGCGCCTGCTGCCAGCCGGCCCGCCAGCACCGGGCTGCAGTGGCTACCGGGCAGCTACCGGCTCGGGCTCGGGCTGTGGGCTGGTCAGCGCCACCGGATGGAAGTGTCGCAGCGTCACCACGAGATTGACAGCCGCAAGGGTGGACAGGGCCGCGAGGACGAGCAGGGTCGTCGTCACCCCGAAACGGCCGATCGCCATCCCGCCGGCGAGGAAACCCAGCGGGCCGGCGATGTTGCTGATGGTCATGACCGCCTGGATCACCTTCGCGCGGATGTCGGCCACGAACCGGGTGGCCAGGATGCTGAAGAACGGGGCGTTGGACAACGGAAGTGCCGCACCGGACACCGCGAGCGCGGCGACCAGGACCGGCACCGGCACGTCGAACAGCAGCACCCACCATGGAAGAACGAGCTGGAAGGCGGCCAGCCCGAAGACCAGCGTCGGGGACAACCGGCTGCCGATCAGGTAGCTGACAGCCGCCCCGGCGATCGCGCCGGCACCGAAGCCCGACAGCAGCAACCCACCGACCTTGGCGTCGCCGGCGAAGCGGTCGAACGCCAGCAGCGGCAGCGCGAGCATCAGGACCCGCATGAGGAAGCCGAAGCTGACGGTCGTGAACATCACCCGTCGCAGGAAGTCGTCCCGGAGCAATGCGCGTACCCCGGCCAGGATCTTCGCGTGGTCCGCGGTCTGCCGTTCCTGCGGAGCTGGCGCCGACGGTTCCGTCCGCCGCCCGCGTGGGACGAACCACCACAGCAACAGACCGGACACCGCCGAGGTCGCGGCGTCGAACAACAGTACCTTCTCCGCGCCGAGCGTCGCGATCAACACACCCGCCACGGCCGGGCCGGCGAGCGCGGCGATGTTGAAGCATCCTTCCAGAACGCTGTTCGCCCGCATCAGCGCCTTCGGGTCCGGACCGGCGAGGTCGGTGGCCAGGTCGCGTTGCGCGGCGAAATAGGGCACTCCGAGCACCCCGATCACCGCGACGATCGTCAGGAGCAGGGGAAAGCTGAGCAGGTTCACCGCGACCAGCGCGGGTATCGCCGCGATGGCCGCGGCCTGCGCGACGTCGATGACCACCATGGTTCGGCGTGCGCCGTACCGTTGAATCACCTCGCCGCCGGCGAATCCGAGCAGAGCCATGGGCAACACCGACACGGCGAACACCAGACCCGCCCGCGGTGCCGAGCCGGTGCTCTCCAGCACCAGCCACGGCAGCGCGAGCGTCGTCATCTGGGTTCCGACAGCAGAGCCGCCGCCTGCGGCGTACACCGCCGCGAGGGCCCGTCTGGCGCGGGCCGGTCCGGCTTGTTGACCGGTTGACATGATCTTCACCGTTGACCGGCTGGCTTGTCGATGAGCCCCGTCAGGATGCCAGCGAGATCCGCCACGTACTCCTTCATCACCGAGAAGTGCTCGCCCTTCGCCCGGTGCACCCCAAGTCCGGCGGTCCGTTCGCGCCACCGCTCCAGGTAGTCGCTGAAGCTCTGGCCGGAACTGACCACCTCGTGCGCGCCCAGCGCCAGTTCGTCGCTGACGATCAGATCCAGGTGACCGGCGTACGGTCGATCTCGGTAGGACAGCACCATCTCCATCACCTCCTCCCACATTCGCGCGGCGGGCAGCCACATGGTTCCCGCGCCGCGCTCGGGCAGCGTGATCCCGTCGTTGCCGACGATGTCGTCCACGATGTGTTCGAGCAGCGCCAGGGTCTCCTGCCGAAGCACCGACGTATCCTCATCCGGCGGCGCCGCGTCGAGCTGCTCCAGGTTCGTCACACACTGCTTGATCAGCGCGTACTCCGACCAGAGGTGCTCCTTCTGCCAGGCGTCCTGCCCCGGGTCGAGCAGGATGAAGGTGACCTGCTCACCGTCGGCCATCAGCCGGTTGGCCATCTCGCTGCTCACCCCACTGCCGCCACACCAGCTGAAGATCCGGTACGGCCCGTGCGGGACGGCCTCCCGCAACTCTGCGAGGTAGCGGGTCGCCATTTCCTCGGTGGACGGGACGGAGCCGGTCGACGGGTCGCGGCCCGGCCATTCGAAGGCGACCACCGGCAGATCCGGGTCGAGCTTCTCGGCCAGCCGCCGGTACCAGTGCGCGCTGCCGCCGCCGGGATGCACGCACACCAGGGGGGGCTGGTCGCCGTTCCGGCGCAGCCAGAGCAGCGCCGTGGCCGGTAGCCGCCTGCCGTCGATCGACGCGGCGAGCGCCGCGAGCGTGCGGTGTTCGACGAAGGATCGGACGGTCGTTTCGATGTCGTGCCGGTCGCGCAACAACGCGATCGCCCGCAACGTCAGCAGGGAGTGCCCACCGAGGTCGAAGAAATCGTCGTCGCGGCCGACCCGGGGCAGGTGGAACACCTCGGTCCAGACCTCGGCCACGGCCAGTTCCGTCGGCGTACGCGGCGCGCTGTACTCCCGTGCCGAGGTTTCCACCGCCGGCCGGGGCAGCGCGGCCCGGTCGAGCTTCCCGTTGTTGTTCAACGGGAGCCAGTCCAGGCGCACCCAGGCCGTCGGGACCAGGAAGCCGGGCACCCTGCTTCGCATCAGGTCACCTAGCCGGGCGGGGTCGCCCGGGCCGTCCTCGTCGAGAACGACATACCCGACGAGCTGCTTGATCCCGTCCACGCCCCGGTACGCCGCCGCCGCGGCGGCCCGCACCGCGGGCAGCCCGGCGATCACGGCCTCCACCTCGCCCAACTCGACGCGGTGTCCGCGGATCTTCACCTGATGATCGCGCCGCCCGCTGAAGTGGACGGTGCCGTCCGGGTCCTGGCGGACCATGTCCCCGGTGCGGTAGAGCCGGTTTCCCGGTGCGCTCCCAGACGGATCCGGGACGAATCGTTCGGCGGTCAGGTCCGGACGGCTCTGGTATCCGCGCGCGACGCCCGGACCACCCAGCAGCAACTCACCTGGCACGCCGAACGGGACCGGGTCGAGGTTCTCGTCGACGACCTGCACGTAGGTGTGGTTGATCGGCTTCCCGATCGGGATGACGTCGGTGACCGCCGGCAGCGGGATCCGCGGGTGGACGGTGGCGAACGTGGTGCTTTCGGCCGGGCCGTACCCATTGCTGACCAGCACACCCTGCTCCATCGCCCTACGCACGTGCAGCGGAGGCAACACCTCACCCCCGACGACCACTTCCCGCACCCCGGCCAGCGCTTGCGGCCGCACGTCCATGATGGTGCTGAAAAGGCCGGTCGGCAGGCACAGCACGGTCACCCGGTGTCGGCGCAGGGTCTCTTCGAGCTCGGCCGCGGTCGGCGTTTCCGGGGAGACGACCAGCCGCGCCCCGTTGCACAGCGCGCCCCAGACCTCGAACGTCGACGCGTCGAAGGCGAGTGTGCCAGCCTGTAGCAGAACCTGATCGGCGTCCAGCTGCGCGTACTCCTGGCCGTGCACCAGCCGCACGACGCCGCGGTGCGGGACCAGCACGCCTTTCGGATGTCCGGTGGACCCCGACGTGTACGTGACGTAGGCAAGGTTTTCCGGTGACAGTGTCACCCGTGGTGCGGTGGTCGGTCGGCTGCCGTGCGACCACCACCCGCAGTCCAGGTTCAGCGTGGTCAGCCCGGCACGCGCCGCGAAACGGTGCGCGTGGGTCGGCCCGCTCAGCAGGATTCGGGTGCCGGAGTCGTCGAGAAGGTACTCGATGCGGCTGTCCGGATACTTGGGGTCGATTGGCAGGTAGCAGCCGCCGGCCTTAAGGATGGCGAGCAGCGCGACCACCGCGTCGATCCCGCGTTCCATGCAGACCGCGACCGGGGTTTCGACGTCGACGCCGCGCTCACGAAGCGCCCACGCCAGTTGGTTGGCCCGGGCGTCGAGCTCACGGTAGGTCAGGCGCGACTCGCCGCACTCGAGTGCAACGGCATCCGGCCGGTACTGTGCCTGGGTCGTGAACAGGTCGGTGACGCACACCTCGGGCAGGGCGGGCCAGTCCTGCTGTGGCACGGTGAATTGGTGCGCCGGGGTCGAGCTGAGGTCCACCGGATTCGCCCCGTCGTCGGCGATCATCGCGGTGAGCAGTGCGAGAAAGGTCTCTCCCAGGGCGGTCAGCCGCTCCCGCGTCGCCCAGCCGGCCCGGCACTCCAGTCGTAGCTCGCCCGGGAAGGTCAACGTGACCAGGGCGAACTCGTTGGGGCTGTCGTCGACGACCGTGCCGAACACGTCCTGCTGCCCGTCGAGCACGTGGAAGTCGAGATAGGAGAAGATGCTGCTGATCAGCGGCGAACCGGAGCCCCAGGCGCGCTGCATCGCGGGGATCGGGTAGCGCCGGTGCGGCCACACGGCAAGCTCTTCGGCGAACACGGCGCGCACGAGATCGCGCCAACGGGGCGTACGCAGGTCCACCGCGAACGGCACCGTGTTGAGGTACATCCCCATGACCTCGTCGCCACGCAGCAGTTCGGGCCGGCCGTTGACGACCAGACCACTGAAGAACCGCCGCTGGCCGGTGATGACGCCGATCATCGCGAGGTGCGCAGTGTGCAGCACGGCCTTGAGCGAGGTCTGCGTCCGCGCGGCCAGCTCCCGCAGCCCCGGTTCGAGATGACGCCAGGACATTCGCAGCTCCGGCACGGCGCCGTGGCCGGCCGGGGCGGTGTCCGCCGGCAACGCGACACGGTCGTAGTCGTCGACCCGGCTCCGCCAGAACCTTTCATCCGACCCGGCCGACAGTGATCGTCGTTCCAGCCTGACGAATTCGGCGTAACGCCCCGGAGGTGGGGGCTTCAGCGCATCGGTGTCCACGTCCCGGATCGCCCGGTAGGTGTCCCGTAGCTCGGCGATGAGGGAGTGATGGCTCCAGCCGTCCAGGATGGCGTGGCACTCCGTGTGGGTCAGCACCCACGTCCGCTCCCCGGTTCGGTGCACCTGCCAGCACAGTAGCGGGGCGTGGTCGATGGGCAGCATCGCCGACTTCACCGACTCCCGATACCGCTCAAGGTTGTCCTGCTGCTCGGCTACCGGGAGCCCGCGCAGATCGTCGAAGCCCACCTCGACCCGCGCCTCGGCATGGACGAGTTGCATCGGCTCGGTGTAACCGGACACGTGGAACGTGGTGCGCAGGATCTCGTGCCGGTCAACCAACCATTGGGCGGCCTGACGCAACGCGTCCAGCGAGAACGGGCCATCGTCGACGATGTCGAAGCTGGTCACGTTCTGGTACGCCGGGTGCGAGCCGTCGACCAGCATCTCGTACACCATGCCGGCCTGCACCTGACCCATCGGGTAGGCGTCCACCAGGCCGTCCGGGAGCCGGTCGTGGTCGGCCGGGTCGAGTTGTTCGAACGGGCGAACCGGCGGCTCGTCCGCACCGGTGGCCGGCCGGTCGGCGAGCGTCGCCAGCTGCGCCGCGCTCTGGTGGGTGAAGATGTCCTGCACCGACAGGTTCAGTCCGCCACGGCGCAGGGTCCCGATCGCGCGGATGGCCCGGATCGAGTCACCCCCGACGTCGAAGAAGCGGTCGTGCACACCGACCTGTTCGACGCCCAGCGCCGCCGCGAGTGCCTCAGCGACGACGCCTTCGGCCTCGGTGCGGGGGGCGACGTACGCTCCAACCGCCCAGGCGCGGCCAGGTGTCGGGGCCGGCAGCGCACGCCGGTCGGTCTTTCCACTGGTGGTCAGGGGCAGAGCGGGGAGCAGCTGCCAGTGGCTCGGTACCATCGCCTCGGGCAGTCGACCACGCAGAAACGACGCCACGTCGCTCGCCTCGACACCGGCGTCTGTGTCCCGGACGACGAGGTAGCCGACGAGTTGGCCGTCGTGCACCGCGACGGCGACCGCGGACACCGCCGAGTGCTCGGCCGCCACCGCCTCGATCTCGCCGAGTTCGACCCGGTGCCCACGGATCTTCACCTGGTCGTCGAGCCGGCCGAGGTAGTCGATCCGGCCGTCCGGGAGGTACCTCGCGAGGTCACCGGTGCGGTACAGCCGCCCTCCTGCGCCGGACTCCTCGAACGGGTCGGGAACGAACCGCTGCGCCGTGAGCCCCGGGCGGTTGAGATACCCGCGGGCCAGTTGCACGCCGCCCAGCAGCAGCTCACCCGGCACTCCGATCGGGACCGGTCGCAGGGTGTCGTCGACGATGTAGGTGCGCGTGTTGGCGATCGGCCGTCCGATCGTGACCGGCGTGCCGGGCACGCACCGCACCGCGGTGACGTCGACGGCAGCCTCGGTCGGACCGTAGAGGTTGTGCAGCTCGCCACCGATCCGCTCGTGCACGGCGACGACCAGGTCGGCGGGCAGCGCCTCGCCGCTGCAGATCATCCGGCGCACCGACGGCAACGGCCCGCACACCTCGGCCAGGAACACCCGGAGCATGGACGGAACGAAATGCAGGGTGGTGATCTGCTCGGTGGCGATCACTTCGGCCAGGTAGTGCGGGTCGCGGTGGCCGTCGGGACGGGCCATCACCAGCGTCGCCCCGGTGATCAGTGGCCAGAAGAACTCCCACACCGAGACGTCGAAGCTGTACGGGGTCTTCTGCAGCACCCGGTCGGAGGCGTCGAGCCGGTACGCGTCCTGCATCCAGCGCAGCCGGTTGACGATCGCGCGGTGGGTCACCACGACGCCCTTGGGTCGGCCGGTCGAGCCGGACGTGTAGATCACGTACGCCGGGTGGTCCGGCCCCGCTGGGGCCGTGTACGCCGGTGCCGGCCGGGTGTCGGGGATGACCGGTCCGGTGTCGGTGAGCACGATCGTGACGCCGGCGTCGGCGCACATGTAGTCACGGCGCTCGGCCGGGTGGTCCGGGTCCAACGGCAGGTAGGCCCCGCCGGCCTTGTGGATCGCCAGCAGGCTCACCACCAGCTCGATGCCACGACGGCGGCACACGCCGACGATCGATTCCGGCCCGACGCCCGCGTCGATAAGGTGGTGCGCCAGTCGGTCGGCTCGCCGGTCCAGCTCCGCGTACGAGACGTCCTGGCGTGCGAAACGGACGGCGACGGCGTCCGGGGTGCGGGCCACCTGCCGCGCGAACAGCTCCGGCAGGGTTGCGGTCGGGTACGCGACCTCGGTCTCGTTCCACTTCCGCAGCACCAGCCGCCGCTCCGCCGGTGGCGGCCCGGTCAGCCAACTGATCGGGGCATCCGGCGTGGCCGCGATGGCGCCGATGAGGGTGGTGAAGTGGGTCGCGAACCGCTCGACGGTGTCCCGGTCGAACAGCGCGGTGGCGTAGTTCAGGACACCGGTGAGTGTGTCGTCGGGCTGGTCGACGACCACCAGGGTCAGGTCGAACTTGGCGTCGCTCTCGCCGACCGGCAGTTCCTCGGCGCGCAGCCCGCCGACGCGGCGGGCTGCGGAGTCCCCCCTGGCCCACAGGAACATGGTCGAGAACAGCGGGGTCCGGGACGCGTCACGCACCGGGGCCAGCTCGTCCACCAGCTGTTCGAACGGGAGTTCCTGGTGGGCGTACGCGCCGAGCGCCATCTCCTTCACTTGCCGGAGCACCTCGCGGAAGGACGGGTCGCCGGACAGGTCGGTGCGTAGGACCAACGTGTTGAGGAACAACCCGATGAGGTCCTGCACCTCGGCCCGGTCGCGACAGGCCACCGGGGTGCCCACCGTGATGTCGTCGCTTCGGCCGAACCGGCCAAGGATGATCGCGTACACCGCCATCAACACCATGAACGGCGTCGCGCCGGCCTGGCGGGCGAGCTCGCGCAGCGCTCGGGCGTCCGGCGCGGGCACCGCGAACGGGACCAGGTCGCAGGCGCTGTCCCGGACCTTCGGGCGCGGCCGATCGAGTGGCAGTTCCACAGCTGTGGCGCCGGCCAACGCCTGCCGCCAGTAGTCGAGCTGGCGGTCCAGCGTGACACCGGACATCGCACCGCGCTGCCAGGCGGCGAAGTCCGCGTACTGCACCGGCAGTGGCGCCAGCGGGGACGGTCCGCCGATCAGCGCAGCGGTGTACAACCGGTCGAGCTCACGCCACAGCACCTGCTCGGACCAGCCGTCGAAGGCGATGTGGTGCAGGGTCACGACCAGCGCGTGCTGATCGTCGGCGAGCAGCGCGAGGGTTCCGGTCAGCACCGGCCCGGTCGCGAGCTCGACGGGGGCCCGGTCGTGGGTCATCCAGCCGGCGATCCGCTCGTCCTGCGCGGCGGGGCCGAGACCACGCAGGTCCACCTCGTGCAGCGCGGCCGGCCGCGGAGTGTCGATCACCTGGCCCGGTTCACCGTCGGTCACCACGTAGCGGGTGCGCAGCACCTCGTGCCGCGCCACGATCCCGTCCAGCGCCGCCCGCAGTGCGTCGGGCTTCAGCGGCCCGGACAGTCGAAGGCCGGCGCTGGCCAGATACTCGGTGCTGCCCGGCCGGACCTGGTCGAGAATCCACAGCCGGCGCTGCGCGAACGACAACGCGAGCGGCCTGTCGCGCGGCACCTGTACCCGGGCGATCACCTCGTCCGGCACGACGGCCGCGTCACCTACGAGCCTGCGCCGAAGCAACTCCGCGCGCAGACCGGCTCGATCAATTGTCTCAGTCACAGTGCACCATCCCGGGAAAGCAGTTCGCTCATCTGGGCGTCGGTCAGCTCGTCGAGCTCCGCCGCGATCAGGTCGGTCACCACCACCGCCAACTCCGACACGGTGGTCGCCTCGAACAGGCAGCGCAGCGGGACCTCGACGGCGAGGGCCGCCCGCAGCCGGGCCAGGACCCGAGTCGCCAGCAGCGAGTGCCCGCCGAGTCCGAAGAAGTCGTCGTCGACGCCGATCCGGTCGACACCGAGGATGTCGGACCAGATTCCGGCGATGGTCTCCTCCGCCGGATCCCGCGGTGCCACGTACCCGCGGGCACCGTCGAGCTGGGACGGTGTCGGATCGGGCAGCGCCGCCCGGTCGACCTTCTTGCTCGGTGACAGCGGCAGGGCAGCGACGGTTACCCAGGCCGACGGGATCATGTACGAGGGCAGCGACTCCCGTAGGTACGCCCGCAGCTCGTCGATGTCGGGCCCGGTGTCATGCGGCCACTCCAGGTAGGCGACGAGTCGCTTGTCGCCGGGCCCGACGTCCCTCGCGACGACAGCGGCCGCGGACACCGCTGGGTGCTTGGCCAACGCGGCTTCGACCTCGGCGAGTTCGATCCGGAAACCACGGATCTTCACCTGGGTGTCGAGGCGGCCGAGGAACTCGACCGTACCGTCCGGCCGATGCCGGACCAGGTCACCGCTGCGGTAGAGACGCGCTCCCGGTTCGGTGGCGATCGGGTCGGGCACGAACCGTTCCGCGGTCAGCTCGGGCCGGTTGTGGTAGCCGCGGGCCAGGCGAACGCCCCCGATGCACAGTTCGCCGGGTACCCCGACCGGAAGTGGACGCAGCCCGGCGTCGAGCACGTACACCCGGGTACCGGCGATCGCGCGGCCGATGTGCAGGGTGGCCGTGCTGCGCTCACCGTTCAGGTCGCCTGACACCGGGTTGAGCATGCAGGTGACGCTGGCCTCGGTCGGCCCGTAGTTGCAGAGGAACCGGCCGGGTAGACCGGTCGCCGCCCACCGTTGGGCGTCGGCGACGGTCACCACGTCCGAGCCCACGTTGATCAGCTTCAGCGCGGCGAGCCGATCCACACCGGACTCCAGCATCTCGCGGTAGTAGGCCGGGGTGATCTCCATGATCGTCACACCGTGCTGCTCCAGCTTGGGCGGCAGCTCGCTCGGCGTCCAGAAGACCGGGTCACTCACCACGAGTGTGGCGCCAGCGGTCAGGGTGGCCGCGATCTGGTCCATGGCGACGTCGAAGGTGAGCGCCGAGAGCAGGACCACCCGCTCGCCGGGGTGGATGCCGTAGTAGGCGGCGATCACCCGGCAGTGGTGCGCGTAGGACCGGTGCGAAATCATCACACCCTTCGGGCGGCCGGTCGACCCGGAGGTGTAGATGATGTACGCGAGATTGTCCGGCACCGTCACCGGCGTCGGGTTGACCGACGGTCGGCCCCGCATCCGGTCCCCGTCGTCGACGAGCAGCACCGGGCGCCCGTGCCCGGCGAACCGGTCGGCGAACTTGCCTGTGGTCACCACCAGGTGCGCTCCGGCGTCGGCGAGCATGAAACGCAGGCGCTCCGGCGGATGTTCCGGATCGAATGGCGCGTACACCCCGCCGGCCTTGAGCACCGCCAGCAGTACCACGACCGGCTCGAACCCGCGCTCAAGGCACGAACCGACGACGACCTCCGGGCCGACGCCCATCGAACGGAGATGGTGCGACAGCTCGTTGACCCGCGCGTTGAGCTCGGCGAAACCAAGCCGCTGGTCGCCGAACACCACCGCGGTCGCGTCCGGGGTCCTCGCGGCCCACCGTTCGAACAGCTGCGGTACCGAGAGGTGCCGTTCGCCGGGCGGGTCGAGAAGGTCCAGCCGGTCGGTGTCGGGATCCGGCCACTGGTGAACGATCGCCCGGCGATCGTCGGCCGACAGCAAATCGAGCTCGCTGACCCGGGCGTGCGGGTCAGCGCTCACGCTGCCCAGCAGACGTAGGTACTGGCGGGCGAGGCGTTCGATCGTCGAGCGGTCGAACAGCGCCGTGGCGTACTCGAACCAGCATTCCAGCCTCCCGTCCGGTTGCTCCATCACCGACAGGGTGAGGTCGAACTTCGCCACCGAGACGCCGCTGCCCAGGCCGGTCGCGGTGCACCCGGCGAGGATGGCCTCCGAGGCACCGTCGGTGTGCTGTACCTCGAACATGATCTGGAACAGCGGGTTGCGGGACAGGTCGCGGTCCGGTTGCAGCGCGTCGACGAGATGTTCGAACGGCACGTCCTGGTTGGCGAACGCCTCCAGGGTGGTGCGGCGGACCCGGTCGAGCAGGCCGATGTAGGTCGGGTCCCCGTCCAGGTCGGCACGGATCACGAGGTTGTTGACGAAGAAGCCGATCAGGTCCTCGCTCTCCGGCCGTGTCCGGGCGGCGACCGGGGTGCCGATCGCGATGTCGGTACGGCCGGTGTAGCGGCTCAGCAGCACGTCGAACGCGGCCAGCAGCACCATGAAGAACGTGGCGCCGGTGCGGTTACCCAGCTCGCGTACCGCCGCGCCGGTGGCCTCCGGCACATCGACGATCAGCAGATCACCGCGTAGGTCACGCCCAGGCTGGCGGGGGCGGTCGGGGGTCAGCTCGACCGGCACCAGCCCGGCGAGCCGGTGTCGCCAGTACTCGAGCTGGTTGCCGATGGTGCCGTCGGCCTGCCGGTCACGTTGCCAGGCGGCGAAGTCGGCGTACTGCACCGCAAGCGGCTGCGTGGACCACGGCGTGCCGGCGACGCCTGCCGCGTACGCCTCGTTCAGCTCGCGCAGGAAAATGCCCAGCGACCAGTTGTCGAAGGCGATGTGGTGCAGGGTGATCGCGACCAGGTGTTCGTCGGCCGCCGTGTGCACGACCACGACCCGCAGCGGACGCTCGTGGGTGAGGTCGAAGGGCCGGGCGCTCGCCGCGTCGATGATCGCCTTGGCGCGCGGCGCGGCATTCGCCTCACCGGTCAGGTCCACCACGTCGAAGACCACCGGGCCGGCCGGATCCACGATCTGCATCGGGACACCGTTGTCTCCGACGTAGCGGGTGCGTAGCACCTCGTGCCGGGCGCCGACCTGCTCCACCGCGCGGCGCAACGCCGCCGTGTCCAGCGTCCCGGTGAGGTGGTACACCATCGGGATCAGGTACTCCGCGCTGCCCGGTTCGAGCTGATCCAAGAACCACAGTCGTTGCTGGCCGAACGAGGTCGGCAGGGCACCGTTGCGGGGTACGGGCACGATCTGCGGCTCGCTGTCGAGCGTCGTGCCCGCGTCGATCGCCGCGGCGACCCGCTCCACGGTCCGTCCCTCGAACAGCGTGGCCACCGTCAGCTCCAGCCCGAACCTTCGACGCAACCGGTGCGCGAGCCGGATCGCCAGCAGCGAGTGCCCACCCAACGTGAAGAAGTCGTCCGCCACGCCGACCCGCTCAACTGCGGTCAGCTCGCCCATGACCGTGGCGACCGCCCGCTCGGTCTCCGTTCGAGGCGCGACGTGACCGGGGTCCCCGTCGCGCGGCTGGCTGTCCGGGGCCGGCAACGCCGACCGGTCAACCTTTCCGTTGGGCAGCGACGGGAGCTCGACCAGCGGGATGATTCCGGCGGGAACCATCGCGGCGGGCAGCCGGGTGCCGACGAATCCGAACAGTTCGTCGGGCTGAACCGTCTCCCCGGCGACCGGCACCACGTAACCCGCCAGCTCCAGGTCGCCGGTGGCGGATCGGTAGGGGGTGACGACTGCCGCCGCGACCGACGGATGCGCCCGGAGCGCAGCCTCCACCTCGCCGGGTTCGACGCGTACCCCCCGCACCTTGACCTGCGCATCGAGGCGGCCGACGAACTCCAGGCTCCCGTCCGCCCGCCACCTGGCGAGGTCACCGGTGCGATACCACCGCTGGCCCGGCCGGGTCGCGAAGGGGTTCGGGGTGAACCGCTCGGCGGCGAGGTCGCCGCGCCCGGCATAGCCGCGGGCGAGGCCGACGCCGCCGACACACAACTCCCCGGGTACCCCGATCGGCGCGAGCCGATCGGCGGAGTCCACCACGTACACGGCGACGCCGGGCAGCGCGGCGCCGATCGGGACCGTGCCCTCCGCCTCGCCGCGCTGGTAGCGCCACGCGGTCGAGTCGATCGAACACTCGGTCGGGCCGTAGGTGTTGTACAGCTCCACCTCGAGCACGCCGAGCAGTCGCTCGCACAGGTCGGCCGGCAGCGGCTCGCCGGCTGAGCACACCAGCCGCAATGCCCCGCAGGCAGCCAACTCCGGCTCGTCGACCACGGTCCGCAGCACGGACGGGACGAGTTGCACCACGGTGATCCCGTGGGCCGCGAGGGCACCGACCATCACGGCGGTGTCGCGGTGCGCGTCCGGCGGCGCCATCACCACACAGCCGCCGGACACCAGCGGCGCCAGGAACTCCCACACCGAGGCGTCGAACCCGATGGTCGTCTTCTGCAGTACGCGGTCGGTACTGGTGAGCTGGTGCCGCTCCACCGCCCACAGCACCCGGTTCCGGATCCCGCCGTGAGTGATCACGACGCCCTTGGGGCGACCGGTGGATCCGGACGTGTACATGACGTAGGCGGCGTTCGTGGCGTCGAGCGCCACCGGAGGCGGCGGCACGGCGCGGACGATGTCGTCCCACTGTTCGTCGAGCGCCACCACCGGTGTACGCCGCGGTATCAGCTGTCGCAGCGCCGCCGCGGTGAGGACCAGTTCGATGCCGGCGTTGTCGATCATGAACTCCAGCCGGTCGGCTGGCAGGTCGGGTGCGAGCGGGACGTAGACCGCGCCGGCGGTGAGCGTCCCGAGCAGCGCGACCACGACGTCGGTACCACGGTGCATGGCGACACCGACCGCCGTTTCAGCGCCAGCTCCACGGGCGTGCAGGAAGCCGGCCACGCTGTCCGCCCTGGACATCAGCTCGGCGTAGGTCAGCTCGACCTCACCGTGGACCACGGCCACCGCGTGCGGCGTGGCCTCGGCCTGTGCCCGGATCCGGTGCGGCAGCAGCGCGCCGGGCGCCTCGCGCCCCGTGGGATTCCAGCCGAACAGCAGCTCCCGCTCCGCGGCCGTCACGGTCGGCACGTCGCGCAGCGGTCTCTCCGGCGCCGCCGCGAGGTTCTCCAGGAGCGCCAGGTAGTTGTCGGCCATCCGCTGGACCCGGGCCCGGTCGAAGAGCGCGGTTGGATAGGTCATCCGGGCGACCCACGATCCGTCCGGCTCCTCGGTCATCTGTAGCGACAGGTCGAAGGTGGCGCTGAGCACGGGGGTCGGCACCCAGTCCACCTCGATCCCGGGCAGGCGTAGCGGCTCGCCCTGGCCGTTGAGGACCGCGAACCCGACCTGGAAGAGCGGGTTGCGGGAGAGGCCGCGGTCCGGCGCCAGTTCGGCGGCCAGGCGTTGCAGGGGTATGTCCTTGTGTGCGAAGGCGTCCAGGGCCGTCTCGCGGACCCGCACGAGCAGCTCGACGAAGGTGGGATCGCCGGACAGGTCGGTACGTAGCACCACCGTCTGGGCGAGCGAGCCGATCACCGGCTCAAGCTCGGTACGGTTCCGCCCACTGGTCGACACGCCGACACCGAAGTCGAGCTGGTCCGCGTAGCGGCTGATCAAGAGCTGGTAGGTGGCCAGGAACACCATGAACGGGGTCACCCGGGCGGCGCGTCCCACGGCGATGATCCGCGCCGCCAGTGGCGCCGGCACAGCGAACGTGACCAGGTCACCGGCCGGTTCCCAGACGGCGGGACGCTGCCGGTCGGTGGGTAGCTCCAGTGGCTCCAGTCCGGCCAGTCGCTCCCGCCAGTAGTCCAGCTGCCGGGCGAGCGCCGCGTCGTCCGCGCTCCAGCGGGTGCGCTGCCAGTCGGCAAAGTCGGCGTACTGGAGCTCCACCGGCTGCAGCGGCTCCGGCGGCGGATCCTCGCCCGGAGCGTGGGTCGCGTAGAGCACGCCCAGTTCCCTGGCCAGGATGCCCAGTGACGGACCGTCGAAGGCGATGTGGTGCACCACGATCAGCAGAATTGCGTCACTGGGTGAGAGCTGGACGAGGGTCAGCCGCCATGGCACGGCCTCGCGCAGGTCGATCGTCGTGCTCACGGCGGCTTCGCCGATCTCCCGTACCCGCCGGTCCTGTTCACCCGCCGGGTACGCGCTGAGATCCACCACCGTGACTTCGGCCGGTGCGGGTTCGTCGATAATCTGCACCGGCTGTCCGTCAACCGTCGCGTAGCGGGTACGCAGGATTTCGTGCCGGCCGACGATCTCTGAGAGGGCCGTGGTCAGCGCATCCCGGTCCAGCGGCCCGCGCAGCCGGAATCCCCAGTGCAACAGGTACTCCTGGGCGCCGGACCGGACCTGGTCGAGGAACCATAGCTGCTCCTGCTCGAACGACAGTCGGACCTGGTTGCCGGTTTCGAGGATGTCAGTCATGCGTTCACCTGCTGCTCTGTCGATAGAAAGTCGTCCAGGGTGGTGCCTAGTCCGCGGGCCGACGCCGCATGCCGGACCATGTCGGCCACCGCCAGATCCAGGCAACCGAGGCCGAACGGGGAGAACACCGTCACGGCCTCGTCGCTTCTGACATACCGCTCGTCGGCCACCAGGATGTCGCCGAGCGAGGCGGAGATGAAGTCGCGGTGGCCGGCTTCCTGTTGGGCCAGATCCAACGACGTCGCGGCCCGGCACACATGGTCGGCGTCGTCGACGATGTTCACGCTGGAGTGGATGGAGTCGGTGGTGAGGTCGCGCAACGATAGGTGCAGCACCAGGGTTCCCGGACGGCAGTGCCCGGCACTGAGGTGCGGGGCGCTCGCCGTCGTCGCCAGGCACACCAACGTGTGGCGGGCCAGGGCGTCGGCCGCGCTTGCGGCCACGTCGACCTTCAGCGTCGGCCAGACCGACCGCGCGTGGGTGGCGAAGGAATGTGCCCGTTCGGCGCTCAGGTCGTACAACGTCACCGTGTCGACCTTCGGCAGCACGGTCCGCAGAAACCTCAGCACCTCGAAGTTGATCGGACCACAGCCGACGAGCGTCACAGCGGTCTCCGGGCTCGACGAGGACAGCGTGGACGCCGCGAGGGCAGCGCTCGCGGCCGTACGTCCGGCCGAGATCGCCGACGCTTCGAGGATCGCCTCCGGCACACCGGTGTGTACCGAGTTCAAGATCATCACAGCCGATGCCCGGTGCATACCCCGCCCGAGGTTGCCGGGGAACGACGACACCCACTTCACCCCGCAGGTCGGCGTCTCACCGCCCAGAAAGGCCGGCAATGCGATGATCCGCTCGCGTTCGCCGTGCGGGAAGCGGAGGAACACCGACTGCGGTACCTGCGTCCGGCCCGACGCATGCGCCCGGTACGCCGCGTCCACCGCGGCCACCACCTCGCGCTCGCCCCCGTCGAGGACTGCCCGGACCTCACCTGCCCCGACAATCAACACGGCGCCACCTGCATGTCGGGCTTGTTCCACAGGTGCGACACGTCACCGAAGTACGTCATGACCCAGTCGTCGTCGTAGATGGTGTCCAGGTACCGTTCACCACGGTCGGGAAAGACCATCGCGCACGTGGCCCCGGGCCGGATCTGGTCGCGCATCTGCTCCAGGCCCGCCACGACGGCGCCCGACGAGCCACCCACGAGAATCGCCTCGCGGGCGGCCAGCCGACGGCAGGCCGCGACCGCGTCGAGATCGTCGACCCGGAGCACGATGTCCGCCAGATCGCTGCGGTACAGTTTCGGACGCACCGACGCGCCGTGGCCGGGAATCATCCGCCAACCGACCGCCGGACCGAATATCGCACTGCCCATCGCGTCCACCGCCACGATGGTCACCGGCAGCTTGTGCGTGCGGATGTACTCGGCGCACCCCCGCAGGGTGCCGCAGGAACTCGTGGCGCAGAACAGGTAGTCGATCTCGGGCAGGGCCCGCACGATCTCTCGCACGGTCGCGTGGTGCGCCCTCGGGTTGAGGGGGTTGGAGTACTGGTCCGGGCAGTACGCGTGATCGGTCGTCGCGACGAGCTCACGAACCCTGCGGATGCGTACGGGCAGGTACTCACCGGTGGTCGGGTCGACGTCGGTGACCACCTCGACCTGCGCGCCCAGGGCACGCATGATGGCTATGTTGTGCCGGTTGGTACGCGGGTCGACCACACAGATGAAGCGGATTCCGTAGTACCCGCAGACCTGCGCGAGACCGATTCCGAGGTTGCCGGAGCTGGACTCGACCACCACCGAGCGTCCGGGTACGAGCCGTCCGTCGCGGATGCGCTCCCGCAGCATCTCCAGCGCCGAGCGGTCCTTGATGCTGCCGCCGGGGTTGTGCGACTCCAACTTAGCAAACGTCCTGAAAGGACTCTCCGGGTCGAGCTTCACCAGCTCGACGATCGGTGTCGCTCCGATGGTCGCCAGCACTCCTGACCCGTGGGGTGATTGTTCGGTCATAGAGCCGCTCCTCGAGTTGCACTCGCTCCACGATTCGCCTGCCACGAGGCTCCTCCACAGCACCGAGCCAGCGCAGGGAAGAACGTGCAGACTCTCCGGTTGACGCCGGCAGCAGTTCTGCCGGAGGTTCTTCTGTTCTTCTGCCGCCGGTGCCGACCGTGCTGTTTCCACCGGACACGATCGCCACCGCACGGCCGGAGAATCCGCGCCGTAGCGCGCCGGCCAGCGCCACCGCGCCGCTCGGCTCCGCGCTGACACCAGCGCGGCGGAGGACACCCAGTGCGTGACTGATCGCGCCGTCGGTCACGCCGATCAGATCGTCGACCCGGTGCCGAATGATCAGCCAGGGAACCACGCCGGGTCGTTGACCTCGGAGGCCGTCGGCAATCGTCATGGACGGCGGCAGCTCCGTCGGCGTACCTCGGGCAACCGAGACGGCGTAACGGCGGGCGGACATCGGCTCCACCCCCACGACCCGGACCGCTCGGGACAGCGCCGAGGCGGCCAGGCACACGCCGGCCAGCAGGCCACCGCCGCCGGTCGGCACGAAGACCGTCGACACGTCCGGCGCATCCTCGAACACCTCGAGCCCGACGGTGCCGGCCCCGGCCACCACCAGCTCATCATCGGAGGACGGCACGAGGACCGCTCCGGTCGCCACGGCGATGTCCTCGGCCCGGCGGTCGCGTTCGACGACGCCGCCGTCCACCTGAAGTACATCGGCGCCGAGCGAGCGGATCGCGTGTGCCTTGCCGCCGCTGGCCCCGGCGGCCATCACGATCGTCACCCTGATACCCAATGCGGCACCCAGCATGGCGACGGCGATGCCATGGTTGCCGGACGAACCGGCCACCACCTCGTCCGCGTACCGCCCGAGCATCGCGTTCGCCGCGCCCCGGGCCTTGAACGAGCCGCCGCGCTGCCGGTGCTCGGCCTTGAGCAGCACCCGCGAGTCCAGGGCCAGCACCGGGGTACGATCCACCAGCCCCGTGATCCGGTCGGCGGCCGTGCGCACATCCGCGAGGGTGGGCACGATGCCTGTCGTCCTCATTGCCCGTCCACGCTGATCGCCCTGCGGTCGGTCTTGCCGCTGACGGTCGTGGGTACGGTGTCGATCCGGGCGAACCGTCGCGGGATCATGTGGTGGGGCAGCGTCGTCGCGAGATGTGCGCGCAGGACAGAGTCCGTCACCTCCGCCGACGCGCCAGCGACGTGCGCGACGAGGAAGACCCGGCCGCCGGCATCCGTATCCGCGGTGACCACCGCGCCGGTGACGGCGGGATGGGCCAGCAGCGCGCCCTCGATCTCGGCCGGGTCGATCCGGTATCCGCGGACCTTGAACTGCCGGTCGATGCGCCCGAGGTACACGAGGTCACCGTCGGGCAGCCGGCGCGCCAGGTCTGCGGTGCGATACATGCGCGTGCCGGGCGCGCCGTGGGGGTCCGGCACGAACCGGTCCGCGGTCAACGCCGGTTGGCCGCCGTACCCGCGCGCGACGCCACATCCACCGATCCACACTTCGCCGACACCGCCGTCGGGGACGGTGCGCAGATCGTCGTCGAGCAGGTGGACGCTGACACCGTCGATCGGTGTTCCGATCAGGTCGACCGTCGAGTCGGGGACCGGCGGCACGTCGAATCGTGTCGAGGTCATCGTGGTCTCGGTCGGACCGTACTGGTTGACCATCCGTCCGCGCAGGCAGTCCCGGCCGCCGGCGAGGAGGAACGGTCGCAGCGACTCGCCACTGGAGACGGTCAACCGCAGGTCGGGCAGGTCGCTTCGGCGCAGCGACGTCAGGAACGTCGGAGTGGCCGAGAGAATCGTGTTCACCCCCCACTCACGGAGGGCCGCGACGAACCCGCGGTTACGCAACAGGGTGGAGCGCGGCACCAGGACCACCTGCCCGCCGGCGACGAGGGGAGCGAACGTGTCGCGGATCGAGGCGTCGTACCCGAAGGGCGCGAGCTGCAGCACCACGGTGTCCGGATCAAGTCCGTAGTCGTCGACGATGAACCGTAGGTAGTTGGTCACGCCGCGGTGCTCAAGCAGTACGGCGTTCGGTGGCCCGGTCGAGCCGGAGGTGTGACTCACGTAGGCGAGCGAACGGGGCGACAGCGGTCGCAGGGGCGCCGGCACGTCAGGAGCGTTGACGAATACGGTCGGGCCGTCGATGGGGAGGAGGTCGAGGTGCCCGGCCCGGGTTGGCGTGGTGACCAGGAACCTGGCCTGGGCGGTGCGGACCATGCCCGCCAGCCGCTTGTCGGGTAGCTGTGCGTCGAGGGTGAGGAAGGCGCCGCCGGCTCGAAGCACGGCGGCCATCGCGATGACTGCCGCCGGGCCCCGGTCGACCATGACCGCGCAGACCTGCTCCGGTCCGACGCCCCGGGCGACCAGCGCCCGGGCCAGCCGATCGGTCCGGGCGGCGAAGTCCCGGTAGCACACGACGGTGTCCGGGGTGACGATCGCCGGCGCGTCGGGCCGGGTCGCGGCGTGGATGAGGATGTCGTCGAGGAAGCTGGTCACAGCACCGCTCCGCCGCTCGACCGGTCGGCGGCGCACCACTCAAGGACCGCACGGGCGCTGTGGTACTTGTTCTCGGCCTGGGTGAAGGCGATGCTCGCGGGTCCGTCGAGCACCGCCCCGGTCACCTCCTCGCCCCGGTGTGCCGGCAGGTCATGCATGAACACCGCGCCCGCGCAGGTTGCCATCAGCGCCTCGTCGACCTGGAACGGGGCGAATGCGGACCGCCAGTCGGGGGTCGGCTTCGTCGATCCCGTGGTCTGCCACCGGGTGGTGTAGACGACATCGACCGGTGGCAGACCAGACAGATCGTGCCGCTGCTCGACGCGCCCGCCACCACGTCGGGCGGACGCCGCCGCCTGATCGAGGTATCTCTGCTCGACGCCGTACCCGGGCGGGGTGCGCAGGTGCAGCTCGGTGCCGGGGTATCGGGACAGCGCGAGCGTCAGCGCCGAGGCGGTGTTGTTCCCCTCCCCCACGTACAGCACCCGGATGTCCTCGACCCGACCGAAGTGCCGCACGATCGTGGTGAGATCGGCGAGGGCCTGCGTCGGGTGTTCGACCGCGCTCATCGCGTTGATCACCGACATGCGTTTCTGGGCGGCGTACGCCCGAAGCTCGGCCTCCGGCCCGGCGGTCCGGGCGACCAGAACGTCGAGCATCCCGGAGAGGACCGCCCCGGTGTCCTCGACGGACTCGCCGGTGGCCAGTTGCAGGTCGTCGGGGCCGTACGTGATCAGTTCGGCGCCAAGACGCAGTGCGCCGGCGGAGAACGCGGTCCGGGTACGGGTGGACGTCCTACGGAACAACAGACCGACGACCGTGTCGGACAGCGGCCGGGGTGCTCCCGCAGAGCCACACGAGTACTCGGCGCCGCGCTGGACGATCCAGCGCAGTTGGTCGTCGGTGAGGTCGCCGACAGAGATCAGGTGGCGTCGCTCGGCCATGTCGGGCCCCCTTCCAGGTGGCGTTCCGCCGCACCCAGAGCCTGGGCGACTCGGCGGGCCGTCGAACAGGGACGGAGCCGCACCACGCGTCTGCGCGTTCGTCTCTATCGGCGACACGGGTCGCACCGGCAGTATCGGCTGACAATCTCGGATCACCCGACCACGCCGGAGGGGTCATGACTGACGACGGTGTCTACCGCGTCGTGCGCAACGACGAGGAGCAGTACTCGATCTGGTGGGCCGACCGGGAGCTGCCGCTCGGCTGGACCGCGGAGGGGACGTCCGGGTCGAAGCAGGAGTGCCTGGATCACATCGGGAAGGTGTGGTCGGACATGCGGCCACGGAGCCTCCGGGAGCAGATGGCTCAGACCTGAAAGCCGAGGTCGGACCTCACCACGCCGACCCGTCGACCGCCGAGCGCGGTGTGGCGGGTCGGCACCAGAGCTTCCTGTCGTTCAGCGCCGCGAGCAGGTCCTGCGGCCGGTCGTCTCCGCGATGGTGAACGCGTCTTCGGCGTCGCTTCCACATTCGCCAGCGAGCGCTCGGGCCGCCCGGTCTACAACCCTATGGAGACATCATGACCGCCGCGACAATCGAGTCCGAGGTCCGTAGCTACTGCCGGGACTGGCCGGTCGTGTTCGACCGCGGGCAAGGCAGCCGTATGTTCGCCCGCGACGGCCGCGTCTACCTCGACTTCTTCGCCGGCGCCGGCGCCCTCAACTACGGCCACAACCACCCGGTGCTCAAACGAGCCCTGCTGGACTACCTCGAGCAGGACGGCGTCACCCACAGCCTCGACATGCTGACCGCCGCCAAACAGGACTTTCTGACCGAGTTCGCTGGGCGGGTACTCGTCCCACGCCGCCTGGACTATCGCGTCCAGTTCCCCGGACCCACCGGAACCAACAGCGTGGAGGCCGCGCTGAAGCTCGCCCGCAAAGTAACCGGACGCCACACCATCGTCGCCTTCACCGGCGCCTTCCACGGCATGTCGCTCGGTTCGCTGGCCATCACCGGAAGCGCCACCAAACGCGCAGGCGCCGGCGTTCCACTCGGGCATACCTGGCGCATTCCCTACGACGGCTTCGCCGGCGGCCAGATCTCCGGGCTCACCCTGCTCGACACCATGCTCGGCGACCGCAGCAGCGGAATGGACCTACCCGCCGCCGTCATCGTGGAGACCGTACAGGGCGAAGGCGGCATCAACCCAGCCCGCGCGACCTGGCTCGCCGATCTCGCCGAACTGTGCGCCCGCCGCCACATCCTCCTGATCATCGACGACATCCAGATGGGCTGCGGCCGCACCGGCCCGTTCTTCAGCTTCGAACACGCCGGGATCACCCCCGACATCGTCTGCCTGTCCAAGTCCATCAGCGGGTACGGCCTGCCGATGTCCCTCACCCTGTTCCGCACCGAACTCGACGTATGGCAACCCGGCGAACACAACGGAACATTCCGCGGCAACAACTCCGCCTTCATCACGGCAGCCGCCGCACTGAACGAGTTCTGGACCGACAGCAAACTGGAGAAGCAGACCGCGGAACGGGAGATCCTGCTCGATGAGAGCCTAGGGGAACTCACCGCTCGGCACCCGGCACACATAGCGGCGTCACGTGGTCGCGGCCTGGTGTGGGGCCTGGCCTTCCGGAAACCCCACATGGCCGAACGGGTCGCCCGGGAGACCTTTTGCCGTGGACTGCTGGTGGAGAGGTCCGGGTCCGTGGACGAGGTGGTGAAGCTCATGCCACCCCTGACGTCGACGGATCAGGAACTGGCCGAGGGCCTCGGCATCCTGGAGCAGGCGGTGGCGGCAGCGGTCGCCGGCTGATCACGCGGCGAGAAGGGTGGTCGGACGGAGGTCTTGGTCGGTGCGACGATCACGAAGAGTTGGGTCGAGACCCCAACGCGCAGATCACGTCGCTGGACCTGTGGTCACCGCACCGCGGCACGCGCTCCGCCGTGCGGCGCGAGCGGCCACTCCGGACTACTCGGTGCCGTCCGCCGGCAGGCGCGCGGGCAGCCCGAGCCGGGGGAACCGGTCGTCGTGGAACGTGATGATCTCGGTGATCGCCCCGCCGGTGACGCGCAGGACGTCGATCGTCAGCGGCAGGTACCCGGCCGCCTGCCCCCGCCACAGATAGAAGGCGACTGCGGGCTGCCGGTTCACGCAGGTCGGTACGGCACGCAGGCCCCTCATTCCCTGGAAGCCGCTCTGGACCCAGTCGTTCACCACTGCGTCGCGGCCGACATGCAGGCCGGGCGTGGGCGGCATCGAGCAGCGGACGTCGTCGCGCAGCAGGGTGGCGAGCCCGTCGATGTCCGTGGTCACGCTGGCGTCGGTGTAGCGGCGTACCAGCTCGCGCGTCCCGGCGTCCTCCTCGCCGCCGGTCCAGTCCTGCCGCTCGGTCGGCAGGTGTTCCCGCATGCCGGCGCGGGCCCGCTGTAGCGCACTGTTCACGGAGTTGACGGAGTCCCCGAGCAGCTCCGCGACGTCCTTCGCCGGCCAGCCGAGAACGTCCCTCAGGATCAGCGCGGCCCGCGGACGGGGTGCGAGGTGCTGGACCGCGACCAGGTACGCCAGCTCGATCGTCTCCCGCGCTACGGCGACGGTCTCCGGCTCGTCCGCGTCGCCTGCGGGCAGCTCGTCGAGCAGCCGGTCCGGGTAGGGCTGCAGCCACAGCACCTCGCCGCCGGTCGCGGGCTCCGGGCGGCACTTGGCCAGCAGGTCCAGGCAGGCGTTGGTGGCGATCCGGTACAGCCAGGCCCGGAACGTCGACCGCCCCTCGAAGGTCTCCCGCCTCCGCCAGGCACGCAGGAACGTCTCCTGCACGGTGTCCTCGGCGTCCTCGAACGACCCGAGCATCCGGTAGCAGTGCACGTGCAGCTCCCGCCGGTGCCGCCGCGCCAGCCCCGAGAAGGCCGGCTCGTCAACCTCGCCCAGACCGGTTCCGCCCAGCTCCTCCAGCCGCCTGTCCGCACTCATCACGTCATCCTTCCGCCTTGCCGTGTCCCGTCCTAGGTATGACGGATGCGGACGCGACAACTCATCACCAGGGCCGGGAGGTTGCCCCTGCTTGACGATCTCCTAACACTCGCATAAGTTAGCTAGCTAACTGAGGGGTGGTGGGATGAGGTGGTGAACCGCCAATCCGACAAACGCAGCCGGCTGATCGAGGCCGCCGTCCGGCTCGTGCATGAGCAGGGATTCGCCCGGACCACGCTCGCAGACATCGCCGGCGCGGCCGGGGTGCCGCTGGGCAACGTCTACTACTACTTCAAAACCAAGGACGCCATCGGCGACGCCCTCGTCGCCGAACACGCCGGGCACTACGCCACCCTGCGCACGCGGTGGGAGCAGGCCGGTGACGCGCAGTCACGGCTGACGGCGTTCGTGCAGATGACGGCCGACAACCGTGCGGTGCTGGCCGGCAGCGGCTGCCCCGTCGGCACGCTCTGTGCCGAGCTGCACAAGGCGGGCGGTCCCCTTGCCGAGCGGGCCGGGGCCATCTTCGCCGAGCTGCTGGGCTGGCTGGCAAGGCAATTCCGGACGCTCGGCTACGACGCCGACGCCGCCGACCTGGCCCTGCACCTGCTCTCCGCGCTGCAGGGCGTGTCGTTGATCGCCCACAGCCTCGGCGACCCCGGCTACATCGACCGGGAGACCTCCAGGCTCACCGGCTGGATCCAAAGTCTGTAATCCCCAACCCGCACCAGCAAAGGAGCAGCCGTGACACCCCTACTCGACCACCAACGGTTCGACCCCTGGGACATCGACCACCGCGCCTTCGGCGCATCGATCAGCAGGATGTGCGCCGCCGGCAGCCCGACCGGGACGACGGCATGAGTCCCCGGTCGCGCGCCACGCGAGTGCTGGTCACCGGCGCCACCGGCTTCCTCGGCCGCAACATCCTCGCCGCGCTGGCCGCGCGCCCCAACGTCACCCTCGTCGCCGCCTGCCGCACGCCCGACCGGCTGCCCCCGGCCTTCACCGGCGAGGCCCGTGTCGGCGACCTGCGCGACCCCGGATATCGCAAGGCGGTAGTCGACTCAATCGACGTGGTCTGCCACGCCGGCACCTGGGGCGCCTTCTGGGGCCACGCCGAGCTGGAGCGCCGCCAGTTCTTCGAGCCCAACCGGGACCTGATCGACCGGGCCATCGACCGCGGCGTCCGCCGCTTCATCCAGACCAGCACGATCGCGATCGCCGCGCGTCCCGCCGACGGCGGACCGATCGACGACTTCGCCCCGACCCGCCGCACCGGCTTCTGGCCCCACCTCGACCGGCTGATCGACCTCGACGACCACATGCGCCGCAGCAGCGACCGCGGCACCCAGATGGTCACCATGCGCCTCGGGCACTTCGTCGGCGCCGGTAACACACTCGGTTTGGTGCCGGCTCTCGTACCCCGGCTACGCACCCGCCTCGTGCCCTGGCTCGCCGGCGGACGCGCCCGCCTCGCGCTCGTCGGCGGCAGCGACCTAGGCGAGGCGTACGCACTGGCCGCGACCACCGATGGGCTCGACGACTACGAGTCGTTCAACATCTGCGGCCCGACGTCGCCCACCACCCGCCAAGTCATCGAGTTCATCGCTGACGAGACCGGCTCCCCGCGCCCCTGGTTCAGCGTCCCGTACGCCGCCGGCTACGCCTTCGCATGGCTGATGGAGAAGCTGCACCCTGTCCTGTCCGGCTCCGATCCCTTCCTGACCCGCTCCCTGGTGCACGTCTCCGAAGACTGGGACTGCCCCACCGACCACGCCGCCCGCAAACTCGGCTACACCCCGCACGAGGACTGGCGGACCGCCGTCCGCGAATCCCTATCCGAAGCCGAGGCCAACGGCTACCCCTGGCCCCGCCTCGCCCAGCCCACCTAAGCAACGAAGGAGACGACACCATCGCCAGATCCAAGATCCACAACGGACAACGCGTCGGCCCACTCGACCTCACCACGATCACCGGGCGACCGGTCCGGATTCCCGACCCGGACCGCCTGGTCCACCTGCAATTCCGCCGCTTCGCCGGCTGCCCCATCTGCAACCTGCACCTGCGCTCCGTCACCCGCCGGCATGACGACATTGTCGCCGCTGGCATCCGGGAGGTCGCCGTCTTCCACTCCACAACCGCCGCCATGCTCCCGTACCAGGGCGACCTACCCTTCGCCGCCGTCGCCGATCCACATCGCCGCCTCTACGCCCGCTTCGGCGTCGACACCTCACCGTGGGCGGCGCTGCACCCACGAACCTGGCTCGCAGCCTTGCGCGGCGTGGCCTCGGGCAAGTTCACACCCCCTGGTCGCGGGGAAACCGCCCTCGGCTTGCCCGCCGACTTCCTCATCGGCACCGACGGCCGCGTCCACGCCCACAAGTACGGCCACCAAGCGGATGATCAGTGGAGTGTCGACGACCTTCTCCACCTCGCCCGTCGCACGGCTGACGGGTCGGACCAGAATGTCACGGAGCCGCTTTGACGTAGCGGGTCGAGCATCAGGACGGCATGTGCGGTCGCGACCGTGGGGTGCGGGGCGGCTATCCGGCGGCGGGGAGTTCATCGAGGGTGAGGCCGGGGCGGCTGTCGTCGATGGAGCGCATCCGCCAGCCGGTGGTGAACAGGGCGAGCAGGGCGCCGTCCCGGACGCGGGTGAGTACCTCGGCGTCGCCGACGCCGCGGAGGCGCCCCCCTACGACCGGCCTTACCGTGCACCGCACCGGCCTCCCCGATCACCTCGGCATGCAACGCGAGCGCCTCCCGTGATAGTCGACTTCCCGGCATCAGGATGCGAAATCACCGCAAACGTCCGCCGCCGCGCCGCCTCCGCCACAACCCCAGCCACGCTTGCCACCGACGGCACTCACCCACCCCCTTCCACGCCGACCCAGCCGGAACAACACCTTCACGTCAGGGATGCCCAATCAAGGACGAGACAGACGCTCAGGCGCCGGTAGCAGCCCGAGTGGCGCTGGAGGACCCCGACACGCCCAGATGACCAGACAGGGTCGCCGCGAACTCCTCCGCCGTGGCAAGCTGCGACCGCAACGCGACGCACCGCTCGTGAACAGCCTCACGGTAGCCGGCAAGGGTGTCGAGCAGCCGCTCCCGCTCGACAGCCGGACATCCCAGGCAGCCGATCAGAAATCACCAGCAGCTCGCGCATCTGCTCCAGACTGAACTCCAGCGGCTTCATCCGCTCGACCACCTGGAGCCGGTCCACGTCGGCGTCGGTGTAGAGGCGGAAGCCACCCTGACTGCGCGCGGAGGGCACGATTAAGCCGACCTCCTCGTAGTAGCGGATCGTGCGCAGACTCACCCAGTCCGCTCCGCCACCTCACCGATCTGCCGCAACGCACCACCACCCATCGCTTCCGTCCCACCTCCCGATCACCCCGCAACCCGGTGGCCCCCACCAGACAACTGCCATTCACGCTCACCGGCACCACCGGGAGCGAGAGCAGTCCGCCGGCACACCACCCGGCCCGACACCGGCGGACCGGCAGTGGTGATCATCACGTTGGTCGGACTCTACCCTCACCAGACGGTAGATTTCGTGCAGGTCGTCGAGGTGCGGCTACGGCCCCTCTCGGCCTTTCTCCGGGCGACGATGCCCGGAAACGGTCCAGAAACGTCCGACCGGTACTGATGTGCGAATAATACGCCGCTGCCCTGACAGGTGCGGCCACACGTGTGCGCCTGGTGGGCACACCCTGAACGGAAACGGCTGTATGTCTTCGATGCTGTCCGCGGCCTTTCGGCCGCGTCTGTCCCGACCGCCCTGGCTGTCGCCGAAGGTGTTCCGCACCGAGGTCCTCGCCGGCCTGGTCGTCGCCCTGGCCCTGATTCCCGAGGCGATCAGCTTCTCCATCCTGGCCGGCGTGGATCCCCGCGTCGGGCTGTTCGCCTCGTTCACCATGGCCGTGGTCATCTCGATCTGCGGCGGCCGACCAGCCATGATCAGCGCCGCGACGGGCGCGATCGCCCTGATCGTCGCACCGCTGGCCCGCGAGCACGGGCTTGACTACCTGATCGCCGCGGTGATCCTCGGCGGCGCGATCCAGGTACTGCTGGCCGTGCTCGGGGTGGCGAAACTGATGCGATTCATTCCGCGCAGCGTGATGGTCGGCTTCGTAAACGCCCTGGCCATCCTGATCTTCGCCGCCCAGGTCCCGCACCTGCTCGGCGTACCGTGGCTGGTCTACCCTCTCGTCGCCCTCGCTCTGGCGATCATGGTCGGGCTACCCCGACTGACCAGAGCCGTCCCCGCCCCGCTGGTCGCCATCGTCGCCCTCACCGTGATCACGGTGGTCGCCGCCGTAGCGGTACCCACCGTGGGTGACCAGGGTGAACTGCCGAACAGCCTGCCCACGCTCGGCCTGCCGCAGATCCCGTGGACGACACAGACCCTGACCCTGATCACCCCCTACGCCTTCGGCGTGGCGCTGGTCGGACTGATGGAGTCGCTGATGACCGCCAAACTCGTCGACGACATCACCGACACCCACTCCAACAAGACCCGCGAGTCCTGGGGCCAGGGCGTGGCCAACATCGTCACCGGCTTCTTCGGCGGTATGGGCGGCTGCGCGATGATCGGCCAGACGATGATCAACGTGAAGGCATCCGGCGCCCGCACCCGGCTGTCCACCTTCCTGGCCGGCGTGTTCCTGCTCATTCTGGTGGTCAGCCTCGGCGACGTGGTCGCGGTGATCCCCATGGCCGCCCTCGTCGCCGTGATGATCATCGTCGCTGTCGCCACGTTCGACTGGCACTCCGTCGCCCCCGCCACCCTCAAGCGCATGCCACTCGGCGAGACCCTCGTCATGATCACCACCGTCGGCGCGGTGCTCGCCACCCACAATCTCGCCATCGGCGTCATCGCCGGGGTACTCACCGCCATGGTCATCTTCGCCCGCCGAGTCGCCCACCTCGTCGAGGTCACCAGCGTGCTGGACCCCGACGGCAGCACCCGCATCTACTCCGTACACGGCGAACTCTTCTTCGCCTCCAGCAACGATCTCGTCTACCAGTTCGACTACGCGAACGACCCGGACAACGTCATCATCGACATGACCCACGCCCACGTGTGGGACGCCTCGTCCGTCGCCGCACTCGACGCCATCACCACAAAATACGCGGCACGGGGTAAAACTGTTGAAATCGTCGAGCTGAACACGCCCAGCGCGGCCATCCACGGCACTCTCGCCGGCACCCTCAGCACCGGCCACTGATGCCGGACCGACAGCAATGTCGAGGTCGACACGTTCAGGGCAGCTCGATCGGGAGCTTCATGCCGTCCAGGCTGCGCGGACAGGGGCAGTCCCGCTCGGCCGGGAGCACGTCGATGGCGTCGAGCAGCAAACCTCGCAGCCGCTCGGTGTTCTCGCCGAAGACCCGGAACACCTCCTCCTGGGTCACCCCGTGACCGCTCTGCACCCCGGCGTCCAGATCGGTCACCAGGGCGATCGAGCTGTAGCAGAGGGCCAACTCCCGCGCGAGCACCGCCTCCGGGTGGCCGGTCATGTTGACGACCGCGCCGCCGATCGCCGTGTACCACCGGGATTCGGCACGGGTGGAGAACCGCGGCCCCTCCACCACCACCATGGTCCCGCCGTCGTGCGCGTCCACACCCCGCCCGGCGGCAGCGGCCAGCAGGGCACCCCGGCCGACCGGGCAGTACGGGTCGGCGAAGGAAAGGTGCACCGCATCCCGCTCGTAGTAGGTCTGCGCCCGGCCGCTGGTCCGGTCGATGAGCTGGTCGGGCACCACAAACGTGCCGGGCCCGAGTTCCGGCCGCAGACCGCCCACGGCGCACGGCGCGAGCACCTGGCGTACCCCGAGAGACCGCAACGCCCACAGGTTGGCCCGGTAGGGGATCCGGTGCGCAGGATGCCGGTGGTCCCGGCCGTGCCGGGGGAGGAACGCCACCGTACGGCCGCCCACATCGGCGATCGTCACCGCATCGGAGGGAACGCCGTACGGTGTCTGGACGACGTGTTCTGTGGCGCCGTCGAGCAGCGCGTAGAGACCCGAGCCGCCGATGACGGCAAGTTCCGCGAGTGGGGACACACCGGCCACCTTTCAGTTGTCGAAAACCACTTCTCATGAGTGCTCCTCATGGTCGGGCCACGCCTACCATGCCGTCAGGAGCAGGTGATTGACCGCGAGGGCCACCGCTGCCTGCGCGGCGAGCCACCTGCGGCGGCCGGTGTGGGGAATCAGGGCGGCACCCGCCATGAACCAGCAAGTGAAGGGCAGCCAGATGCGTTCGACCTCGGCCTTGCTGTAGCCGGACAGGTCTGCGGCGACGATGGCCGCCGCAGCAGCGAGGGGCAACAGCCATGTGGCGTACCCGGGGCTGCCGCGTGGCAACCGCAGGATGCCCGCCACTGGTCGCAGCGACGAGATCCCCTGCCATCCGGTGACTGCTGCCCGGCGGAGGATGACGGCGGTCGCCGGGCCCGCGGCGACGGCGAGGGTTGCGAGGTTGGCCCACACCCAGTAGCCGTACGCGCGCCGACTGGCGATGCCCTGGTAGTAGCGCTCGATGACCAGGTGATAGCCGGTCAGCCAGTCGAAGCCGGTAGCCGTGAAGGCGCCCACCACCAGTGCCGCACCCCCGAGCGCCCACCATGTGGCGGTTCGGTGCCGGTGACCCAGCAGCACGACTGCCAGCGCGAGCGGGACCACCAGCACCAGCCCGTAGGAGAGGTAGCAGCCGAAACCCAGCAGCACGCCACCGCCGAACGCGCCGACCGCGCTACCCCGGGTGACCCCGTACGCCAGCAACGCGACGCCGGCGGCGGTCACGCCGGCGAACAGGCCGTCGGCGGATACCCCGGACCACACCGCCCCGGGAAACAGCGCCGCGAAGGGCAGCACGACACGCGCGGCTTCGTCGGTGCCGAGCAGCCGCACGGTGTGCGGCACGGCGACGGCGACGAGCGCCGCCACCAGGATGCACAGCACACCTGCCCAGCCGCCACCGCCCAGCCCGACCCGGTCGAGCGAGACGAACACCAGGAGCGCTCCGGGCGGGTGCCCGGAAACATGGGTGGTCCAGGAGTCCGGTTGGAAGTCGAGGATCCGGGTGGTGAAGTCGCGCAGCACTGCGGGGACGTCGGTGACGCCGGGGACCTCGTGCAGGTATTCGTGGCGGGTGGTCAACCGACCGGCGATGCCGCGTTGCCAGCCGTCGATCAGGGCCAGTGACAATATCCAGGCCACCGCGGTGGCGTAGGACAGGGCGAGCAGCCGCCGCCAGGGCAGCCGCGCTGCCAGCGCGGGTCCGCGCCAGCAGACCAGCACGGCCACCCCCAGCGCCAGCGGGGTGCCGATGCCGACGTGCGGCCGCCAGTGCGCGTACAGCGGCGCCGCGCCGGCATGCACCGGACGGCCCAGCAGGTAGAGCAGACCGCCGACAGCGGCAGCCACAGCGAACAGCCCGACGGCGACCAGGACGGCGAGCAGGTCCGCCCGCCCGGCGTCGCGCCGCAGCCGGGCGAGGACCGCCATCATCCGCGCAGTGGTGCGTGGGCGAATTGCCTGACTCCGTCGGCGAGGCGGACGGCCGCGCGGAACCCGAGTTCGGCCTGGGCACGTGCCGGTGAGGCGACCACGTGGCGCACGTCGCCGAGCCGAAAATCGCCGGTGACCACCGGCACGGGCCCGCCAGCGGCCCGCGCGAGTTCGGCGGCCATCTGCCCGATGGTGGCCGGGTGGCCGGAGGCGATGTTGTAGGCACGCCAGCCGGTACGGCCTCCGGTCGCGGCCACCGCGGCCAGATTGGCCGCCGCCACGTCGTCGACGTGAACGAAGTCCCGTCGCTGGCAGCCGTCCTCGAACACCCGAGGCGCCCGGCCGGCCGCCAGCGCGGAGCGGAAGATCGCCGCGACCCCGCTGTACGGCGTGTCGCGCGGCATGCCGGGCCCGTACACGTTGTGATACCGCAACGCGACCACGGTTCCGCCGGTCTGCCGGCACCAGGCCGCGGTGAGGTGCTCCTGGGCAACCTTGGTGGCGGCGTAGACGCTACGTGGGTCCACCGGTGCCTCCTCGTCGATGAGCTCCGGCTTTAGGACTGCGCCACAGGTGGAGCAGGCGGGCTCGAACCGGCTGGCGGCCAGGTCCACGGCAGCGCGTGGGGCGGGGCGGACCGCACCGTGTTGGGCGCACGTGTAGGCACCCTCGCCGTAGACGACCATCGAGCTGGCCAGCACGAGCCGGTGGATACCCGCGCGGGCCATCTCGGCGAGGAGCACGGCGGTACCCAGGTCGTTGCAGCCGACGTACTCGGGAAGGTCGTCGAGGTCCACGCCGAGCCCGACCATGGCCGCCTGGTGCACGACCACGTCGACGTCGGCCAGTGCGCCTGCGACGGCGGCCCGGTCACGCAGGTCGATGCGGCTCAGCGGGACACCAGCCACGGTGTGTGGCAGTGGCACACGGTGCGCGGCGGGATGGCCGGCGTCCACGACGGCCACCTGATGACCCGCGCGGTGCAGCGCGGTGACGACATGGGTCCCGATGAAACCGGCTCCGCCGGTGACGAGTACGTGAGGCACGCACTGACGCTAGAACCAGCCAGGCACTGAAGGCGGCCGTGGCGGGAAGCCGTCAGCGGTTCGTAAGACTTCATCATCGGCCGGTAATACCTCACCCGCTCGATCCTGGTTAGCGTCCGCCACATGACCGATGTGGTTCTTCCCTGCCGGAACGAGGCTCCGGCACTGCCCGGCCTGCTGGCCCGGATACCGGCCGGCTACCGGCCGATCGTGGTGGACAACGGCTCGACCGACGACTCGGCCGGGGTGGCCCGCGCCCACGGCGCGGAAGTCATCAGCGTGACCGAGCCCGGATACGGTGCCGCCGTGCACGCCGGTGTCGTGGCGGCGGACCCCGCCGACGGGGTGGTGTGCGTGATGGACGCCGACGGCTCGTTCGACCCGGCGCAGTTGCCCCGGCTGGCCGGTCACGTCCGCAGCGGGCAGGCGCAACTGGCCACCGGCCGGCGCCGCCCGACCGGGCGGGGGGTGTGGCCGCTGCATGCCAGGGCCGCCAATGCCGTCCTCGCGCACCGGTTGCGCCGCACGACCGACCTGGACGTCCACGACATCGGGCCCATCCGGGCCGTGCGCCGCGACGACCTGCTGGCGCTGGGACTGCGCGACCGCCGATTCGGGTACCCGTTGGAACTGCTGATCGCCGCCGATCGGGCCGGATGGCGCGTGGTCGAGATCGACGTCGACTACCACCCGAGGGCCGCCGGCACCCGATCGAAGGTGACCGGCACCCTGCTCGGCACCGCCCGCGCCATCCGCGACATGAGCGCGGTGCTGGCCCGGTGAGTGCTCCCCGGGTTCTGGTGCTGGCCAAGGCGCCGGCACCAGGACGGGTCAAGACGCGACTCTGCCCACCCTGCACCCCCGAGCAGGCGGCCCGGATCGCCGCCGCCGCCCTGGCCGACACCCTCGACACCGTCACCACCGCCGCAGCCAGCTCCCGGGTCCTCGTCCTGGACGGCGACTACCTCGCCCCCGCAGGGTGGGCGATGCTCACCCAAAGAGGCGGTTCCCTGGGCGACCGCCTCGCCAACGCGTTCGCGGACTCGCGGACACCCGGCACGCCCGCCGTCCTGATCGGCATGGACACCCCACAGCTCGCCGCCGACCACCTCGACACGGCCCGAGAGCTGCTCGGCACGCCGGGCGGCCCGGACGCGGTCCTCGGCCCCGCCACCGACGGCGGCTGGTGGACGTTGGGCCTGCGCGACCCCGGCCACGCCACCGTGCTGCGCACCATCGCGACCTCCACGGCGTCCACCGGCCGGCGCACCCTGATCGCGTTGCGCCGCCGCGGCCTGCGGGTGCACCTGATGCCTCGGCTGCGCGACGTGGACACCGCGGCCGACGCCCACGCCGTGGCCACGCTGTGTCCGCCGGAGAGCCGATTCGCCCGTGCTGTCGCCACCGACGTGCCACTGCCCGTAGTGGTTGCCCGGTGAACGCCGTCGCGGTCTTCGACACCGCGATAGACCGGGCTGCGGCGGGCATCCCGGCCGGGTTCACGGCCCGGCACGCCAGCGGCGCCGTGTACCGATTCGACCCGGCCGCCTGGTGCCGCGACGTGATCGCCGGGGACGGCGCGCTGATCGCCGCCTGCACCGGCCACACCCTCGACGTCGGCTGCGGTCCCGGGCGACTGACCAGCGCACTCGCCGACGCCGGCCGAACGGTACTCGGCATCGACCTCAGTGCCAGCGCGGTCCGCCTGGCCCGCCGACGCGGCGCGCCCGCGCTGCAACGCGACGTCTTCGGTCCAGTGCCCGGTACCGGTCGCTGGCGCCACCTGCTGCTGGCCGACGGCAACATCGGCATCGGCGGTGACCCGTACCGGCTGCTCCGCCGCTGCCGCCAACTGCTCGCCGCCGAAGGGCATCTCCATACGGAGCTGGCGCCGGCCGGCACGCCCGCCTGGTCAGGCACTGCGACGGTGCAGACCCCGGAAGGTGCCCGCTCGCTGCGCTGGGCCTGCGTCCCCCTCGACAATCTTCCCGGGCTGGCCGAGGCCACGGCGATGCGCGTTCTCCACACCTGGACCGAGGGGGGCAGATGGTTCGCCACCCTGACACCCCGGTGACCGGTCGATCGACGGTGCTGCGGCGGCTCGCCCAGTGGTGTCTGGCACCACTGCCGGCACCGCCGGTGGCTCTGCGGCGCGGACCGATGCGCCCCGGGGTGTTCCGGTCCGGGTTGCGGTCGGCCCGACTGACCAGTCAGCTCGGCGCCGCCCTCGGCGTGGCGTTCGGCTTCTGCTTCCTAACTGGCCTGCTCAGTCACCTGATCCAGCATCCACCGGGCTGGTTCTGGTGGCCGGCCCGACCGGTCGGGCTCTACCGGTTCACCCAGGGTGTGCACGTGGCGACCGGTCTCGCCTCGATACCGCTGCTCGGCGCCAAGCTGTGGTCGGTCTACCCGCGCCTGTTCAGCTGGCCGCCGGCCCGCTCGATCGCCCACGCGGCCGAACGCGCGGGCACCGGGGTGCTGGTCGCCGCAGCACTGTTCCTGCTGGTCAGTGGCGTCCTCAACATCGCCCGCTGGTATGCGCCGATGCCGTTCTTCTTCACCGCCGGGCACTACTGGGTGGCCTGGCTGACGGTCGGCGGGCTGTTGGTACACATCGGCGTCCACCTGCCGGCTGTCCGCGCCGCACTCATCCGCCCCACCCGCGAACCTCGGCAGGACGGGCTGAGCCGGCGCGGGCTGCTCGGCGGCCTCGCCGCCGCATCCGGTCTGATCACCCTGACCACGGTCGGCCAGACGATCCGGCCGCTCGCCGGTCTAGCGGTGCTCGCCCCACGGCATCCCGATGTGGGACCGCAGGGCGTACCGGTGAACAGGACCGCGAACGGCGCCGGCGTACGCGCCGCAGCGCTCGATCCGGCGTACCGGCTGCGGGTCATCGGACCCGGTCGGGGCGTCAGCCTGGACCTCGCCGCCCTCTACCGACTTCCGCAGCACACGGCGGACCTGCCGATCGCCTGTGTGGAGGGCTGGAGTGCCACCGCGACGTGGACCGGCGTGCGGTTGCGCGATCTGGTCACGCTCGTGGGTGCCGATCCGCGACACGCGCACGCCCTGGTCGAGTCACTGCAGGTGGGCGGACGGTACCGCACCTGCACCGTGCCGCCGGAACACGTCCTTGACCCGCTGACCCTGGTCGCGCTGCGGCTGGGCGGCGAACCCCTGCACATCGACCACGGCTATCCGGCGCGGCTGATGGCGCCGAACCGGCCCGGCGTATTGCAGACCAAGTGGATCAGCCGGATCACCGTACGCGAGCCACGATGAAGACCCGGACCGGATTGATCATCGGTGGCTGTCTGCTCATGGCGTACGCCGTCGTCGGCGCTCTCACCGACAGCGACCTGGCACCGGCCGGCGTGCTGCTCTTCCTGACCGCCGTGCTGGTCGGCCACGACGCCGTCTGGATGGCGGCGGTCCTTGCCGTCGGCGCCGCGCTGACCCGCGTCCCGGCGCGTAACCGTCCGGCGGTCCGGATTGCCGCGATCACCGCCGCAGCGGTCACCGTGGTCGGTCTCCCCCTCGCCCTGGGATTCGGACGCGCCGCCGACGACGCGTCGGTGCTGCCGTTGCCGTACGGTCGCAATCTCGTCGCCGTCCTGCTCGTCATCGCCGGCGCGACGCTGCTGGCATGCGTGTTGCCTCGCCGGCCGCGTGGGGCGGCGGCAGTCCGTAAGAAATCCGAAAGACCCGACGGAGGTGGTCGGTGAATCCCGGCGATAGCGTGGTGGGGATGGGACACCGGGTGTTGGTGGTTGACGACGACCTGACGGTCAGTGACGTCGTCCGGCGTTACCTGGAGCAGGCCGGCTGCCAGGTCCAGTTGGCCACCGACGGCGCCGACGGCCTCGCCGCGATCGCCGCCCAACGCCCCGACCTCGTGGTACTCGACCTCATGATGCCCGGCATCGACGGCCTCGAAGTCTGCCGCCGGATCCGCCGACAACTGCCCGACCTGCCGGTGATCATGCTCACCGCCCTCGGTGAGGAGGCCGACCGTGTCCTCGGGCTCGAGGTCGGCGCCGACGACTACGTCACCAAGCCGTTCTCCCCCCGCGAACTCGTGCTGCGGATCCGCTCCGTGTTGCGCCGTACCGCCGCACACACCGCCCACTCCACCGTCCCCGCGAAGCTGACCGACGCGGCGCTGACCGTGGACACCGCCCGCCGCATCGCCAAGGTCGACGGCGCGCCACTGTCGTTGACCGCCCGGGAGATCGATCTGCTGATCTTCCTCATGCGCCATCCCGGGCAGGCCTGGTCCCGCAGCGACCTGCTGGACAAGGTGTGGGGATGGCAGTTCGGCGACCAGTCGACGGTCACCGTCCACGTCCGCCGGCTGCGCGAGAAGATCGAGAACGACCCGGCCGAACCGCACCGGATTCGCACCGTCTGGGGCGTCGGATACCGCTACGACCCTCTCGATGAGGAAGCCGGCCCGTGACCGACACGCTGCTCATCGGGCTCTACGCGCTCACCGCCGGAGGTGTCGTCGGCCTGGTCGGCGCCGCAACCCTACGGCTGCTCCGTGGCCGCTCGATCCTTCTCCACCTCCTGGTACTACTCACCGTCACCGTGCTCGCCGTGGTCGCCGGCGTCGCCACGGTCGCCCAGGCCATGTTCCTGTCCCGACACGACCTGTGGGTCGTCCTCGTCACGGTCAGCGCCTCCGCGGTGATCAGCCTCGCCGTCGGCGCCGTTTTCGGCAGCCGGCTGGCCGCTTCCGCGGTGTGGGCCCAGACAGCCCGGGAACGCGAACGTCGGTTGGAGGCCGGCCGCCGGGAACTGGTGGCCTGGGTGTCACACGACCTGCGTACCCCCCTGGCCGGGCTGCGGGCCATGGCCGAGGCCCTCGAGGACCGCATCATCCACGACCCGGCCATCGTCGACGAATACCACCGGCGGATCCGGGTGGAGACCGACCGCATGACCCAGCTCGTCGACGACCTGTTCGAGCTGTCCCGGATCAACGCCGGCGCGCTGCGACTCATGCCCACCACCGTGCCGTTACGCGACGTGGTTTCCGACGCGATCGCCGGCGTCGCGCCGCTCGCCGCCCGCCGTCGCATCCACCTGATCGCCGCGGACAGCGGCTGGCCCAGCGTCCGGGCCGGCGAACGCGAACTCGCCCGGATCGTCAGCAACCTGCTGATCAACTCCGTCCGTTACACACCGGAGGACGGCAGCGTACACATCGCCGCCGGCCACGAACCCGACAACGTGTGGCTGGCCGTCTCCGACACCTGCGGCGGCATCCCCGGCGAAGACCTGGACCGGGTCTTCGACGTCGCGTTCCGAGGTGAACGCGCCCGCACACCCGGAGCGGCCGGCTCAGGCGGAGGAGGAGGACTCGGCCTCGCCATCGTGCGCGGCCTCGTCGAAGCGCACGGCGGCCGGGTAGACGTACGCAACACCGCCCGCGGCTGCCGATTCGAAGTACGCCTCCCCGCCACCTGACCGGGGCCCCACGTAACCCGCACGCGTCAGCCCTGCTGGGAAGCCCACTCGGTGACCCGCCGCGTGCTTTCTTCCGGGGACAGGTCCTCGACCCTCGTCATGATGGTCCACCGGACGCCGAACGGATCGCGGATCGAGCCGTAACGGTCGCCCGAGACGAACGTCGCGAGGGGCTCGCGTACCGTGGCGCCGGCGCTCTCCGCCCGGGCCACGAGGTCGTCGGCGTCGGAACAGTACAGCCCCACCGAGTAGCAGTCGTCGTCGCCGGCCGGTGCCGCGACGAGGTGGTACTGAGGGTTGGGTTCGCCAAACTGCAGGCGTCCCTGGCCGAAGTCGAGGTCGGCGTGGACGACGACGCCGCCCATCTCGGTGACATCAACGACGCGGGCGCCGAAGACGTCCTGGTAGAAGGCGATGGCCCGGGCGGCCTCCGGTATCACCAGGAAAGGGGTCAGGCTCGTAAACCCGTGCGGTATGCCGTTGGTGGTGTGCTGACCGTTCATGAGGCAGAACGTTACGAGCGCCGGTCGCCGCGCCGCTTGTCGATTCGCGTCATCCTTGCCGTAGGGTCGCGAAATGAGCGCCGAGACCCGCGGCATCCTCTACCCGGCACGGCTGCCCTCGTTCCGTCGGGTGCCTCCGCCGCCGCATCTCGACGACCTGGTGCGGTGGTTCTGGATCCCGGAGTGGGATTTCGCTGCGGACCACTCCTCGCGCCAGTACCTGGTCGCGTACCCGGCCTGCCACCTGGTGGTCGAGCCCGCGCAGGTCAGCCTCTCCGGACCCACCACGCGGCTGTCGTATCGCGACCTGACCGGACGCGGCTGGGCCGTCGGCGCGCTGCTCCGCCCGGCCGCAGTGCCCCTGTTCGTTGACGCACCCGCCGATCTTCGGGACTCCGAACGTCTCATCGAGGCGCCGGAGTTGCACCGCGCGGTTGTCCAGGCCATGCGGGTTCCCGAACAGGACGCCCGTCACGTCGAAGCGGTCGAGACGTTCAGCGAATGGCTGGCGGCCCGAGCCCTGCCCGCCTCCGGCGAAGGCCGGCTGGCCAATGCCATGGCCGACCTGATCGACAGCGACCCCGACGTGCGAACCCTCCCCGACGCAGCGAGCCGCCTGCACATCTCTCCGCGTACGCTGCAGCGGCTGGCCATCCGGTATGTCGGGCTCACGCCGGTCGAGATGATTCGGCGCCGACGTCTCCAGGAGGCCGCGCAGCGGGTCCGTCTGGAGCCGACGGCTCTCCTCTCGCAGATCGCCACCGAACTCGGGTACACCGACCACGCCCACCTGACCCGCGAGTTCCGTGAGCGGTTGGGGTTCACGCCGACGACCTACCGCCGAGGCGTCTGAGCCCCAGTGCCGCCCTTGAATGGCGTCGATGAACGGTAAGGGCTTGGACGAGCCGGGCGAGGTTCGTGTTGCCTGGGTCGGTGGAGCTGGACGGGCAACCCGAGGTGCGCTTCGTCCGGGCTCCGATGGTGGACTCGAGGAGGGTGCATACCTTCACGCGCGTGACTGGCAGGTCGCGGAGAAGATGTACCTGACGACGTTGAAGTCGGTGACCAGCGCGAAGACCAGGATCGAGCGACCCGACCGGGTCGGTCATCCGTACTCCCCTAACCGACCGGGTCCTCGGCCTCACCGGCCGCAGCCACCGGTGGACCTGGGTGATCGATCCTCACATCCGGTGAGGATGGGCAGTGGCAAGGGCCTCTGGCGACCTGACCATGCACCGCCGGGGTCGCGCCTTCTCCGCCTATGGCGCAGGTTCCAGTACGACGACTGGGATCTGACGGGTGGTCTTCCGCTCGTAGTCGGCAAAGCCCGCATACGTGGCCTTCTGGGCGCTCCAGATCCGTTCCCGTTCGTCGTCCACCGCAACCCTGGCGACCAACTCGACCGTCTCCGTACCGATCTCCGCTCGTACCTGCGGACGAGCGAGCAGATTGTGATACCAGTCGGGATTGGTGGGCGCACCGGCCTTGGAGCCGAACACGGCGTAGCCGCCATCCACCTTCTGGTACATCATCGGGTTCACGCGAAGCTGGCCGCTCTTGGCGCCGACCGTGTGCAACAGCAGCAGCGGCGCCCCAGTGAACTGACCGCCCACCTGCCCCCCGTTGGCACGAAACTCAGCAATGATCTTGTCGTTCCAGTCACTCATGTCGTCTCCTCGCCCGGCGCACACAGCTCCTTGAACACGATTCTGGCAGTCCCGGCCGCCACAGCGCGACACCGCGGCCCAACCAAGAACCACCAAGCCCGCCGGCGCACGAGACCGTCACACCAGCACGACCGAAGGCGCCTGTCCGCGAAGCCCTCGAACTCGGCGCAGATGCGAAACTCAAGCCGCACCCAGAAGTCCAGTTCATCCATGACGACCCCCACCGGTAGCCGGCGAGGCGACCACGAGCCGCGAGTCACTGACGCGGCATGGGTACCGGCCCCCGGCGCCTTCACCGTCGCGGCGTTCGCCGGCCGGTCCGTCGCCATCCTCACACAGCGCCACCAGACCGGGCGGCGGGCTCATGGCAGGCGCTCGAGCGCTGTCCGTACGGCATCGCCGGTTTCCCGGGCAGTCAGGTAGGGACGAGCATCGTGGGCCTTGGTCCCGTTGTGCACGCTGACGTCCGTCAGTGCTCCCGGAAAGACGGGGGCCAGGGTCTTCACCAGTGCCACGACGTCCCCCCGATCAGCGATGTTAGTCCAGCTCTCTAGCTGTGGCGGCCACTGGCCAGCGCCGGCCCGCGGCGCCGGCGCCAGCCGATCGAAGATCATCCCGCGGATACCAAGAGGTGAGCCGAGGGTGACCAGTGCCTGCGGGTAGGCGGCACCGACGGCGTGAAGCGCCTCATACGCCACCACCGAACCGAGCGAGTGGGCCACCAGCAGCCGGGTGTCCTCGGTCAGCGCGTCGAGCACGCGCTGACGGATCCGCTGCCGGATCTCGTCGTCGGTCAGATAGCGGCGGACCTGCCGCAACGCGCCCACGAGCAGGTGATCGGCGAGGCCGGAGAAGAACCGGGAGTGACTCAACGCGTCGAGTGCCCGTTGGATCACGAACGGGGTACGCAGCCGGGTGGTGGCGGCCGGGCCGCAGACGCCGGGGTCGATCCGGGCCGCCTCCGCCCACCAGGTCAACAGCAGCTCCTGGTCGAGCGGGTCCGTCACGTCGTCGGCGGTCAACGGCGGCTCGCCCAGGCTCCGGGTGCCGGCGGGGCGGAAGACGTCGCCGTAGAAGGCCATCGTCACCGTGGCCGACGACAAGGTGCCGCCGGCGAGGGCCACCCCGTCCCGCAGCGCGGGCAGCCACTGCGCCGCCAGCGTTTCCGGGCCCATCGTCTGCTGGGCGACACCGTGAACCAGGACGACTCGTCCCATCCGCCACCTGCTTTCTTTCCGGAGTGGATCAGATCCGGAGCGTGAAGGTGGCCAGGCCCGAGCTGGTGCCTACGCAGAGCACCCCGTCGGGCGTGAGCGCGATCCGGCTGATGTACGCCTCCAGGTTGAGTTCGGTCAGCAGCGTCTGGTCGGGCAGCCGCCAGATCCGGACCGTCCCGTCGGCGCTGCTGACACCGAGCAGGTCGCTCGCGCCGACCAAGCCGGTGGTCAGGCAGGTGATCCTCAACGCGTGTCGGGTCAGCGGGTGCGCGACCTGCTGATGGGTCTCAACGTCCCAGCATCGCAAGGTCCCTTCGCCGTCGCCGGTGACCACGACGGGCCGTTCGCCGGACCGGGCGAACGCTACGGCGCAGGCACCGCCGTCGTGACCGGTGAGCGTCGCACCGTGCGGGCTGAACTCGTCGAGCCGCCACAGCCGGGCGGTGGCGTCCAGGGAGCCGGTGACTGCCAGCGACCCGTCGTCGGAGACCGCGACGGCGATGATCGCGGCGGTGTGGCCGGTCAGCTCGGCCAGCATGGTCCGGGTGGCCAGGTCCCAGACCCGGGGCGTGGCCACCTCCGAGCCGGTGACGACGATGGTCCGGCCGGCCCGGTGCGCGGTGGCAAGCGCCGCGGGACCGCCGAACGGCTCGGGCGACGGATCGAAGATCCGCCCGATTTCCTGCTGCCGGTCGAGGTCCACGATCCGGAGGGTGTGGTCCCGGCAGCCGGCAAGCAGCAGGACCGAACCGTCGGCGGCGGTCGCCGCCGCGACCGACTTGACCCCGCTCCCACAGGGGATCCGGGAGATGACGGTGGGCTCGGGCGTCAGGTCGTGGACGCGGAGCATGTCCTCGGTGCCGACAATCAGCATCGGCGTCGCACCGGCTGACGTCACCGCCAAACTGCTGACCCAGGGTTCGTAGTCCACCAGCGGATCGCCGCGCAGCGTGCCGGAGGCGACGTCCCAGAGCCGAGCCGACATCTGGTCACCGGTCACCGCGACCGACCGGCCGTCCAGCCGGCCGAGCGCCGCGTGCCACAGGTAGTTTGCCCGCATCGGTGGCGTGAGGGCGACGCCGTCGCGGAGGTCCCACACCCGGGCTGAACCGTCGGCGCTGGCCGTAAGCGCGATCGGCCGGTCGCCGGCCGCGTCGACGGCGGCGCTACGGACCCAACCGGTGTGTCCACTCAGGACGGGGGTGACCGGCCGGTCCCGCAGGAGGTCCCACCCGACCAGGCTGTGGTCTGGCGACTGGCGCAACGCCACCGGACGGCCCACCAGACAAGCCAGGGCCACGGTGCGACTCTTGCGGTCCTTCGGTCTGCGCAGCACCAGCGGCTGCCGGGTCTCCAGGTCCCAGATGGAAATCCGACCCTGGGCCGAACCTGCCATGATCACGTGACGATTGTCGACGACGCCGGCGGCGAGCATGTCCACGTCGTCGTTGTGGCCGGTCAGGGGCGGGCCAGCGGCGGCGTGGTCGACCAGGTCCCAACACCGGACCGTCCCGTCGGTGCTACCGGACAGCAGCAGGTGCCGGTCAGCGGTGTGCAGAATCCGGAGCGACGAAATCCGGTTGGTGTGCCCGACCAGCGGGGGCCGGGGCACCTGCGGTGGGTCGCCCGTCCAGATCCGGATCACCCCCTCGCCGTCGCCGGTGGCCAGGATCGGTTCGCCCGGTCCGGCCGCCAGGACGACCGCGCCGACCTCGTCGGTGTGCCCCGTGAGCGGCGCGCCTACCTCCGCCCGGCTGCGCAGGCTCCAGATCCGGGCGCTGCCGTCATAACTGCCGGTCACCAGGTACGGAAGCGTGCCGTCGGCGTCCAGCGCATACGACCCGACCGTCTTGACGTGGCCGCCGTGCGGCCGGTCGGCGGCCAGGTCCCAGACTCGGACGGTACGGTCGTCGCTGCCGGTGACCGCGACCGGCCATCCGTTCACCACGCCGAACGCGGCGGCCCGCACCCAGTCGGTGTGCCCGGTCAGTGGCTGGTCCAGTTGCTGCCGACTGTGCAGGTCCCAGACGCGGACCAGACTGTCGTCGCCGCCACTGATCGCGATCGGGCGCCCTCCACCGCTGTCGACGGCCACGGTACGGACGCCGCGCCGGTGGGCGGGAACCGGCTCTCCCAACTGGCGGCCGGCGGCCAGGTCCCAGAGCAGCATCGTCTCGTCCGCGCTGCCGGTGAGCAGCACGATCTGGTCGTTTAACCGGCCCAGCGCGAGTGTTTGGACCGACTCGGTGTGGCCGCTCAACGGGCCGCCGACCTGCTCCCGGGTGGTGGTGTCCCAAATCCGCACCTGGCCGTCCGCGCCCCCGGTTATCGCCACGGACCGGCCCGGCAGCTCGGCCAGCGCCACCGCCTGGATGCCGCCGTGGTGGCCGGTGATCGGATCGCCGAGCTGACGCCAGCTCCGCAGGTCCCACAGCCGCGCCGAGCCGTCACGGCTGCCGGTGAGCGCCACCGGGCGCTGGCCCAGCCCGCCCACGGCGATTGACGTGACGCCGTTGGTATGGCCACGGAGGGCCGCCTGGACCTCCTGGCCGGTCGAGAGGTCGCAGATCCGCACCGCGCCGTCCTCCGTGCCGAGCAGCGCGAGCGAGTAGTCCTCCACCTCCACGAGGGCGATCGCGGTGATCCCGTCGGTGCCCTCCGGCCCGCCGGCCAGCGGCAAGCCGATCTGCTGGTTGATCGTCAGGTCCCAGACCCGGACCGAGCCCCGGTCGTCGCCACTGACCGCGACCGGGCGACCGTCGAGTCCGCCGACCGCGACCGCCGTCACGTATCCCTCGTGGCCGAGGAGGCGCCGGTGCGCGCCCGTTCGGGACCACTCTGCCCACCGGGTGGACCAGAGCAGCGCCAGGCCCAGCCGGTCGATGTCCTCGGCCAGCCCACCGGCCTCACAGCGGCGGGCCGACAGTTGCAGGTACGCTGCTCGCTGGGCGAGGTCGCCCCGGTCGATCCGGTGCGCGACCTGTTCGTAGGCCGTCCGGATCCGCCGCGCGGTGTCCGAGTGCACCAGGGTCAGCGCGCTGAGCAGCGCGGACTGATCGGCCGCGAGCAGGAACCCCGGATCGTGCGCCAACTCATCGATCCGCTCTGCCGCCGCCGCGTGGGTGGGCAGGTTGAGCCGCAGGTAGGGGTGGGCCTCGAACCAGCTCGGCCGTCCCGAGCCGCGCCCCGGCACCTCGGTCAGCAGCGCCGCGACGATCCGCTGCTGCGCCTGGACCGCCGGTCGTCGCGGATCCTGCCGCAGGTGTTCCGCCAGCGTCTGGTGGTAGAGCCGGTAGACCGAGCGGTCGTGCTCGACCACCTCGGCGATGTACGCGCCGGCCGCGACCAACAGCCAGTCGACGTCGTCCTCGGTGCACTCCCGACCGGCGATCGCGGTCGCCAGCGTCGGCCATAGCCCGCGGGGCAACCCCTGCCCCTCGGCGAAGGCGAGCGGGGCGAGCAGGCGGCGTACCCGGACCTCATCCGGGCCGAACCGGCTCAGGTAGTCGTCGAACGCCTCGCCGATCTCGCTCGGCAGCCGGCTCTCCCACCCGGGGACGCTGACGTCGACCGGTTCGGCGGCGAGGCGCAGGCTCCGCGCGGTCATCCGGGCCACCAGGTAGACACCGGCGGCGCGGTCGCCCACCGCCCGTGCCACCGTCTCGGCCAGGTCGGGGTGGTCCCGGTACGGGGTGGCCAGGTCCGGCTCGTCCGGCGCGGTGAGCATCTTGACCACGTACCGGGAGATGTCCGAGGCGCCGAGCAGGTCCGAATCGTCGAGATCGATGGCTCGCATGGCCGGTCCGAGACTGCGGACGAGTTCTCGGCGGCTGCCAACCAGCAGGTGCACCCCATGGATCTCGGAGAGCGGGCGCAGCAGCTCGCGGGCGATCCGCCGCGGTTCGCCACGTCCACCGGTGTCGGTGGCGGTGCCACTACCCGCCTCGTCCAGGGCGTCGACCACGATGACGGTCCTGACGCCGGCCTGCGCCCTGCGGCTGATCGCCCGGAGCAGCTCGCCGGTGCCGTCGGCGTCCACCGCCAGCCCGGCGGCGATCCGGGCGACGAGTTCCTCCTGCCGCTTGTGCCGGGCGTGCACCGCGACGTCTACAGTCCCCACCGGTACGACGGTGGCCGGGTCAACGTCGGCCACCTCTAGGCCCGAACGGTAGTCCCGGTCGGAGAGCGCGACCACGCGACTCAGTACAGAGGACTTGCCGCAGCCGGGCTTGCCGGTGACCACCCGGCCCTTGCCGTCCCCGCCGGGGGTGGTGAGCCAGGTGACCAGCTGCGCCAGCGCGGCGTCCCGACCGCTGAAGTAGGTGCCCTGTTCCGACTCGAAGTCCACGCCCCGGGAACGCGGCCCGAAGTGCTCCACCAGGTCCCGCTTGGCGGCGAGACGTTGCATCTCCAGGTCGGTACCCTGCGGCGGCAGGTCGGCCCGGTAGCCCACATTGGGCAGGAACGGGGCCACGCCGGTGCTCAGCCCTGAGGTCAATTCGGCCCGCTGAGAGCTGCTGCCCTGCCGGAACGCGGTGTTGAGTTCCGCGACCAGGTCGTGCAGGTCCAGGAACTCCTGTCGCTGGCCGGTCCGCGCCGTCACCGCCTCGACCGCCGCCGGGAGCGCAGCCACCATTGTCCCGTCTCCAGCCTCGTCCCGACTCCTGGCCGAGGCGAGGAACCACATGCCGGTGATCGCGGCGTCGCCGGTCAGCCGGCGAGACAACGTCTGCAGCGCCACCCGGGCCGCCTCGGCGCTGCCCGCGCCGCCGTAGCAGGTGTCCAGGATGAGCAGCAGGTTGCGCAGGCCGGTCCGGGTGAGGATCCGGACCAGGTCCTCGGTGGGCAGCGCGCTGGCCGCGAGATCCGTCTCCGTGCTGTCCCAGCAGAGGAGGTAGTGGCGGTCGTCGACAAGACCGTGGCCGGCGTAGTAGACGGCGACGATGTCGTCGCCCCCGATCCCGGCGTCCTGGCACCAGTGGGACATCACTCGACGGACGTGCTCGGCAGTCGCGTACTCGCCGAGGCCAGCCAGCGCGCGGCGGTATCCGAAGCGGTCGAACAGTGCCGTCACCGTCGCGGCATCCGCCTCCACCTGCGGCAGATAGGCCGCATCCGGCAGGTTGCGATAGCGTGCGGCGCCGATCGTGATGAGGTGACGGCGAGCAGGTATGGCCGGGTCAGACTCGGACATGCCCGTTCACCTCGTGTGATGGTCTGGCTTCTCAGAGCACCGACCCTATCGGATCGGAACCAGTACGATCACCCCCACAAAAAGGGCAATAAGCACCGCACGCTCCGCTCCGACGCCGGCACCGGACCGGATTCAGCGGCCTCCACGCCCCGCCGTACCAAGACCAGCCTCGCGCAACGACTCGGTAACCAGCTCACCGGCGAACGGCTCCACCGACGGCAGCACACCGTCACGGGCAAGTAGCGCGCCCACGGCGGGCGGCTCCTGCCGGCCACCACAAGAAGTTTCAAGACGATGTGAACACCGCCCGTGCCTGTGGCGTACGCGCTATTCAGCAGAGAGTTGTCGGATGGTGTCGCCGGTGCCGATCGGTGCGCCGACGAGCACTCGGGCGTTGAGGCCGCGCAGCCGTAGTCGCTGGCCTTCCTCCGTCCAGACGATCTTGTGGGCGTCGCGTCCGAACCGGGCCGCGAACTTGGCACAGCCGTTGTGTGGCTGGTCGGTCACCTCGATGACGGCCCGGTCGCCGATCGCCAGACGTGAGCCTGCTGGCATGGCGTCGATGCTCAGATCGAGATCGACATAAAGTTGATCCCCGGCGAGCGCCCAGGCGTCCCGATCGGGACCGGCGATCAGTGCGATGAAACGGGAGTTGATGACGTTCAGCTGCATGTCGGGGTGCGGTGACCGGTCACTCGTTCGTGAGCTGGGTCGTTGGCTCCAGCTGTCGCCGAGCAGCCCGGCGTCAGTGTCCAGTTCGGCCAGGGACAGCACCTCGCGGACGTCGACGGCAGGCCGGCGTACGGTCAACGCCAGGGTGCCGACACCCCGCGGTGACCGCCGGACGAGGTGCAGCCCTTCGACGATCTCGTCCGTGCAGCGATGACGTACGGCTATGGAATCCTCCATGGTCCAACTGTGCGCCACGCTCATCCACGGCGTCCATACAATTCCCGCAACACGGCATCTTGACGAGGGCACGATCTGTTCACCGTCTCCGGCGCTGCGGCACGCCTTCGCGTAGCCGGGCGGCGAGGCGCGTGTCACGGATGTCGTCGAGGCGCCCCCGGTCAGAGCGTCAGGATGATTTCTCTCTGGTACGGCCGCTTTGATCTCGTGGGCCATGACCACCGCCGGCCGGCTGCGGCAGCCGTGGCATGCCGAAGACCTCGTCACCGGGCCGGAACAGCGCGGCGCCGATGCCGACGGCCTCGACCACACCGGACAGGTCCCCGCCCAGCCGCACCGGCCGGCCGAGCAGGCCGCCGGTCTCGCGGTGCCAGAAGTCGGTCGGGTTGACCCCGGCGTGGACCCGGACGACAACCACGCACTGGAACAACACCGAGCACTTTCAGAGCACATTCCCAGCCGTGAGGGTCGACGCGGACGTGCTGTTCACCGACGACGGGAAGGTGCTCACAGCGGCGGGCGTCGCCTCCGGCATCGACCTGTGCCTACATCTTGTGCGCCGCGACCACGGCAGCGCCGCCGCCAACCGGGTTGCCCGGCTGTGCGTCGTGCCGCCATGGCGCGAAGGCGGCCAGGCGCAGTCCATCGACCGTCCGGTGCCCGAGCCGACGACCGCGACCACATCCGACACCCGGCAGTGGGCCCTCGCACAGCTACACCGGCCGATCGCTCTCGCTGAACTGGCCCGGCACGCGCGGATGGGCGTACGGACATTCTCCCGCCGCTTCCGCGCCGAGGTCGGCATGACACCGGGGCAGTGGATAGCGCGGCAGCGGGTCGAGTACGCCCGACGTCTGCTGGAGACAACCGATCTACCGGTCGACTCGGTAGCCGCCGAGGCCGGCTTCGGCACCGCCGCGTCACTGCGCCAGCATTGGACCACCGCGATCGGAGTCTCGCCGACGGCGTACCGGCAGACGTTCCGCACCACGATGTCGACGGCCCCGACGTCGTGACGGCCACCTCCAACAGCGGACGCCTTAGCTGATGTCACGGCACCGGCGCACCGAGCAACTCGGCTGTTCGCTCCCACAGGCGGGTCGCCAGACGGTCGTCCCTGGCCTGCCGGTGGACTGGCCCGTCAGGCGTGAGGCGGTGGTAGTACCCGCCGTTGAACACCTCCCGATCCGGCATGGTGGCCAGGTGAACCAGTGGTTCGGCACTCTCTTCAAGGGTGGAAAGGCCGCCCAGCAGCCGATACCGGACCAGTGCAGCGACCAGCGGGGCTTCCCGGTTGATGTCGGTGGCGGCTGTCACCCCTGGGTGGAACGCCGTCGCGGTCAGCCCGCTGCCCCGAGTACGACGCGCCAACTCACGGGTGAACAGGATGTTCTGCAGCTTCGTCGTCCCGTACCGCAGCAGCGCGGATCGTGTGCCGGCACCTTCGAGATCGTCGAGATCGACGCTGCCGAACCGGTGGCCTTTGCTGGAGGTGGTGATGACCCGCGCCGGCCCGATGGCGGTCATCCGGTCCAGTAAGAGGGTGGTGAGCAGGAACGAGGACAGGTAGTTGACCTGGAACATCAGGTCGTGACCGTCCTCGGTACGGCAGCGCCTGGTCAGCACGACGCCGGCGTTGTTGGCCAGTACGTCGATACGGGGGAAACGGCCCAGGAGGGTGTCGGCGAGCCTGCGCACGTCCGACAGCCGGGCGAAGTCGGCCACCAGTGGCTCGGCACCGATCTGGCGAGCGACGGCGGCCGTCTTCTCGGGCGACCGGCCGACCACCGCCACGGTCGCGCCCAGGCGTGCCATCCGGCGGGCAGCCTCGGCGCCGATGCCCGCGCTGGCTCCGGTGATCACGACTGTCTTACCTTCCAGCATCCGATCACCCCATGGCATCCATCTCCGCGAATACAAAGATGGCCCATCGTAGAGAACCGGCAGCGCAGACGCCACCGAGGTCCACGTGCACACCCGGGCGGGTGAGCGGACCAGGCCACGGCCCGGCGTACGCCAGACAGGCCAGCTTGACCAGTGGGCTGGCCGGACGGCCCGCTCGGTCAGTCACCGTCGGCGCCGCAACGTCGCCGGAGCTGGCTACGTCCGCGAGCGAGCTCAGTCCCGCCCAGACCGAGGACCTCACCCCACACGATGTGTGTCCATCTTGTGCTGGCTGACGCTACGCCCCGATGTACCAGGGTGGATTCGCCGGTCATGTTCCTGGCAGGCGGATGGTGAAGAGCGTGCCACGGTCGGGTTCGCTCTGCACCCCGATCGTGCCGCCGTGCGCCTCGGCCAGTTGGCGGGCGATTGCCAGCCCCAGGCCGCTGCCGCCGGTGGCCCGGCTGCGCGACTGGTCGGCCCGCCAGAACCGGTCGAAGATCCGGGGCAGGTCCCCGGCGGAGATCCCGACACCGGTGTCCTGGACGGTGATGGTGGTGTCGTGCGCGACGACCGTGACGTCGCCTCCTGGCGGGGTGTGCCGGATCGCGTTCGAGACAAGGTTGCCGACCAGTTGACGCAGGCGCGCCTGGTCGGCCGGCAGCACCGGATCGCCGGCAATGTCGAGCCGCAGCCGTACCCCGGCGGCGTGCGCGGTCCCGCGGTGGCCGTCCACCACCTGGGTGAGCACGTCCCTGACGTACACCGGTTCTGTGTGGATGCGCAGCATGCCGGCGTCAGCGGCGGCCAGGTCGCCCAGGTCGTCGATGATGTGCTGCAGCAGGAGCGCCTCCTCGTGCAGCAGGCCGAGCAGCTGGGCATCGGTCGGGGCGAGATCGTCCTGGGCCGCTTCCAGCCAGGTGCGGATGTTGCTCAGCGGGGTGCGCAACTCGTGCGTCACGTCATTGACCATGGCCTGGCGCTGCGACTCGGCCAGGTCGCGGCGACCAGCCGAGTCGTTCAGGGCTCGGGCCAGATGGCCGATCTCGTCCTTGGTCGTCACCGCCGCCGGTGCCTGCCGTACGGCGGACTCGGTCAGGACGCGCAGAGGATGGACCAGACGCCGACCGACCAGCAGGGTGACGGCGATCGTGGTGAGCAGGACGGCGCTGGTCACCGCGATGATCCGGACGAGGTTCGAGGTGGACAGCGTGAACGTTGTCCGGCTGGTGCCGGCATCCGGTGTGGTGACGAAGAGAAGCGCACGCGGAGCGACGTATGGCTGAAGTTGGATCTGCAGGGCTTTCACCACGCAGGCACGCGCCTCCACGGTGGTGAGCTGGCTGCCCTCCTCGGGATAGCGGATCTTGACTTGCTCACCCGGCATTCTGGTGACCGGCGACTCGGCCAGGTAGACCGTGAGGTCGGGGCGGATCTGCAGCAGGTGCGCGCGGTCCGCGAGGTTGAGGCAGCGGGCGGTCAGCACGCCGAGCTGGTCCAGCGCCGCCCGTTCGGTGCTGCTGACCAGCGCGTCGAACTCTGCCCCGCAGAAGCCTGACGTGACAACGGCCTCCGGTACGACCGCGGGCCTGCCGCCTGGTGTCTCCTCGATCCGACCGACCACCGGGACGCTATCGTCCGGCGGCTGCTGAACAGTTCCGTCCTGCGAGGCCAGCTTGCCCAGGCACGTCAGCTGCCGTTCGGCCGCCTCCCGCAGTGCTGGCCGCTCCGCATGAGGAACCAGGTACGGCCCGACCACCCGGTCGTCGATCTGTTTGGTCTCGCCGGTCAAGCTGAGGTCGAGGCTGAGCGGGTCCACCACGGCGGACGGGTGGGCGGTGCTCAGCGACGGGCCGGCGTACGAGTCTGCGATCACCACCCGGTCCTCGGTCATCAGCGTGATCCGGCGGCCAGTCTCAACCCCCCGTGCGCGGACCTGGTCCGAGACGTCGGACCAGGTCGTGTGCGTGGCCGCGTATCCGACCAGCATGTCGTAGACACCCTTGTCGTCGGCGAACGCGCGCCCCTGCTCCTGGTTGAGCGCCTGGGTCGCGGTGCTGACGGCGAGCCAGGCGGTGGCGGTGATCGCGGCGACCGCGATCAGGATCGACGTGACCAGCAGCCGGGTCAGCAGGCTGTGCCGCAGCGGCACGCGGTCGTCGTTCACGGTGCCAGTTTGTAGCCGACGCCATGCACGGTGAGCAGGTGCGCCGGCCGTCGCGGATCGTCCTCTATCTTGCGGCGCAGGTTCATAACGTGAACGTCGATGGTGCGCTCGGTCGAGCTGCGGTCGATGCCGCGGGTGTGGTGCAGCAGTTGTGTACGGGTGAAGACCCGGTCCGGCTGCTCTGACAGGGCGGCCAGGATCGCGAACTCGCCGCGGGTGCATTCGATCTGGACGCCGTTGACCGTGACGTGATGCCCGACCGGATCCACCCCGATCCCTGCGACCTGCCGCCTCTCCGCGAGGCCCGGCGGGGCACCCCGAGCGGCCCGCCGCAGAAGGGTGCGGATCCGGGCCATCAGCTCCCGCGGGCTGAACGGCTTGCGCAGGTAGTCGTCGGCCCCCAGGTTCAGCCCGAGCAGCAGGTCGGCCTCGGTGCTGCGGGCGGTCAGCATCAACACCAGCACGTCCGACTCCTGCCGCAGCGTCCGGCATACCTGAAGTCCGTCCATCCTCGGCATCATCACATCGAGGACCAGCAGGTCGGGCCGGATCTGGCGAGCGGTCTCCAGTGCCGCCCGACCGTCGTGCACCACGACGGCCTGGTGCCCGTCCGCGACGAGGTACCGGCGGATTCCCTCCGCGTGCCGCAGATCATCGTCGGCTACCAGGACCTGAGCACACATGGCCGTGATGATAGGCCAGCTTCTCCGGCAGGCTGAACGATCCTCGGACGACCTGACGGTTTCCTAACGAACCGTCCCCATGCTCGTCGTCATGCCTGCCAACCCTGACGCGCCGACAGAACTGATACCGCGCATAGATTCCCCGTCTCGGAGTCCCTCGTCCGCGACGGCGGACCTCGCTGGCGGTCACTCCGCACCGGTGCCGCCACGGCGCCGTCGGCGGCTCGTGGTGTGGGTTGCCGCCGTGGGAACCGTCATCGTGCTGGCGGCCGGAACGACGGTCGCGTTCACCCGCCACCGGTCTGCCGCCGATCCGGCCCCGAAGGAGACGACCAGCGCCACGACCACGAAAGTGGAGCGCCGGGACATCTCGACCACCAGATCGTTGGACGGAAACATCGGATTCGGTGCGGTGCGGCCGCTGAGCGGACACCGGGAGGGCACCGTCACGTGGCTGCCGGAGCCCGGCGCCACAATCAAGCGGGGCGAACAACTGTTCCGGGTCGACGACCAGCCGGTCGTCCTGCTCTACGGCAACCTGCCACTGTTCCGCGCGATCGAGGGCCGAAACCTGGTGGGCCGGGACGTCCGGGTCATTGCGAACAATCTCGCCGAGCTGGGTTACTCGATCGGTTACCAGCCGGCGGTGGGTGAGTCGGTGGTTCCCGCAGACGGCACGAAGGCCGTTCAGGTCCAGAAGGGAGAAGGGGTGCTCACCACGGCACTTGTCGACGCGCTCAAACGCTGGCAGCGGGACATCGGGATGCCGGTCACCGGCACGATCCGGGTAGGCGACGTCGAGGTGCAGTCCGGCGCGGTCCGCGTCGACTCGATCGCGGTGCAGCCCGGATCCCCGGCGCAGGCGCCACTGATGTCGGTCACCTCGACGCTGAAGCTGGTCACGGTCTCCGCCGAACTGCCCGTCGTCGCCGGGATTGCCAAGGGCGACAGCGCCGAGATCGTGCTGCCCGACGAACGCGCGGTGCCGGCCAAGGTCATCTCGGTGGGCCGGAATCTCGTACCCGCTGAGGGCGCAGAAGCACCGACGGTGTCCGTGGCGGTGGCCGTCAACGACGCGAAGAGCATCGCCGCCCTCGACTCGGCCGCCGTCAAGGTGAGGTTCGTCGGCCGTACCGCCAAGGGCGTGCTGGCCGTACCGATCGAGGCACTGGTGGCCCTCGTCGAGGGCGGCTACGCCGTGCATGGTCCAACCGGCTTGGTCTCGGTCAGGACCGGCATGTTCGCCGGCGGCTGGGTCGAGATCGAAGGCGCGGGACTCACCGAGGGCACGGACGTGGTGATCTCCTCGTGACTGCGGAACACGTACTGTCGGTGCGGAATGTGAACATGGTCTACCCCGGCGGCGTGACCGCGCTGGCAGATGTCAGCCTCGACATCGCGCCCGGAGAACTGACCGCGATCGTCGGGCCGTCCGGATCAGGCAAGTCCACCCTGCTGAACATCATCGGCACCCTGGACCGACCCACCTCCGGCACCGTACTCATCTCCGGCCAGGACGTCGCCACGCTCAGCGACCGGCGCCTGTCCGAACTGCGGGCCCGCGAGGTCGGGTTCGTCTTCCAACAGTTCCACCTGACCGACGGCCTGACCGCCGCCGCGAACGTCGCCACCGGCCTGCTCTACGCCGGGGTACCGCGCCGGCAGCGCCGCGAACTCGCACTGCGCGCACTAGCCCGAGTCGGCCTGGCCCACCGGACCGGACACCGCCCGCATGAACTGTCCGGCGGCGAGCGCCAGCGCGTGGCGATCGCCCGGGCACTGGTCAACCGGCCGTCGCTGGTGCTGGCCGACGAGCCCACCGGCGCGCTCGACAGCGCTGCCGGTGAGGCGGTCCTGAGGCTGCTGCGCCGGCTCAACGAGGAGGGCACCACCATCACGCTGATCACCCACGACCGGGACATCGCGGCTTCGATGCCTCGGCTCATCGAGATCCGGGACGGACGCCTGGTCCGCGACTCGGCGGCGGCCCCACGATGACCCGGCTCGCCCCACTCGACCTGATTGGCCTGGGCCTGGTCGGGTTGCGTACCCGTCCGGCCCGGGCCCTGCTGTCCGCGCTCGGCATCTCGATCGGCATCGCCACGATGATCGTGGTGACGGGCATCCCGTCATCGAGCCAGGCTGCGCTGCGCGAGAAACTCGCCGAACTCGGCACGGACGGGCTGCAGGCCACGCAGGCCAACGTCGGGTCGCCCGACGCGCTACCGCTGCCCGAGTCCGCGGTGGGCATGGTGGAACGGATCGCCCCGGTGACCGCCGTCAGCGCCGTCGCCAACACCCACACCCGGGTACGCCGCAACGACCGTCTCGACCCGAACGACGGCGGCGCGCTGACCGTGCTGGCCAGCCGGCTCGACCTCCTACCCACGATCAACGCTGAGGTCCGCTCCGGCCGTTGGCTGAACGCCGCCACGGCGGACTTCCCCACCGTCGTGCTCGGCGCGGTCGCGGCCGTCCGGCTCGGCGTCACCGAGCTGCCCGCCGGGCAGCCCGCCCAGCAGGTGATCATCGACGACACCGCGTTCACCGTCATCGGCATCCTGCACCCCACCCCGCTGTCGCCGGACATCGACCGCTCGGTCCTGGTGGGCTGGGAGGCGGCCCGTGCGACCCTGGGCTTCGACGGCCACCCGACCGTCCTCTACGTGAGGTGCGTGGAGTCGGAGGTCGAGGCGGTCCGCGGCGTCCTAGCGACAACGATCAGCCCGGAGCGGCCCGGCCAGGTGGTCGTCACCCGGCCCTCGGAGGCACTCGCCGCGAAACGGGCCACCGAGAGCAGTTTCTCCGTGCTGTTCCTGGCGCTGGCCGCGGTCGCCCTCGTCGTCGGAGGCATCGGAGTGGCCAACACCATGGTCGTCGCGGTCCTCGAACGTCGCGCCGAGATCGGCCTTCGACGCGCGCTCGGCGCCACCCGCGGCCAGATCTGTGGGCAGTTCCTCACCGAGTCGGTCGTGATGGCACTGCTCGGCGGAGTGGCCGGCACCACGTTCGGCCTGCTCGCCACCATCGGGTACGCGTCCTGGCAGCAGTGGCCGCTGGTGGTTGCGGTAGGCCCGGCGGCGACCGGCGTGGGCGGAGCCGTCGTCGTCGGAGTCCTCGCGGGTGCCTACCCGAGCATCCGCGCGGCCCGGCTGACCCCGACGCAGGCGCTGGCCACGGTCTGACCGGCTGTTATTCGGCCACGCCGATGCAGTAGCCGACGACGGGCGCGGCGGCCGACAATCGGCCGCCGCGCCCGTCGTCAATCAACCCCGCTACTTCAGCGACTCGGCAGCCTTACGCTCGCACTCGGGGGTCAGATCCAAGGCGCGGGTGACGTCGTTGTCGGCGAACCCTTCGCCGTCGAACCTGATGCCCTTCTGCCGGAGACAGTCCTTGACGGCGTCCTCGAAATCCGCGGCCTCCGGGTTCATGGGGTCCTTCTCCCACGCCACCAGCGGAAAGAACTGCTCCTCACAGGCCCGCAGTTCCGCCGGCGCGTCCGGGCTGCCGTCCCCGAGCCCTGCCCTCTTCGCCTCCAGGAAGGTGAAGCCGTTCTCCTTCAGACACTTGAAGTAGGGCACCATCAGGGCCTCCTCTTCATCGGGCGTCATGTCCAGCCGGGCCCGCGGGCGCTGCGGCGTGGCCTCCGGCACCGGCGTGGCCCCGGCACTGGCCAGCGTGGCCACCTTCGCCCCGTCGACCCCGGCCGTCTCCGGCGATCCGCCGCACGCCGACAGCACGCCCACCACGATCGCTGCGACGAGCAGCGCACGACTCCTACGCATCTAGTGCCTCCTGTTCGTTCCGGCCGGGATCATCCCCGGGCAACAGGGCCAGCCTCTCGAAGAAGCGTGAGGAAACGGTCAGGTTCTGCGACACCTTCAGTAGCTGCCAGGGACGCCCGGCGTCGCCAGGGTTACCGAGTCCGGACCCGTACTACGCGTCGCTGTTGACGCCTAGTGAGCCTCAACCCCTGGCGGGCCTAGAGTTGTCCGCAAGCGCCGGGATCGACGGCGGTCGGGTCGGCCTTTCCGACGACCACCGCCACGTTGAACGCGTCCGACAGCGACGAGCCGTCGGCCCGCGTCCCGGTGCGCTCGAACGCGAGGCAGTAACTGCCCTCCGCCGTGAAAATCCAGTTGGCGTGCACGTGGGTACCCGCGTGGAGTCGCGTTCTGTCCGGCAGCCCGTTCTTCGAGTCGAAAATGTGGATCGGCGCACCGAACGCGCCGGTCTGGTAGACGAACACGTCGCCAGGCCCGTCGACGCCGGTCAGCGCCCACGACAGCCCATCCCTGCCAAGGTCAGCGTAGCGAATGGTCTTCGTCGACCACCCCGGCCACAGCAGGCCGGTCTGCTCGGCCTGCGCGAGGCTCCAGACGCGACTGCCCACCGGCCCGATGAAGCTGTACGTGTCACCCGGCACCACCGTCTCGGATTGCGGAAGCAGTTGGAAGACCACGTCGGACGGCTCGTGCCAGGACGCGCCGCCGCCGTCTGACGAGTGTGCGATCCCCTCGACGGTGGTGTCCTTGACCCGGGTGTGCAGTCCGTCATCGTCGAGTATCGAGGCGATGTCCACATGGCCGCTGTTGAGGATCACCGCGCCAGAGGCGGTACGCGACCAGTTCGGCACGTTCCAAGGGTCGTCGACCGGGTCGGGGTCTCCACCGGGTACGGGTACCTCTTCGGACGTGGTGGGCCGGCCTCCGTCAGCACAGGTCTTCGTCAGGGTCGTGACGTCGTGGGTGAAGGCGGCACCCGGGTAGGTGCCGTCGAGGTTCGCGCGGACGGTGGGGTCGAGCGGGCCGTCGACGACGAAGGTGAGCGTCTCGCGGTCCACCGCGACCTGCCCACTGGGGAGGTCGGCCGCCCATTCCAGGGTGAGGCAGTACTTTCCGGGCCGGCTGAACGACCACAGAACGGCGCTGTTGGTCTCGCCGCCGCCCGAACCTGGCCACAGCCGGTGTGGCTCGGTCTGGCCGGTGGCGGTATTGAACACGAACGGCCCGGTCTGGGTGGGTCCGTGAGACAGCGCCACCTCTCCTGGTCCCGCCACGGTGTCGAGCGACCAACGCAGGTCGCCGTCGAGTTGCTCGGGCAGGACTCCGGTGGTGTCCCAGCGGATCACCTGCATGGAGTTGCCGTACACGCCGGTGTCGAAGCCGGGCACGTTGCCGGTTCCCGCGCGGAACAGCGCCGCCGGGCGGTGGAAGATCACACTTTTCAGGTCATGCCTCGTCCCGGGTCCGGCAAGCGTCGGGTCAGCGACCGCCAGTCGGGTCTCCAGGTCGCCGTTGTTGATGGCACTGACCAGCGAGGACACCCCGGCGCCCAGCACGAACGACTCCGACACCGGATTCGGTTCCGGCGCGGCCGGGCTCCGCTCGGGGTAGTCCTGCGTCCGGCCGCACGGTGTGACGGTGGCCGCGTCGGTGCTGTCCCCGACCACGAGGGTAAGTTGCTCGGAGACGGACATCCGCCGTCCTGAGGTCTCCGCCTCGAGCGTCATCGCGACGCAGTACACGCCGGGCTGGGTGATCGACCAGTTGAAGTGGGCGTGCGTGTGCAGCGGCACCCAGCGCGCCGCCGGTAGGCCGAGCTTCGTGCTGAATACCGGCAGGTCGATGCGTTCCATGCCGATGCCAGCCCGCTGGGGGTACCCCTCCCACAGGACGACGTCTCCGGGGGCAGGTTGGTTGTCTGGCCCGGTGACGGCATCGACGCGCCAGAGCACCCGGTCCTGTTCCAGGCCGGCCAGTGTCGGAGACTCAGTACTGAGGCCGGCCCACGGCGCGCCGGCCAGTTGGCCGAGGGGGAGGTTCCAGTACGACGTGGCAGCCGGGGCGATGAAGGACCAGTCGTTACCGGGGGCATACTGCGCTGGAGTCGTCAGTTGCACGGCGTCTGAAACGACCATGACCAGGTCGTCGTACTCGATCCACTCCGTACGGGACCGGTCAGGTAGGTCGTACCTCGCCCGCATCGACAGAGCGCCCACCCCGTCGACGGTGTCGATCCGGGCCGCGACCGCGTCGACGTGGCCCTCGCGGACCACCCAGTCGGCGACCGACGGATCACCAGGGTCGGTCGGGTCCGTCGGGTCGGTCGGGTCCGTCGGGTCGGTGGGATCAGTCGGGTCCGTCGGGTCGGTGACGCCAGGGACCTCCCCGCACTGCGCGTCCAAGGCGATGTCGTCGCCGACGGCGAACCGCAGCCGCACCGAGGCGGTCCCGGTCGTGCCGCCGGCCAGCGGCGCGCTCGTCGTCAGGGACAGGCAGTACATCCCGGCCACCGAGAAGCGAAAGCGGTCGTTGACCGTGGTGCGGGGTGCCAACTCGGTCGGGATCGACCCCTGCGGCGTGCCGTCGCGTTGGACTCCGGTGCCGAATCGGGAGCCAGCCGGGGCGTTCGGTTCCGGGGCCAGGAACGGCAGGTCGGGTATCTGATAGAAGGCGAAGTCGCCGGGACCGGTCACGTCCGAGAAGGCGAAGGAGATGCGTCCGTTCTCGGCGAGGAGGTCGTCGTAGTAGTCGTAGCCCGCGACTCCTCGGGTGGACAGCGACAACTTGGCAGCCGGCGACCCGGTCAGCCAGCCCTCGGTCGCATATCCCGGCGACCCGGCCGGCCCGAGCCAGGCGTACGCGTCCGCGTCGGGAACCGGATAGGACGCCTGCGACGGTAGACGGAAGGTGAGCTCGCCACCCGCGACCTCGGTGATCTCGCCACGATCGGCGAGGCCGATGGTCATCCCCCCACCTTCGGTCGGATACGAGGTCAACTCGTGCTCGCCGGCGGAGATTTCCTCGGGCAGGGTGGCGTTGGCCGGCGACGGAACAGATGTCAGCGCGGCCACGACAGCGGTTGCCGTCATGACCGCGACCATCGACCTGTGCATCTGCCGACACCGAGGTCGCTTGGAGAGCTCCATGGGTTTCCCTTCGGGGCTGCGCCGTCGGTGTTCACCGGTGAGGGGTGGCCGCCGCTTTACGGCCGCCCCTCACCCTCTGCGCTTACTTAGGGGACGATCACGAACTTCGCAGCAAGCCAGTTCTGGGTGGACAGGGGTGACCCCGTCGAGAAGCCGAAGTAGAGATTGAAGGTCTGCGGCGAGGTCGCCTTCGACGGCGCGAAGAAACGCCACTCGAAGTGAGTGTGGTCTCCCGACCCGAGCGAGTACGTGCCGGACGACGTGCCCAGCACCTGCGTGCCGACCGAGTTGTACAGACGGACGTCACCAGGATTCGCGCCGGCGGCACTCATCCACACCGCACCACTTCCCGGGCAGGCGCTGTTGAAGTTGAACCCGACCCAGGGGGCGGAGGACTGCGTGGCCGAGCCGATGTCGACCTTCCAGTAGCCCGCAGTCCCGGCCGTCGGCACCCAGGCCACGGCGGTGCTCACATCGTTGTAGACGAATGCATAGTTGTGCATGTCGGTCGGGTTCACCGGCGTACCCGTACCGATCTTCGTGGTCAGGGCGAGCGTCGGGGCGGACGGGCACTCGATGTTCACGATGTCGATGTGACCGGTGGTGATGTCGTTGGTCGCGTAGACACCGGCGTACGCGGGCGAGCCGCCAGCCAAGGCCAGCAGGGACCCACAGACTCCAGTGGCGATGGCGACGACGACGTTGCGTCCCGCCCTCGCGAGGAAACTGGTGTCTTTCGATGTCCGGATAGCAGTCATGGCCTCGATCACCTCTTACTCGTTGGCTCTGGAGCCGCTGATCGGTCCGTGACGGACCAGGAGCAGCGCCAGCGCGTCTGCTCCGACAGCCCTAATGGAAACGACTTTCATGTTTATCCAAGCGTAGGGCCACCGTCCTGTCTAGACGGTCTGGTCGGACTCCACGGACCGGGCCTGGCGGGCTATCTGGTTCGGCAGCAGCATCCACAGCTGGGGCTCGCGTCGCCGCAGCGGGCAGGCGGTCCGGCTGCTCCTGGCGTCGCCGAGACGGGGGTGGGCGGGTCGCGGCAACGACCCGCCCACCCCCACGACCGTCCGGTGGCGCGGTTGCGCGCCGGGCCACCGGACAGGTTCGGGCGATCAGATCGCGGTAAGGGTGAGAGTCGTGGTGTAGGTGCCCGCGGCCGTCTCAGTGGGCAGACTGAGCCGCAGACCCGCGCCCAACTGCGCGGTACCCCGCCCGGCGCCGGACGACGCCGAACCCAGCACCGCACTGTTGCCCAGACCGCCGCCGGCTCCGACGACGTACGGTGCCACCTCCGGACCGGCAACCACGCCCTGCCCTGACCCCTGAGCCAGCACCCTAGGGCTCCAGCCCAGGTAGCCGGCGCTGAACGTCGCTCCGTCCGGGCCGGTGAAGTCGGCCGGAACCTGCCCGGAGGCGCTCCACCCCGGCTCGCCGGCACGGGTGTCGGTCACCGTGACCGGTCGAAGCTCACCGTTGCTCTCCCAACGGTCGCCACCGGCACCGAGCTGCGCGGGCGGCAGCACCACGGCCCGATCGTCCGGGTCGACGCTGATCACCAGCGAACCCTGCGTCTCGTCGATCGACGCGGTAATCGTCTGCGAGGTGCCCGGATCCTGCGGGAACGCCACCCAGAGAGTCACCGGCTCGCTGGTCGCGGCCACCGAGTGGTCATCGCCGTACAGCTTGGCCACGTACTCGCAGGCGTTCAGCTCCCGGGTCGCGGTGAACGAGTAGCTCGCACCCGCCTCCCCCGCAATGATGGTCCAGTCCTCCGTGCCGGGGCACCTGCTGAACCAGTGGTAGTGGTCCAGCTCGCTCTGCGGCGTCTGCACCGCGTTGAGCGTGACCGTGTCGTTGGGCTGGTACTCGTCGGCCATGCCACTGACCGAAAGGCTGACCTCCGGGCCGCCGCCGGTCAGCTCGCCGACGACGAACGAGTAGTCGACCGGCCCGGTGCTGACCGTGGTGCCGTTGGTCAGCGTCGCGTCGGCCTGGAACTTCAGCGTGTAGTTGCCCAACGCGCTGAACGCCCAGTTCGAATGCGCGTGGGTGTGCACCGGCACGTCGATGACGTCCGGCAGCCCGTCGTCCGAGCGGAACTTGATGATCGGACCGCCGAAGGAGTCCTGCGTGAACAGCGTGACATCGCCCGGCCCCTGCACGTCCACCAGGCTGAGCCGTACCTTGTTCGCCTCGAACACCCCCGAGGCGAGCGTCGTGGTGTTCCAGCCGGGCCAGAGCAGATCCGGATCCTGGGTCAACGGCAACAACCAGACCTGGCTCCCCGCCGGCCCGAGGAAGGCGAACCGGGGATCGGCCGGAACAGCCATGGCCGCTTCCGGCAGGACCTGGAACGTCACGTCCGCCGGGTCCCGCGTCACCGCGGGGCTGACCGTGTCATCGTGCACCTTCAACGACAGCGCACCATCCTTGTAGTGCACGTCGACCGCATCGGTGTGCCCCTTGGACAGCACCACCTTCTCGGCTGCCGAGGCAGCGGTGGGCGCCAGCATTGTGCCGGCGACCACCACCGCTCCGGCAACCAGGGCCGCGAGACCGCGAGCCCTCACCATCGCATTCATACCTCCCCTTTCACACCACGCGCACCTGCGCGCGGCGGTACATGAGGCCGCCTTCACCACGACGCCTTGCGCACCCCGGGCAACTCGCCGCGCAGGGCCAGCTCGCGGAACCGCACCCGGGACAGCCCGAACCGGGTCAGCACTCCACGTGGACGGCCGTCGATCTGATCGCGCGACCGCAGCCGCACCGGGCTCGAATCCCTCGGCATCCGGCTGAGCCGGCGGACCGCCTCGGCGCGCACTTCCGATTCGGTGTCGGGATGGGCAACCGTCCGCTTCAGCCGCGAACGCGCCTCGGCGTGCCGGGCCACCAGTTCCTCACGGCGCGCCTGCCGGTTGACCAGGCTCTTCCTGGCCATCAGCGGGTCTCGCGGAACTCGACGTGCCGGCGCACGATCGGGTCGTACTTGCGCAGGACCAGCCGGTCCGGGTCGTTGCGGCGGTTCTTCCGGGTCACGTACGTGTAGCCGGTGCCGGCAGTACTGCGCAGCCGTACGATCGGCCGCACGTCGGTCTGGCGAGCCATCAGACCCTCACCCCCCGGCCGCGCAGCTCCGCGACGACCTTCTCGATGCCCTTGCGGTCCACAGTCTTCAGCGCCTTGGCGGTCAGGGTGAGGATGATCCAGCGCCGCTCGGACGGCAGCCAGTAGCGGTGGTTCTGCAGGTTCGGGTTCCACCGGCGGCGGGTGCGCCGGTGGGAGTGGGACACGGCGTTGCCGAAGCTCGGCTTCGCCCCGGTGACGTCACAACGTCTGGACACGATGATCACTCCTTACGCAGGCCTACGATAACGACAACGGTTTTCAGTTTTACATCAGCTGATCGGTCAGTTCCATCCCGGGGTCCTCAACGATCTCGACGGAGCAGTCGGCACCGAGGCGGTAACCGACGCCACGCAGCGTGGTCACCACCGGCAGATCGACGCCGATCTTGACGCGCAGCCGCCGGACGTGGACGTCGACGCTGCGGGGACTGGTGTAGGGCTGCCCCCACACCCGGTCCAGCAACTGCAACCGGGTGAAGACCTGACGCGGATGCTCGACCAAACACCACAGCAGGTCGTACTCCCGACGGGTCAGCAGGACCTCGGTGCCGCCGCGGTAGACCGCTCGCGCCTGCGGATGAATCCGCAGGCGCGCGTCCGGCGGCGACGCCGCCCGTTGCTCACCAGTCAGCAACGTCAGCAGAGCAGCGAACCGGTCCACGTCCTGCTCACGGGCAGCCGGGCAGAGCCTCAGCTGGACCGTGACGGTGAAGAACTCGTCGACAGGCCGCGCCGCGGCCGCAATTACCGGTACATCCTCGCTGGCTTCGCCACTTCGCATATGCTTAGAATGACAATCGTTTTCAGTTGAGTCGAGAGGAGTACGATGTCGTCGTCACCACAGGCCCCGACCCACGCCGCGACAGCCGACGTTGATACCCGGCCGTCGCTGACCGTGCTGTCCGGGTTCTGGCCGGCGGCGACCTTCGCCGTCGCCCGCGCGCTGCTGGCCGCCGACCCTTCGCTCCTGCTGGTCCGGCACGACCTCACCGGAATCCGCGACGGCGTCGTCCGTCGAGTGATCCGTTGCGGCGCCGGCATCATGGAGGACGAGCAGGTCGAGCTGAGGCACGGCTGCGTCTCCTGCACGCTGCGCTTGGATGTCCTACCCACGCTTGTCCGGCTCACCCGCAGCCATCCCGGCCGGGACCTGGTGCTGATGCTGCCCGAGGTGGTGGAACCCGAAGCGGTCGCCGCCGCCTGCGCCCACTGCCTCGTCGACGGCGCACCGATCACCGAGCTCATCCGCATCGACTCCTACGTCACCGTCCTCGACGCCGAACACCTACTCGACGGCCTCGCCAGCACCGACGACCTACGGACCCTCGGGATTCACGCCGCCGAGGACGACCACCGTTCGCTCGCCGACGTCGTTGTCCGGCAGATCGAGTTCGCCGACACCCTGGTGCTCTGGGGACAGTCCAAGGACGGCGAGTTCGACACCAGTCGACTGTCGATCCTGCTGCAGCGGATGGCGCCGTGGGCGGCCCACGTCCGGGTCGACGGCGACCTCGTCGACGCCAGGACGCTGACCCGTCAGCTACGCCACACCCATCGGCACCGGCCGGAGACCCCCGGCGTGCTCGCCCGAGGACTACAGGGATACACGCTGGGTGCGCACGAGCCGAATCCGGACTGTGGAGTCGTCTCCGCGGTCTTCCGTGCCCGTCGCCCCTTCCATCCACAGCGCCTGCACGACGTGCTGGAGGAGGTCAACGCCGAGGTGATCCGCTCCCGGGGCCACTTCTGGCTGGCCAGCCAACCCGACACGGTGGTGGCCTGGGAATTCGCCGGCGGAGGTCTGTCCATGGGTTCTCTCGGACACTGGCTGGTCACCATGCCCGAGGAACGCTGGGAACACGTCAACGACCAACGCCGGCTCGCCGCCGCCCTGGAGTGGGACCCCTACTACGGCGACCGGCATCAACACCTGGTCTTCATCGGGCTCGACGTCGACCCCGTCGAGCTGCACCGCACGCTCGCCAACTGCCTGCTGACCGACGCCGAACTCACCGACGGCGAGGAGGGCTGGCGTACCTACCACGACCCGTTCGCCGGCTGTTTCCCCCTCAACCCAGCCGAAGAAGCCGACACCGAAACCGAAGGAGCGCGACCCGCATGAAACCCGGAATCCACCCCGAGTACCACCCTGTCGTCTACCGCGACAAGAGCGCCGACTTCACCTTCCTGACCCGCTCCACCGCCACCAGCGACCAGACGATCGACTGGACCGACGGCAACACCTACCCGGTCATCGACGTCCAGATCTCATCCGCCAGTCACCCCTTCTGGACCGGTAAGCAGCGCCTACTCGACACCGCCGGCCGGGTCGAGAAGTTCCGCCAGAAGTACGCCCGCCGCGGGCCGCAGGGCAAATGAGCACCGGGGTACCGGTCGACTGGACCGAACTGGCCCCGCATCTGGTCGACGCCGCCCGCCACGACCGGGCCTGGTACCTGACGATCGCCCGCGAGCTGGTCGGCCCCGCCGACCGGCTCGCGGTCGACGTCGGCTGCGGCGCCGCCGGCATGGCGCTGGCCATCGCCAGGATGATGGTCTGCGGGCGGGTCGTCGCAGCTGACGCGAGCCCGGCCGTCCTCGACGCCGCCCGCGACCACATCCGCGCCGAGTGGTCCGACCCACGGGTACGCGTCGAGCCACTGCGCGCCGACATCCCCGCCGAGACGGCCGCCCTGCGGGAGTCGCTCGGCGCTCCAGCCGACCTGATCTGGGCATCGGCCGCGGTACACCACGTCGGCGACCAGCAGGCGGCGGTCACCGCCCTCGCCGGACTGCTCGCACCCGGCGGACGACTCGCCCTCGCCGAAGGTGGCCTACCCGCGCACCACCTGCCCTGGGACGTCGGCCTAGGCGAACCCGGCCTGGAAGGCAGGTTGCACATCGCCCAGGACCGCTGGTTCACCCGGATGCGCGCCGAACTGCCCGACAGCCGGCGGATGCCGTACGGATGGACCGAGGCGCTACGCCACGCCGGCCTGTCTCCGGTGACCACCCGCACCACCCTCGACGAGCGACCACCACCGCTACCCGACATCACCCGGCGTTCCGTGCTGAGCACCCTCGCCCAACGGGTCACTCGGCTACGGCCCACCGGTCTACTCACCGCCACCGACCTGGACGCCTGGAACCGCCTCCTCGATCCAGCCGACCAGCGGTGGCTCGGCCACCGAGAAGACCTGTTCCAGCTCTCCGCCCGCAGCGTGCACCTCGGCCGACGCGCCTGACCCGCGATGATCAACCAAATCGGTCCGGACGCGCAGCTGCGGATCGTCGGTCTGACGCCCACCGCACAGCGCCGCGCCATCCTGGCTCTGCTGGTCGGACGCTCCCGCCCGCTCACCGCCCAGGAGGTCCACGCCGAACTCAACCGCTCCGTCCGGCACGTCGGCCTGACCACCGTCTACCGCGCGCTGCACAGCCTTGCCGACGCCGGACTGCTGCACACCTTCGACCTCGACGGTCAACGTGCCTACCGACACTGCGGTACGGCACCACACCAGCACCTGATCTGCACCAGCTGCGAGGCGGTGACCGAGTGCCCACCCGACATCTTGACCATCTGGCTGAGCGAACTGCACCAGCACACCGGCTTCACCCCACACCCTGACCGACTCGACCTGAAGGGGATCTGCGCGACATGCTCCGACAGGTGACGTCTCAGCGCCCACCCAGGTCGGGCAGTAGGCGACAGCCACCGCTGGCGCCGCGCGGCGGTGGATACTCATCCTCGGGACGCCATCAGGGCGTGGCCGGCGTGCCGGCGGAGCACCGTCGTGTCGGTGAATCCCGCTCGTCGGGCCGCTTCGCGGTGCCAGTCGGCCGGGGCGACGAACTCCGCGCTGCTGTGCACGCCCAGCGCGGAGGTCCGCTCGTTGAGCAGCGGCGCCATCGCCGGTTCCTCGGCCAGCCCGGCCCACCACACGGTCCACGGGTCTGAGCCACAGCTCGCGCGCTGGGCAGGTACGGGGCCTCGGGCATCGCGTCAGCGACGAGGAGCAGCCCGTCGGGCCGCAGCAGGTGTCGGGCCTCGGTACACCAGTCGCGCACCCGTCGGCGAGGAGATCGTCACGGCCTGGCTGGTAGTGGCGCATCATGGCTTCCCAGTCGCGCCGCCACCTGGCTATCACCTGCGGTGCCACGGCGGTGGCCATGGTCAGACCGGGACCGGGCCGGCGCGCTCGTGGTCGTGCAGGTCGCCGAGGTCCCATGCGGGGAAAGGGTCGGGCAGCGTCTGCCAGGCGTCCTCTCCGGCGTCGATCTCCGTGTCGGCGAGCAGGCAGGCCGTCAGGGCTGCGCGCAGGCCGTCGCCGTCCAGGTGCACGCCGATGAGCACGAGTTCCTGTTGTCGGTCACCGAACACGGGATGCCAGCGGGACTCCAGTTCGGCGCGTTCGTCCGGGTCCTGCGGCCATTCGCCGGACGCCGCGACCGGCACGCCGACCGGGTCGCAGCGTCCCGACGGGCCGGCCTGCGACCACAGCGCCTGCACCTCCGGGCGACTGGCCAACCACAGGAACCCCTTCGACCGTACGACGCCGTAGGCGTCCAGGCCGCCGATGAGCAGGTCCCACAGCCGTTGCGGGTGGAACGGCCGGTGGTCGCGGAACACGATGCTGGAGATGCCGTACTCCTCGGTCTCCGGCACATGCCCGCCGTTGAGTTCGGCGACCCAGCCGGGCGCGGTCTCCGCCCGCTCCAGGTCGAAACGGCCGGTGTGCAAAATCTCTGCCGGAGCCACCCGCCCGTGCACGGCCCGGACCTGCCGAGCGGTCGGGTTGAGGCGGGTCAGCAGGGCCACGACCACGGCCAGGTCCTCCGCGCTGATCAGGTCGGTCTTGTTGACCACCAGCACGTCGGCGAACTCGATCTGGTCGACCAGCAGATCGCTGATGCCCCGATCATCGCCCTCGTACGCAGCCAGCCCACGCGCCTCCAGGCTTTCACCCGCCTCGATCATGCTCCGCAGCCCCGCCGCGTCGACGACCGTGACGGTGGTGTCCAGCCGGGCCAGGTCGTCGAGCACCTGCCCGTCCTCCACGCCGAAGGCGAACGTGGCGGCCACCGGCATCGGCTCGGAGATGCCGCTGGACTCGATCAGCAGGTAGTCGAAGCGGCCCTGCCGAGCCAGCCGGGCCACCTCGTCGAGCAGGTCGTCGCGCAGCGTGCAGCAGATGCAGCCGTTGGTCAACTCCACCAGCCGCTCCTCGGTCCGCGACAGCGCCCCACCGTCGCGTACCAGCGCGGCGTCGATGTTGACCTCGCTCATGTCGTTGACGATCACCGCCACCCGCAGCCCGTCCCGGTTGGCCAGCACGTGGTTGAGCAGGCTGGTCTTTCCCGCACCCAGGAAACCCGACAGCACCGTCACCGGTAGACGCCCACTCACGTCTGATCGACCACCTGACGGCCCCGGTACAGACCGCAGTGGACGCAGGCCCGGTGCGGTACCACCGTCTCCTTGCGTGGGCACGGACACGGCGTCAGCTGCGGCACGACCGCCTTCCACTGCGCCCGCCGGTGCCGGGTGTTCGACCGCGACATCTTCCGCTTCGGTACCGCCACGAGATCTCCTTCGTCGAGGGGGTGGCCGCCAGCTTATCGGAACTGATTTTCGTTTCGCTCACCGCCTCTCACCAGTCGACACTCCCCCGACCACTAAACGAATGCGCACTACTGCATGTATTGTCGGGAGGCGAACCGACCTCAGGAGGATCAGATGAGCACCCGCACCATCCACCCCACCCATGTCGAGGAGCACCGCCACACCCACGGGCCGGAGTGCGGGCACTCCAGCGTCCAGCACCTCGGCCACATCGACTTCGCACACGACGGGCACCTGCACCACGCACACGACGGGCACTACGACGAGTGCAGCACCGAGGGGCACCGCCCCGCCGAGCAGCACGAGCACCGCCACGGGGACGGATGCGGGCATGTTGCGGTCGCGCACGACGGACACACCGACTATCTCCACGACGGGCACGTGCACCAGAAGCACGACAACCACTACGACGAGTGCGCCTCCGGCGAGCACATGGTCGCCGAGGAGCACGACCATGTCCACGGAAACGGCTGCGGTCACTCACCGGTACCGCACGGCGACCACCTCGACTACATCCACCACGGCCACCGGCACGCGGCACATGCCGGCCACTACGACGAGCACTGACCCCGTCCGTAGGGCGGATCCGCCCCGCAACACCGCCCGGCTGGCCCCGGGCGGCGCGGTCGGTGACGCACAGCTACCACCGACACGGAACCCGCTGGCACGACACCCCGGCCCACAGTCGGCGACCAGGCGCACCAACTCCTCACGATCGACGACGTGGCGGTAGAGCGCCATCGCGCATGCCCAGGGCGTCGCGCGCACGCCCTGGTATCGCTTCCTTCGACCTCACCACCTGCGAGTCCGTACGCCGACAGGAGTGGAGGTTCCGGCCGACGCCGCCGTGATGCTGCTTCGGTGAGCCCGCAGCGCGGCGGCGAGCTGCGATCGGGCGGATTTGTGGGTGCAGACGAACACCACGCGCGGCGCTGTCCGGGTGGGCGCGGGGATCAGGCCGTGGAGCATCTCGGGCACCAGCCGCACGTAGGTGTGGCGGCGGTCCCCTTCGGACCGGCGGCGGACTACCAGACCGCTGTCTTGAAGCACCTTCAGGTGGTGGCCGTCAGTTGGTCGGGACGTGCAGCGCACGGGCCAGCTCGCCCGGGGACGCGTCTCCCGCCAGCAGCGTGTCAACGATCGCCAAACGGGCCGGCTCGGGGAGGTGGACGACGGCCGTCCGTCTATAGTTACATCACCTCGTGCTGATATCATTAGCTCCTGATGTGATCAGGCTACTTGCGGATCCGTTGCGAGCGCAGATCGTCGCGCTACTCGCCAGTGGCCCGGCCTGCACCTGTCACCTGGTGGAGGACACCGGGGCCAAGCAGTCGAACATCTCCAACCACCTTCGGCTGCTGCGCGAGGCCGGCTTGGTGGTGGCCGAACCGCACGGAAGGTTCACCTACTACCGATTGGTGCCCGAAGCCCTCGAAGTCGCCGCCGGGTACCTCACCAACCTGGCGCGCCACGCGCGCGCCCGAAGCGACACGCGCAGGGAGTGCTGATGACCGACGTCGAGGAGCGTTCGCCGGGAGCCACGGCGGTAGTTGGCCGCCTGTCCCGTCTTGACCAGTTTCTGCCCATCTGGATCGGCCTGGCGATGGTAGCCGGTCTGCTGCTCGGCCGGTCGATTCCCGGCCTGAACAGCGCCCTGGAGGCGGTGAAGGTCGGCGGAATCTCCCTGCCGATCGCCCTCGGCCTGTTGATCATGATGTATCCGGTGCTGGCCAAGGTCCGCTACGACCGCCTCGACACTGTCACCGGTGACCGGCGGCTGCTGTTGTCCTCGCTGCTGCTCAACTGGGTCGTCGGCCCGGCGCTGATGTTCGCCCTGGCCTGGATCTTCCTGCCCGACCAGCCCGAGTACCGGACCGGTTTGATCATCGTCGGCCTGGCCCGCTGCATCGCTATGGTCATCATCTGGAACGACCTCGCCTGCGGCGACCGGGAAGCCGCCGCTGTCCTGGTCGCGCTCAACTCGGTGTTCCAGGTCCTCGCCTTCGGCCTGCTCGGTTGGTTCTACCTGACCCTGCTGCCGCAGTGGCTGAACCTGCCCGGCGCCGAGCTGGAGGTCACCGGCTGGGCCATCGCCGCCAACGTCCTGATCTTCCTCGGCGTCCCGCTACTCGCCGGCTTCCTGACCCGTCGTCTGGGGGAGCGCGCAAAGGGCCACCAGTGGTACGAGGCAACGTTCCTACCCAAGATCGGCCCGGTTGCCCTGTACGGGCTGCTGTTCACCATCGTGATCCTGTTCGCCCTGCAGGGCGACGCCGTCACCTCCCGACCCTGGGACGTGGCGCTGATCGCGGTGCCGCTGCTGGCCTACTTCGCCATCATGTGGGCCGGCTCCTACGCCCTGGGCCGCGCCATTGGCCTGAACTACGCGCGCACCACCACCCTGGCCTTCACCGCCGCCGGCAACAACTTCGAACTGGCCATCGCGGTGGCCATCGGTACGTTCGGGGTAACCAGTGGCCAGGCCCTCGCCGGCGTGGTCGGACCACTGATCGAGGTGCCGGTACTGGTCGCGCTGGTCTACGTCAGCCTCGGCCTGCGCCGCCGGCTGTTTCCGGGGGTCACGTCGCCTCCGGCCGTGCGATGAACTGCCGGGCAGCGGCACGACAGCTGCGCCGCACCACCTGCAACGCCGCCTACCTCGCCGCCACCAGTTGACACCACTCAAGGAGTGCGGGAATGAGTGACAAGCCCAGCGTTCTGTTCGTCTGCGTGCACAACGCCGGCCGCTCGCAGATGGCCGCCGGGTGGCTGCGCCACCTCGCCGGTGACGCCGTCGAGGTCCGGTCGGCTGGCAGCGAGCCCGCCAACCAGATCAACCCGGCCGCCGTCGAGGCCATGCAGGAGGTCGACATCGACATCACCGGACATGCCCCGAAGCTCCTCGAATACGGAACGGTAGAGTCCTCGGACGTCATAATCACCATGGGCTGCGGCGACGTCTGCCCCGTCTTCCCCGGCAAGCGGTACGAGGACTGGAAGCTGGAGGACCCTGCCGGCAAGGGCGTCAAAGCGGTCCGTCCCATCCGCGACGAGATCCGCGACCGCATTGACAAACTCGTCGGGGAACTCATTCCGGACCGGGCATGACGCGAGTAGTCATCGGCGGCAGTGACGCCGGGATCACCGCGGGACTGCGTGTCCGCGAACTCGGTCCTGGCGCCATGCCGTCAGCACCTGGGCGGCGGCGGTCGACTGCGTGCACACCTGCCACGGGTTCTCGATGACGACGCGTTTCTGCCGCTGGGCTCCACCGCCCACCAGCAGGGCCGGGTCGCCGGGGAGAACGATCGACCTCTTGAGCCCGCGCCGGACACCGGCGAAGAGCTGCTTCCCGCTACGCTGGGCGGGCTGCCCGAGGCGCCGGTCGAGCCGATGCCCGACGACGGCGGGCCGGCAGGCGTACCCGAGACAGTGTGACGGCGTCCAGCGCCCACGGTGCGCTAGCCCTTGAGGATTGCGCGGACGTCGGCCGCCAGGGTGACCGCCGCGTCGATCTCGACCTTGCGGATCGACACGCTTTCGACGTTGAAGCCGAAGGGGATGCCGAGCCGTCGGCAGAACGCGGTCAGATCGCGGGCGTTCGCCACGCACTGCTCGTAGGACTCGGCGAGGGGGTCCTCCGCGTGGTCCAGCGTGTTGATCATCCAGCCGGGTACGTTGACGCCGAGCCACTGCAGGAACGACAGAGTCTTCATGGACCCACACACCGACAGCGTCAGGACGACCGGGCGCGGCGTCTCCCCGCGGTCCCGGCAGGCGTAGTAGTAGTCGGACAGCATTGTCTTGACGGCGTCCACGTTGTACACCACCTGGGAGATGAAGAACGCACAGCCTCGGTCCTGCTTTGCCAGCATCCGGAGGTGCTCGTCGCCGGAGCGGGTGTGTCGCTCGCTGATGCAGACCCCGCCGACCAGGAGGCCCGGTCGGACCTCGGTGCGCAGCGCGTGCGCCCGGGACAGCGTGGTACGTACCGCCTTCTGCCCGCTGGACGGCCCGACGAACACACTGACGACCCGGTCGGTGTCGGCCGACTTCAGCCAGGTGGTGAACTCCTCTTCGGCGTACTTGCCCACGCACCGGTAGATGACCGCGGGATACCGCGAGTCGCGGAGATGCTCGCGGTAGAACTCGGCCGGGTCCATGGTGGGTAGGTACGGGAACGGCCGTTCCTCCTCGTTGCGGTCGCTCTCGTCGTCGATGTCGTACAGGATGAGCCCGTCGAGGTCGAGGCGGTCGAGGCGGTCTCGGGTTACCCGGGCGATCTCCGCAACCCGCCCCGGCGTGGAGCTACGCCGGGGCGGGGTCAGACTGAGCAGGAGGATTCCACTCTTCGCCGCCGCCAGGCTGGCCCGAAGTGGGGAGGTGTTCGGCATGGCCACAATCGTAGGGGCGGGCGTCGCCGTTCAGGTCCGCGGCACCGGCGCCCCGCGCGACCACATCTGCGTCAACGTCCTCGTCGAGCACGTCCTCGGCGACCGCCCGTTCCAACCCCACCTGCCGATGCGACACCCTGGTCAAACGCACGCCGCTTCCAAATTTCTGTGGCATCGCAGCTCGGTCAGAGCCTGGACGGGGACACGGCTTGCGCTTTTTGATCAGGCATCCAACCCACCTTTGATCAGGCCCTCAACCCACCTCAGCGAACACATCTTCGGTATCCGCCTTCGGGCAGCCCGCACGCGCGCACCTCCTCCGCCGACACCACCTTTCGGCTGGTCGATGGGCAGCTCCTGGTCACCTGGTACAGCACCTAGTGGCCGGCTCGTCGGCTGCCAGCATGCTGCTACTGCAGCGGCTACCGCAGGATCGTGGGGCAAGGAACTGAGACCTTGGTAGACCGGCGAGATGGTGACCGTCCACCCGAATGCCTTCGGGTCGTCGTTGTACGCGCAGGTATTCCTTGGGGGTGCTGGTGGGTGACTGTCGTGGTCCGTTCCGCCGGCTCCCGCCGAGGGCGTCGACCGCCGTCGACCTCTCGGGTGGGGTGACGGGGTGATGCGATCCCCGCGTAGTTTCGCGTGACCAGCGCCAGGGTCAGTCGGAGCCGATCTTGTCGGAAGCGGTGCGGGTCTGGGCTGTGATGGCAGGGTCAGATCGTGGTCGGCCAACCCGCGAGCAGGCCACGGGTGGTCGAGGACCGCCAGGCCGACGGTAGGGCTTGGTTCGGCAGGGCGGTCATCTCCTTCCACAGTTCGCGTACCTGGCGGAACTCGCGATCAGGTAGGCGGTGTAGCCGGGCGATGACGTCGGGCCGGGCGGGGGTCAACGAGCCGTCGATGAGCTCCGGTGTGCTCGCCGAGGGGTCGCGTGTCCCTCCTCGGCCGGCAGCGGGGCCAGGGTCGCGGCGGCGCCCACGGCCAGGGGAAGCGCCGCACCGATCAGCAGGGCGGAGGTGTAGCTGCCGGTGAGGTCGTGTCCGAGGGCAAACATGACGGGGCCGAAGGCGGTCGAGCCGACGTTGACCGCGGTGACTGTCCCGCGAATGGTGCCCAGGTGACCGATTCCGAACAGCCGAGGGGTCAAGGCGGCTTCAGCGGTGCGGATGGCGCCGGAGGCGGCGCCGATGGCCACGCCGAACCCGAGTGCCGACCAGCCTGGCGTGGCCTGGGTGGCCCAGGCGAGCGCGGCGGCCAGCCCGACCATGGAGACAAGGAGCGTCACCCGTGGGTTGGCGCGGTCGATGAGGGCGCCGACCAGCAGGGTGGCCGCGATTCCCGCGACGGTTTGCGGAAGGAAGTTCGCTGCCGCTGCCGCCGAGGTGAGCCCCCGTTCAGTGAGCAGGCTGATCTGGTGGAAGGCGATGGCGGTGGTGAGCAGGCCGGAGGTGGCGACGCTGGCGGAGAGCACCCAGAAGTACGGCGTGCGCAGCGCCTGGCGGTGAGTCAGGTCGGTCTGGGCGCGACTGGCGGGGTGGGCGTTGGCGGCCGCGCCGTCGACCTGCTGGCCGATGTCCTCGGGACGGTTGCGGATGCCGAAGAGCGCGATCGGGATGACGATCGTCCATACGAGAAGCCCTTCAACGAGCCAGGCAGTGCGCCAGCCGTGATGGGCGATGAGCCGCTCCAGCAGCAGCGGGGCGAGGGAGATCCCGGCGGCGCCCACGGCGGAGGCGATCCCCATCGCGAGACCCCGTCGGCGCCGGAACCAGTGCGCGGTGAGGGTGGTCGCGGCCAGACTGAGAGCGCCCTGTCCGGCCATCCGGATGCCGACGAATCCGGCGGTGAGTCCGACGATCCCCGACACGGTGGACAGGGCCACCAGTACGGCGCCGAACACCGCCGCGATGACCAGCATGCAGTGACGCACTCCGTGGCGGTCTATCAGTCTCCCGATCGCGGGCAGGGCCGCCGCCCCGGTCAGCGTGCCGATGAGGTACGCGGTGGAGATCGTCGATCGGCTGATCCCGAGGTCGGCGATGAGTGGGTCGACGAAGGCGGACACCGCAACGGTCTGGCCGGGTGCGGTCATCGCCAGCGCCACAGCGGCATAGCCGGCGATTCGCCAACCGTGGAAGCCGCCGGTGGGCTGAGGTGTGGCTTTCGAGGATGGGTTGGTGGTCACGGGCCTCACTGTGGCAGCGCGCGGGCGGTGACGCGCGGAGTGTCCGACGTCGGCCGCCCTTGCATGGGTCGGACTGGGACCGGTGTCACTACGACGGGTACCCGGGCGGGCGGCTTCGCCTGAGGGAGGCGGGAAGGTGGGTCGACATTCGTCACCCCGAGGCGTCGCGGCGCCGATCGTACGATTGGCGCTCCGCGACCCTACCTGAACGTGCGGGTGCGGATCCAAAGGTCCGCCACTCGGCAACAACTCTAACCTTACGTAAGAGGCGGAGTGGGCTGGCTGCCAATCGGGCGAACTGCGACGATCCGGTGCTGTCCGGGCTGTCCTGCTGCCTAGAGTGTGAGCCGTGGCAGAGCCGGCCGTGGAAGAGCCCGGGTGAGTGGAGTTGCCGCACGGCTACGAGCGCGGGCGGCAGAGATCGTGCGGGAACGGTGGCTTCGGCTGCGTGCCCTCGCGGTCGTCGTGGTGCAGACCTCGGTGGCCGCCGCGGTGTCCTGGGCGGTGGCCAGCCGGGTCGTCGGCAATCCGGAGCCGGTGTTCGCTCCGATCTCCGCGGTGATCACGCTGGGTATCTCCACCGGACAGCGGTACCGCCGCGCGGTCGAGTTGGTCTTCGGTGTGGCGGTGGGCATCGCCGTGGGCGACGGGCTCATCTGGTTCATCGGCACCGGCGGCTGGCAGATCGGTGTGGCGGTGGCGCTGGCGATGGCAGCAGCCGTGGTCGCCGGCGGCAGCGCGGGCGTGGTCGGCCAGTCGGCGGCCTCCGCGGTGCTGATCGCCACCCTCACCCCACCCACCGAGGGCATCTACGTCACCCGGGTCGTCGACGCTCTGATCGGAGGCGTGGCGGCGCTGGTGGTGATGGCGGTGCTGCTGCCGGTGAACCCGCTGACCGTGGTGTCGCGGGTCGCCAAGCCTGCGCTCGGCGTGCTGATCGACGGTCTGCGCGGCGCCGCGGGCGGCCTGCGGGAACAGGACGACGGGCTGGCTCACGACGCTCTGGTGCTGCTGAGTGAGGGCGAGGGCAAACTCGGCGAGTTCCATGACATCCTGCCCGAGGGGCAGGAGGCGGCGACGATGGCTCCGCTGCGCTGGCACGCGCGTGACGCCCTGCGCCAGTATCTGGACGCCGCCGAGTACATCGAACGCTCGATCCGCAACGCCCGGGTGCTCGCCCGCCGCGCGGTGACGCTGCTACGCGACGGAGAACCCAGCCCGCCGCAACTAGGGGAGTCGGTAGCGGCCCTGGCGGAGGCCGCCACCGTGATCCGCAACAACCTTCGTCGAGGCCAGCCGCCCCAGGAGGCGGCCGACCTGCTGTGCAGGGCCGTGCGGGAGGCCAGTGACGCCTACCGGCAGGGCCTGGGATTCTCCGGCAACGTCGTCGTCGCCCAGGTCCGGGCGATCGCCACGGATCTGCTGGGCACCACCGGCCTGGCCCACGACGAGGCCGACCGTGAGGTGCGCCGGGCCGGTGGACTCTTGCACGACCGCTGACGCCGTAACCCGTGCTCGCCTTTCGTGAGAATTGTGGTTCGCCTTGGCGACGAACCAGCAGCTCTTCCCGTCGGTCAGCGGTCCGCCGGTGCCAGGGTGGTGTGTTGGCAGGTTGCCCTCGCTCCCAGTGGTGCCGGCTAGCCTGAACGGCAGTTGTCTGGTGGGCGTCCACCGGGTGGTGAGCGCGATCGGGAGGCGGACGGAAGCCATGGGCGACGGCGTGTTGCGGCAGATCGGTGAGGTGGCGGAGCGGACTGGGTTGAGCCTGCGCACGATCCGCTACTACGAGGAGGTCGGCTTGATCGTGCCCTCCGCGCGCAGTCAGGGTGGCTTCCGCCTCTACACCGACGCCGACGTGGACCGGCTCCAGGTGGTCAAGCGGATGAAGCCGCTGGAGTTCAGTCTGGAGCAGATGCGCGAGCTGCTGGCCATCGTCGACCGGCTCGCCGGTGATGCGCGGCTGTCCAAGGCGGAGCGGGAGCGGATGCTGAACAGCCTCGCGGGCTACCGCGAAGCAGTTCACGAGCGATGCGCCGCACTGCGGTCGCAACTCGCCACCGCCGAAGAGTTCGCGGGCACCCTGTCCGGTCAGATGGAGGCACTGCAGTCGCCCATCGTGACCCGGGCCGCGACCAGCAACTGAGCTGCCGGCCTACCCGCGCGGACATCCTTGAATTGAAGGTATTGTTCCGGCTGGGTCGGCGTAGAAGGGGGTGGGTGAGTGCCGTCGGTGGCAAGCGTGGCTGGGGTTGTGGCGGAGGCGGCGCGGCGGCGGACGTTTGCGGTGATTTCGCATCCTGATGCCGGGAAGTCGACCATCACGGAGGCGCTCGCGTTGCACGCCGAGGTAATCGGGGAGGCCGGTGCGGTGCACGGTAAGGCCGGTCGTAGGGGGGTGGTCTCCGACTGGATGGCGATGGAGCAGCAGCGAGGTATCTCGATCACTTCGGCGGTCCTGCAGTTCGCGTACCGGGATCTGGTCGTGAACCTGCTCGACACTCCGGGGCACGCGGACTTCTCGGAGGACACCTACCGGGTGCTGACCGCGGTGGACTGTGCCGTGATGCTTCTGGACGCCGCCAAGGGTCTCGAGCCGCAGACGTTGAAACTGTTCGAAGTGTGTCGGGCCCGCCGGATCCCCGTCATCACGTTCATCAACAAGTGGGATCGTCCGGGCCGGGAACCTCTGGCGCTACTCGACGAGATCGAGCAGCGGATCAAGTTGCGGCCGACGCCGGTGACCTGGCCGGTCGGTGTCGCCGGGGAGTTCCATGGTGTCGTCGACCGTCGCACCGGTCAGATGACCGCCTTTCGTCGTACCCCTGGCGGTGCGACCGCGGCGATCGAGGAGCACCTCGATCCGGGGCGGGCGGCACACCGGTACGGCCAGGACTGGCACCGCACGAACGAGGAGTTGGAGCTGCTGGCTCTCACCGGCGCCGACCACGACCAGGCGGCTTTCGCCGCGGCCACCAGTACTCCGGTCATGTTCGGCGCGGCGGTCGCGAACTTCGGGGTACGGCAACTGCTCGACGTCCTGGCCACCCACGCCCCCGCGCCCGGGCCCCGCTCGGACGTGACCGGCACGCCGCGACCGGTCGACGCGCCGTTTGCCGGCTTCGTTTTCAAGATTCAAGCGAACATGAACAAGGCGCACCGCGATCAGTTGGCCTTCATCCGGGTCTGTTCCGGGCGGTTCACCCGTGGCATGAGCGTCACCCATGCGGGCACCGGGCGGCCGTTCGCCACGAAGTACGCCCAGCAGATGTTCGGCGCCAACCGGGAAACCATCGACCAGGCGTACCCGGGCGACGTGATCGGTCTGGTCAACGCCACCGCACTTGGTATCGGCGACACCCTGCACGAGGGTCCGGCTGTGACGTTCCCGCCGCTGCCGTCGTTCGTCCCCGAGCATTTCGCCGTGCTGCGCGCCGCCGACTCCTCCACCTTCAAACGCTTCCGTCGCGGCGTCGAGCAGCTCGACGCCGAGGGTGTCGTGCAGGTCCTCCGCTCCGACCGTCGAGGCGACCAGGCGCCCGTGCTCGCCGCCGTCGGGCCCATGCAGTTCGAGGTCGCCGTCGCCCGCCTCGACGTCGAGTTCGGTGTCACCACCCGACTGGAACACCTGCCCTACCAGGTAGCCCGTCGCACCGATCCCGACAGCGAGCAACGCCTCCGCGGCGTCGGCGACGCCGAGGTACTCACCCGCGTCCGGGACGGCGCCCTGCTCGCCCTGTTCACCACCGGCTGGCGGATGCGCTCCATCGACGACAGCCGCCCCGGCCTCACCCTCGATGAACTCCCCGCCGCCGGATAGCCGTCCCGCACCCCACGGTCGGCAGGCGGGAGACAATACAAACAACGGCGGATCGACCGATCGAGGGAGTGACGCCCGATGACGACCGAGACCACCGTGGTACAGCCGGCCGCCGGGCGGATCCACTGACGTCCTGCTGCTTCCCGTGTCGTCATCAGGTCACGGGCCGGCCGACCCGGTCGGCACGCGGCTCAGCGCCCCCGGTCGACGGCCGGGCCGGACGACGGCGCATCAAGCCACGACGGACCGGGCGCGGGTCGGCGGATCGCGTGGCGCAGCACCCGGCGTACCATCGTGGGCCGCATGAGGGCCTCCGGTGGGTCCATCAGGCCGGCCACCCGCATGAAGCCGTTGGTCACCTCGGGATCCTTGGTGGCCGCGTACTGGAGGCGTGCCATGTAGGCGTTCCCGATCCGCACCTTGAGGGTGCGCCGTCCCTCGACGCCGGGAAAGTCGAGATCGCCTCCGGCGGAGATGTCCCACGGGGTGCCGACAACCCGGGACAGGTCCGCGAAGAACCGGTGCGGCTCCGGTGGTCGGCCCACCCGCAGGTGCGATCGCAGGGTCATCGCCTGGATGGCCGCCACGCTCATGCCCTGGCCGTACACCGGGTTGAAGCTGCAGAAGGCGTCGCCCAGGACGAGCAGCCGGCCAGGAAAGCGCAGTAGCCGGTCGTAGCGGCGACGGACGCTGGCGGGGAAACGGAAGGAGACCGGGCCGTCGAGCGCGTCGGCGTCGCGTACCGCCTCGTACACGTCTCCGACCGGCAGGGAGCGGACGAACTCCAGGAACCCATCCGGATCCGTGGGCGGGTAGTCGCCGAGCACTCCGGTCAGCGACAGGATGCAGACGTCCGGCGCGACCTGTCCGAAGAACGCTCCACGCGGATGGGCCGGAGAAGCCACCGGGTTGATCGACTGCACCCCGTCGAACATGTCCGGCCGGATGCGGTAATGCCGGGTGGTGTAGGCCAACCCCACCTTGACCCGTTCCTCCTCCGGGCGCTGGAACCCGAGTTCGTCGAGCCAGGCCGGGGTACGGGAGCCGCGTCCGGTGGCGTCGACGACCAGGTCGGCGTCGAGCACCTCCGTCTCGGCCCGATCGGTCCGCCGCCGCACACGTACCCCGACGACTTGCTCGTGGTCGCCGGTGGTGACCAGACCGAGCACGTCGCACTCCTCGACGAGGGTCACGTTCGCTATCGCGGCGACCCGGTTGCGGACGTGGTTCTCCAGGACGGGACGCGGAGCGGTGACCGAGACGAGACCGGTGTTGGCCGGTTGGATCCGGCGGCCGTTGAAGAACCAGCGCATCTCGCCCAGGTCACCGGTGGGCACACCGGCAGCGCGCAACTCCTCCGTGAGGCCGGGGAAGAGCTCCTCGAGGATAAGGTGTCCCCGGGCGTGCAGCCCATGGGCGTGGGCGGTGTGCGGCGCTCCCCGCCGTGGGGTGCTCACGCCCAGCACCGTGTCGCGCTCCACGACGACGACCTCTGCGTACGATTCGGCCAGGACCCGGGCGGCGAGGACGCCGCCCATGCTTCCGCCGAGCACGACAGCGCGGGCTCCGAGTTGAGTCATCGACACGTACCTTTCTGATGGGTGGGCCTCACCGGTCTGCTGACCGTCGGAGGACGACGCCGGACGGCGCGCCGCGGCGGGTCTGCCGGCACGGGCGTCGTCCACGGGGCTAACGTCAGCGTCGCCAGTGCCGCGGGCCGGGGCATCTCCGTGCGTGCGGCCCCGGCCGGCGGTTCAGGAGGGGTCAGCCACGGGTGGGGCGCCGAAACAGCAGCAGCACGACGACGAGCAGCGCGATGCCGTCGATGACCAGCAGCGCCGCCCCAACCGGATCGACGCCGTGGACGTGGGTGGCGGGCGGCCCGTGTCTGGCCGTCCCGAGACGCGGATCTGGACCGCCGACGGTGCCACGGTCACCACCGCGCCTTCGGCGGGGACGACCGAGACCACCCTCAACGGCGAGTCGGTCGACGACGCGAAGTCGACGTGGGCGACGAAGGCGAGGAGCGCGACCAGCGCCGCCACCACGACGGCGGAGCCGGCGTAGGTGCGAGCCTGGGTGGACATCACCGGGGCGGCCGGTCTTCCGTGGCCGCGACCGGCCGCTACGTGCGGGTCTGCCCGTTGCCGGGCGCGCAGGTGCAGGTCATCGAGGCACGCTCGGCGTCGTTGGGCCGAACGCGCAGGTATGCGGCGACGAGCATGGGGATGAACACGACCGAGTTGTAGGACAGGTGCAGCTCTACCCGGGGAACGACGAGTTGCAGCGGGCTGGTCGCGACGGGGTGCCGGGGAACCAGAAGGAGCTGTGCGCCTGGACGAGCAGCAGCGCGTGCTCGATGTGGTGCCAGAACTGGAGGGCGAGCGCCACCGTCCACCACGCCCTCGCCCGGCCGGTGAAGCCCGGGGCGCTACAGGAAGAGACCGACCAGCACGAGGGCGTAGCCGTATTGCAGCCACTCCGAACTCACCAGCCAGGGAAACGGCATCCCCAGCACGCCGCAGGCCGCCGGCCTCTGCCAGCCGAGCACTCATATCTGGTACGCCTGGACGAGGTGCTCGGCCCAGTGAGCGACCACGACGAGCATGTAGACGGTCAGAGCGGTACGGTGAAAGATGCAATCGGACTTTTTTGGACGACCACGGTAGACAGCCAGGTTTCCGAGCGTGACTTCCAGCTCGCCGAGGGTGGTCTGCGGTGCTGTTGCTACTGCTCAAGCAGCCGGACGCTGAGCCCCTTGCCCTCGAACTCCTTGCAGACGAACGCCGGTTCGCGGAACCGGCTCAGCGTCGGATCGTAGCGGTAACCGATCTCGGCGAAATCGGTGATCGCTTCGGGCTGGTCGATGCGGTTGGTCAGCATCCAGCGGGCGAACGCCCCGCGCGCGATCTTCGCGTGCACCACCACGAACCGCGGCTCGCCCGTCCTCGGATGCACCGTCAGAAAGCGCGGGCTGACGAACCGGTCCCGGTCCAGGAACCGCGTGACGGTCCGGTGGTACTCCGCCGCCGCCAGGTTGATCACGATCCCCCGCCGCGGCAGGCACTCGGCGATCCGGTCACCCCAGAAGCCGTACAGGTCGGCGTAGCGCGGATCTGGCAGCCGATAGCCCATCTCCAGCCGGTACGGCTGCACCGCGTCGTGCGGACGCAGGATCCCGTACAGCCCGGAGAGGATCCGTAGCCGCCGGTCGGCGTAGGCCCGATCGGCCTCGGAGAGGTCGCACGCGCGTAAACCGCTGTAGATGTCACCGGCGAAGCTGTCCATCGCCGGCGACTGCCGATCCGGCTCGACGCCCCAGTCGGCGAGCAGCGTGCGGGTCTTGGCGGCCAACACCGGTGAGATCTCCATGACGGCCGCGAGTTGCTCGACCGACAGCGTCTTCAGGTAGCCCGCCAACTCCTCCGCAGGGCCGCGCAGCGCCGGCTCGGTCAACGCGCGAGGGCCGGCCGGCGCCGGCCGCATCACCTTCGACGTGTGGATGAGGACGATCATCACTTTTCGATCAACTTGATGAGCTGCTTGACGATCCGCTTGAGCTCTGCCTTGTTCGCCTTGGCGTCCTTCATGTCGGAGAGATACACCATCCGGCGACCGTCGGCGTAGTCGCCTTCGAGCAGCTTGCTGTCGATGTTGACCACCAGCGGGTTGTGGAACACCAGGTGGACGCGCTCCTTCGACCACAGGTTGAACGTCACCAGGTACTCGCCCTGGTAGGCGAAGGACGGCGCCTTCCACTTGACCTGCTCGACGATCTTGGTGTTTACCGACTTGATGCCCTCGCGCAGCAGCTCGACCTCGGCCTTGAACGGATGATCGAGCTTTGCCATGAACGCATCGACCTCGTCGGTCCGGTTAACGGTGTTGTCGACCTTGCCCACGTTCGCCTCCGCATCGACGTCGATACCCGCGGTGAGCATACCGAAGTCGGGGCGCGACAATCGCGATGCCGGACGACCGCGCCGGGCCGGTGGTGCGACGACCACACTGTCGCCGCACCACCGGCGGTCACCGGATCAACCCGCCGCGCGGTGGACGAAATCCTCCAGGGTGGTCACGATCTCCGACCGGTTCTCCCGGTGCCGTACGCAGTACCGCGTGGGGTACCAGCCGCCGATCTGCCACGCCTGCGGCTGTTTGATCGGGAAGCAGCCGTCGGCACTCTCACCCGAGGCCACGCTGCGGAACCAGTCGTGGGTCACCATCGGCTCGTAGAACGTCAGACGGCCGCCGTACGAGCCGTAGATGAAAGTGTGGGTGAAGGGCGCACCGTTGATCTCGGCCCCCGTCAGATCGATCAGATGGTTGCCCATACCGGGCTCGACGGCGCTGAAGTCGCTGTAGTCGGCCGGCAGGTACTGCGCGGGCAGCGGCAGGCGGCCCACCTCGAAGTCCTCGCAGTTGACCAGCATCCCGCACGGACCCGGCCGGATGGCCATCCGCTCCTCGTTGGGGGTGAGGTAGAAGTGCACGTCGAAGTGGGGACGGTCGTAGATGTGCTCGGGCAGGTGCCCCGCCGGGTTCCAGTTCATCAACACGTACTGGAAGGGGGTGTCCACCTCGTCGCGGAACTCCTTGCTGAGCTGCAACGGGAATTCGTACCCGCCGGTGCACTCGGTGTTCGGATCGGTCTCGCCGTCCTGGTTGACGTCGTGGCACCAGCGGCCCTCGGTCGCCGGGTGGCTCGGCAGCCCGTCCAGCGCGCCCTCGGTCATGGACAGGCCGATCGCGTGTGGCACCCCGTCACGGAACTGGGTGAACGCCCGGATGGTGCCCTTCCCCAGCTTCGTCGACTCGCCGTACGAGGCGCAGACGCCGGAGTAGGAGGCGGTACGGCGAAGCAGCCAGTTCGCCACCGACCTCGGCACCTTGGCGGTGACCTCAGCACCGCTGCCCGCCGACGGCGCGACACAGACATCGACCTGCCGCCAGCGGACCGAGACGGGATTCGGGGTGATCACGATGACGAGGGCGAGCGCGAGCACGGCCACCGTCGCCGCAGCGGCGGTGCGGATTCTTCGACGCGGCATGACAACTTCCTCAGATCGTCGGGCGGACAGGCCTGGAGTGGTCCTACGTCAACCCGCACGGGGTGACGACTGGGCGCGCCCCGGCGGTGTTCCGGGACCACGCCGGGGCGGGCGCGAGCCGGGACGACTCGCAGGATGGGTTGTCAGGGAGCCGGCGGCGCCTCGCTCGGCGACGGCATACCGGGATGACCTGCGCCGGTCGGCGGCAGGCCCCTGAGCCGGATCGCGAGCATGAGCGCGACCGCCAGGAAGAGCACGAAATTGATCAGACTGGCGCCGTGCAACGCCTCGGTGAACGCCTCCCGGGCCGAGTCGAGCAACTGGGCCGCCACGGGCTCCGGCAGAGTCTCCGCCACCGCCACGGCGCCGACGATGCTCTCTCCCGCCGGCACCGCTGCCGGTGCGGGCACCTCGGCCGGCACCTGCACCGCGGAGCCGTAGACCGCACCGGCGACGCTGCCGAGGATGGCGACACCCAGCGCGACGCCGAGCTCCCCGCCGGTCGACGAGAGCGATCCGGCGGCGCCGGCCTTCTCCGGCGGCGCCGACGACATCAGCACGGCGTTGGCCAGGGTCGCGCTGGGGCTGCCGCCGACGTACATGACGACCAGGCCCACGAGCAGGGTGGCCAGGCCACCGGTGACGCTGACCTGCATGACGATCAGCGCGCCGACCGCCGCGAGCAGCATGCCGGCGGCGAGGACGTAGGCGGGTCGCACCGTCCGGGCGATGGCCGGCCCGACGTTGCCGCCGACGATCATCGCGGCCGCCGGAATGAGCATCCACAGGGCCACCTTGAGCGGGCTCAACCCCACCACGAGCTGCATGTAGAGGGTCGCCACCAAACCTGTTCCCGCGGTGATGAACCCGAAGGCCAGGCCCAGCATGATGATGGTGTTCACCATCGGATTGCGGAACAACGCCAGGTCCAGCATCGGCTGTTCGAGGTACCGCTGGCGATGTACGAACATCAGGCCGCAGGCGAGTCCGACGAGGATCGTGCCGGCGGCGCCCGCGTCCCAGCCGGCGCGTGCGACCTCCTTGAGTCCGTAGATCACCGGCAGGAGCGCGGCCAGCGAGAGGAGGGCGCTGGGCAGGTCGAGCCGACCGGGCCGGGGATGTCGCGAGGCCGGTAGCAGCCCGGGACCGACCAGCAGCAGCAGGGCCATGACCGGAACACCCAAAAGGAAGATCGAACCCCACCAGAAGTAGTCGAGCAGCAGACCGCCGACCACCGGGCCGAGGATCACTCCGAGCATGACGGCGGTGCCCCAGATCCCCATCGCGGCGCCCATCTGGGCCGGGTTGGGGAAGAGCTGGCTGATCAGGGCGAGCACACTCGGCATGACCGTCGCCGCCGAGATGCCCAGGAGGGTGCGCGAGACGAGCAGCATCTCGATCGAGGTCGAGTACGCCGCCAGCAGCGACGCGACCAGAAAGCCGGCGGCGCCGCCGAGCAGCACGTTCCGGTGCCCGATCCGGTCGCCGAGAACGCCCATGAGCACCAGGAACCCGGCGATCACGAAGCCGTAGATGTCGGTCACCCACAACTGCTGGGTGGCGCTGGCCCCCAGGTCGGTCGCGAGCCTCGGCAGCGCGAGGATCAGGACGCTGATGTCCACAGTGGTCAGCATGGTCGGTAGGCACAACACAGCGAGCGCGAGCCACTCCCGACGGCTCGCCCGGGCTCCCATGTCAACTGTCGTCACGTTACGGTCCTTCTGTCGTGGGGGAAATAGCCTGTACGAGGTCGCGGATGGCGTGCGGTCGCGGCCCGGGCGGGAACTGGTCGGCCGGGCGTGGTCGAGGTCTGCTACGACGCCGGGCTGGCTCAGGAGACGTCGACCAACGACCGGAAGAAGACCCGCACGTCACCGACGAACAGCTCCGGCACCTCCATGGCGGGGAAGTGCCCGCCCCGGTCGAACTCCGTCCAGCGGGTGATCGTCGGGAAGTCACGGTCGGCGAACCGGCGGATCGGGACGATGCAGTCCTGCGGGAACACCGCCACGCCGAGCGGCACGCTCAGGGGCTGCTCCCGGTACCCGGTCAGCATCTCCCCGTTGGGGTCCTCGGTCGCCGCACGCTGTTCCTCGGTGACCTCGCGGTACATCTGGGCCGACGAGCCGGCGGTGCCGGTCAGCCAGTAGATCATCACATTGGTGAGCAGCAGGTCCCGGTCGATGACCTGGTCGGGCAGGTCGGCGTCGGTCCACTCCTTGAAGCGCTCGACGATCCAGGCCAACTGGCCGGCGGGCGAGTCGTTGAGCGCGTACGAGACCGTCTGGGGGCGCGTCGACAGCAGCTTGCGGTAGCCGGATCTATCGGCGTCGAAGCTGGCCAGTCGGCCCAGCCGGCCCAGGTCCTGCTCGCTGAGGCCGTCCAACTCGGCGGGGTCGCCGGACGGGAAGACGGTCAGCATGTTGCTGTGTACGCCAACGACGTGCTCGGCGGCGAGACGGCCCACCGCGAGGGAGATCGGTGATCCGAAGTCCCCGCCCTGGGCGCCGTAGCGCTCGTAGCCGAGGCGACGCATCAGCTCCACCCATGCGGCCGCCACCCGGTTGACCGTCCAGCCGGCGGTGGGCAGCGGACCGGAGAAGCCGAAGCCAGGAATCGACGGCAGCACCAGGTGGAACGCGTCCTTGGCGGAGCCGCCGTAGGCCACCGGGTTGGTCAGCGGCCCCACCACGTCGAGGAACTCCGCCACCGATCCCGGCCAGCCGTGCGTCATGATCAGCGGCAGCGCGTCCGGCTCGGGCGAACGGATGTGCGCGAAGTGCACAGCGGCCCCGTCGATGGTCGTGGTGAACTGCGGCAGACCGTTGAGCCGGGACTCGGCCATCCGCCAGTCGTAGCTGGTCATCCAGTGGGTGACCAGCTCCTTGAGATAGGCCAGGGGCACGCCGCGCGACCAGCCGGTCTCGGGCAGATCGGGGGACCAGCGGGTCTGCGCCAACCGCCGCCGCAGATCATCGAGTTCGGACTGTCGGATGTTGATCGTGAATGGCTGCACGTCTCGTCTCCTCAAGATTGCCATCCGGGTGCGGCTCAGCCCGCCCGTCCCGCTGATTGCCGCGGGCGGCGTGCCCGTCATCGCACCGGCCATGACGTCGCCCATGACCGTGGCACCGGGAATCGGACCGCCGCACCTCCCGGATTGCGGCGAAGTTCAGCCGCACCTGCGGCTTTCGGGTAACGACGACGGTGACGACGAACGCACGCACGGAGATGCCCGCCCGCGACGGCAGTTGGAATCGTGAGCGGCACGTCGCCTGCCGAGGCCAGTGCGGCGCCGACAAAGGAGAGTGATCACGGGTGACCGCGCCGTACCCCCCACCGCCGACCAGTCGGAGCCCCTTGTCCAGCAGGACGAACCACTTCGTTCTGCCGAGGCAGTGGGCGTCCATGCGCCGGGCCGAGCAGCTCGAACGGGAAACCGGCACCCAGATCATCCACCTCGAAAAGGGTGACTTTCAGGGCGAGGAGTTCCGGCCCGCACCGCACATCCTCGACGCGTGCGCCAAGGCGGTGCACGACGGGCACGTGCGTTACGTACCCGGACCCGGCCTACCCGAGCTGCGGGACGCCATCGCCGCGGAGGCGACCCGTCGCGGCCGACCCACGGCGCGCGAGGAGGTGCTGGTGACGATGGGCGCCAAGCACGCGCTGACGCAGAGCCTGCTCACGCTCGTCGACACCGGCGACGAGGCGATCTTCCCCAACCCGGGCTACCCGCCGGACGAGTTCTGGATCACCTACGCCGGCGGTCGGGTGGTGTACACGCCGCTGGTCGAGCCGGATTTCCACTTCGACATCGACCACCTGGCGCGGCTGATGAACGACCGCACCAAACTGTTGATCATAAACTCTCCGCAGCGGCCCAACGGCATGACGGTCGACCGGCTCGAGGAGATCGGCGAGCTGTGCCGACGACACGACGTGATGGCGATCTCCGACGAGATCTTCAGCCACCTGGTGTACCCGCCTGCCGAGCATCACACCATCGCCGCCCTGGATGGCATGGCCGACCGGACGTTGCTGGTCGACACGTTCAGCAAGAGCTACATCATGACCGGGTTCCGGATCGGCTGGTGCGTGGCGAACCGCGACCTGATCACCGCGATGGACATCTTCCAGCAGAACTCCGTGACCAACGTGCCGGCCTTCGTGCAGCTCGCCGCACTCGCCGCGCTGACCGGCCCACAGGACCACGTGGTGGCCACCCGCGACCGCCTGCGGGCGAAGCGCGACCGGGTGGTCGCCGCGCTGAATGCCCTGCCCGGCGTCTTCTGCCCGTCCCCGGACGGGTCGTTCTACGTCTTCCCGGACATCCGTGGCACCGGCCTGAACGCGCAGCAGTTCACCGACCACCTCATCGACCACTACTCGGTGGGAGTGGTGGCCGGCACGGCGTTCGGCGACCGGGGCGAGGGACACGTGCGGATCACCTATGCCGCGCCGGACGACGTCCTCGACGAGGGGCTGAGCCGGATCCGCCAGGCCGTCGAGAACCTCGGCTGACCGGTGGAAATCGGACGGATGTTGGCGTGGGGGGCAGAGCGCCACCCGCACCGGCGCGCGGTCGCGGGCCCACGGCCGATGACCTTCCGCCAGTGGGACGCCCACACCAACCAGGTGGCGCGTGCTCTGGCCGCCCTAGGGGTCAGCTGCGGTGACCGGGTGGTGCTACACATGACCAACGGGGCCGGCCTGGCCGGTGCCTATCTGGCGGCGCAGAAGCTCGGTGCGGTCGCGGTCCCGCTTTCGACCCGGTACGGTCCGGCCGACGTCGAGCACTGCCTGCGAGACAGCGCACCCACGCTGGCCGTCACCGACGCCAGCACGTCCGATGTCTGCGCGCGGGCACGCGAGAAGCTGCCCGGCCCGCAGGCGTGGATCGCCGCCGGCGGTCCGGACGACGCGGCTTCCGCCGGTGCCACGTTGGCGTCACTCGCCGCCGGCCAACCCGACGGTCCGTTGCGGGTCACCGTCGCGGACCACGAACTCAGCGTGCTGCTGTACACCTCCGGCACGACCGGGCAACCCAAGGGGGTGCCCCGGACCCATGCCGCCGAACACACCGCCACCGTGGCGCACGTGCTGCAGTCAGGGCTCCGTGCCGTAGACGTGACGCTCGGCGTGATGCCCCTGTTCCACACCATGGGCGTACGCACGTTGCTGGCCAGCCTTCTAGTCGGCGGTACCTGGGTGCCTCAGCGCAGGTTCGACGCGGACGAGTCGACGGAGCTCGTCAGCCGGGAGGAAGTCACCGCGCTGTATCTGGTGCCGACCATCTACTGGTCGTTGCTGCGCACCGGTCGGCTGCCCGAGCTGACGTCGCTGCGCCGGCTCGGGTACGCCGGCGCACCGATGGCCCCGGACCTCGCCGGCCAGCTCATCGACGCGGTGCGCCCGGACGCCTTCGTGAACCACTACGGCAGCACCGAGATCTTCACCTTCACCGTGGAGCCGGACGTGGCGGCCCGGCCCGGCAGTGCCGGACGCGCCGGTCTGTTCTCCCGGGTACGGGTCGTCGTCAACGAGCCCGACGCCCACCCCGACGACCTCGTGGACCCGGGTGAACCGGGACAGGTAATCGCGTCGATGGCCTCGCCGGAGGCGTTCTCCGGCTACTGGAGACGGCCGGACGCCGACCGCGCGGCGATCCGTGGCGGCTGGTACCACACCGGCGACCTCGCCAGCCGCGACGAGCAGGGGAACCTGTGGTACCGGGGACGGGTCGACGACATGATCCTCTCGGGTGGCGAGAACATCTACCCGGCGGACATCGAGGCGGCCCTGGCAACCGCCCCCACCGTCGCCGACAACGTCGTGGTCGGGCTCCCCGATGAGCGCTGGGGGCAGTCCGTCACCGCGTTCGTCGTGGTGCGCCCCGGCATCGACCCTGCCCAGGCCGTCCGGGAGGTCCAGCACTTCGTCCGGACCGCCGCCGGGCTGCCGTCGCTGAAACGCCCCAAGCGGGTCGTCGCCGTGGATCGGATACCCCGTTCTCCGGTAGGCAAGATCCTTCGTCGGCGGCTCGCCGATGGTGACTACCACGCCCTGGCCGACACCGCCGCCGGCCGCGGCACCCCGGACCCGACGGAGGCGATTCGATGAGAGAACTGCCGCCCAAGGCGGGGCCGCCCGTGGCCGGGCTGTCCGGACGAACCGTCGTCGTGACCGGCGCCGGCGCGCCGATCGGTGAGTCATACGTGCGGGCCTTCGCGGCCGCCGGCGCTGACGTCGTCGCCGTAGACCTGCTGAGCACCGCCCGGCAGGCGTTGCAGACGGCCCGCACGGCGACCCGGACCGGGCCCGGCCGCGCGGTATTCGCACCCGCCGACGTCACCTCGCCGTCCGACTGGCAACTCGTCGTGGAGCGGACCATCGCAGAGTTCGGCCGCCTCGACGTGTTGGTCAACAACGCGGCCGTCTACCGGTCGCTCGCCGGTAAACGCCCGCTGGGCGACCTGTGCGTCGAGGAGTGGGACGGCGTCTTCGCGGTCAACGTCCAGGGCACCTGGCTGGGCATCAGGGCGGTGACCCCGTCGATGGTGGACTGCGGCGGCGGGAGCATCGTCAACATCTCCTCGGTGGTGGGGCGGACCGGTGCGGTTGGCTTCGCTCACTACGTCGCTTCCAAGGCGGCGGTGGAGGGGCTCACCCGGGCCGCTGCGCGGGAACTCGGCGCACACAACATCCGGGTCAACGCGGTCGCTCCGGGGCTGGTGGACAACGACGCCAGCCGGACGCTGAACACCGAGGAATACCTCACGGCGGCAGCCCGGGCCCGCGCCCTGCCCCGGCCGATGTACGTCGACGACCTGGTCGGGCCGCTGCTCTGGCTGGCCTCACCGGCGTCGGCGTTCGTCACCGGGCAGACCGTCATCGTCGACGGCGGGCAGGTGTTCGCGTGAGTGCGGCAGCTGTCCGGCCCGTCAGCGCGGCGGCCGAGCACGCCGGCGGGCCCGTCGGGGCGGCGGCGTGAACGACCCGGCGCCCTTCTTGTCGGACAGCCACGTCCGACCAATCAACCCGACGACCCTCGCCCCGCTGCCCCCGGTCGCGGTCACCACGCCGGCCCGCCTCGACGAGGCCGCGCAACGGGCCGAGGCGGCGCTACGGGGTGGCTGGCCGGTCGACGGCCGCCGCCGGGCCGCGGTGCTGCACGGCTGGGCCGAGGCGCTGGCCGCACACGCGAACGAACTGGTCGACGCGCTCGTGACCGAGACCGGCAAGCCGCTGGCCGAGGCGACCCAAGAGGTCCGGGCCTGTGTGGACGCGCTGACCTACAACGCCGGCCTGGCCCGGCACCTCGGAGGCGTGGCTGGCACCCTGCCCGACGGTACGGTGGCGCACATCGTCCGGCAACCGGTCGGCGTCACCACCTTCGTCGTCCCGTGGAACTGGCCGATGCTCCTGCTGATCCGGGATCTCGCACCCGCGCTGGCAGCCGGAGTGACCGCGCTGGTCAAGCCCGCCCCGCAGACCAGCACGATCACCGCTCGAATACTGACCCTCGGTCGCGCGGCCGGGCTGCCCGACGATGTCGCCCACCTCGTTGTCGGTGGACCCGCGGTGGGCCGCGCCGCCGTCTCGCATCCGCTGGTGCGGGCCGTCGCGTTCACCGGGTCGACCGCAGTCGGCACGGAGCTCCTGCGGACGGCCGGCAGCGGCATGAAACGCACCCTGCTCGAACTGGGCGGCAAGGGAACCCTCGTCATTTGCGCTGACGCCGACCTGGAGGCCGCAGTTCTCACGGCGGTACGGGCGGCAGTGGTGACCAGCGGCCAGATGTGCCTGGCCTGCACCCGCGTGCTGGTTGCCCGCTCGACATACCGGGACGTACTCGACCGGCTCGTCGACGGGCTCGACCGGATCCGGGTCGGCCACCCGGGTGATCCCGACACGCAGATGGGGCCGCTGGTTTCGCCAGCCGCCGGAGAGCGGTTGACCCGTACGCTGACCGCCGCCGCCGCCCGGCACGGCGTACACGGCGGCCACCGCGTCCACCCCGCCGGCCTGGCCGGGTACTTCGTGCGGCCCGCCGTGGTGACGGAGGTCGGCCCGGACGCACCCGTCGTCCAGGAGGAGCTGTTCGCCCCCGTGGTGACCGTCGAGCCGTTCGACGACGAGGGCGAGGCGGTACGGCTGGCCAACGCGACACCGTACGGCCTTGCGGCGGGCGTGTGGACGCGCGACCTCGGCCGGGCGTGGCGCCTCGCCCACGCGATCGAGGCAGGCACGGTCTGGATAAACGGCTACCACCATTCCTACCCGGAGACACCCAGCGGAGGCGTCAAGTCCTCTGGTGTCGGCCGGTCCCGGGGGGTGGCCGGCGTCGAGCAGTTCACCGAGCTGAAGCACATCCACTTCGCCGTCCCAGCCCCGGGAGCACACACGTGAACCTGCCGGCCGTACCAGTCAGTCAACCCGCGGCGTGGCCGGTCGAGCAGAACCTGCGTTCCTGGCTGTCTCACCTGATCGACCGGGGCCGACTCGGCCAGGTGCGCTCCCGGGTGGAACTCGACCAGGAGGTTTCGACGGTCCTCGAACGCCTCGACGGGCGGCGGGCGGTCCTGTTCCGCGACATCGCCGGGGCGAGGTTCCCGCTCGCCGGGAACCTCGTCTGCGACCGCGCCGACCTCGCCGCGGCGATGGGCTGCCTGCCTCACGAGACCGCCACCCGCTATCTGGCCGCCCTCGACCGGCCTCGGCCCTGGACGCCAGTGCCCGACGGCGGCGCGCCGGTGCTCGCCCGCCGGCTCGACGGCGAGGCGCTGCTCTCTCGGCTCCCCCTGACGGTGCAGCACGAACACGACGCCGGCCGATACCTGACCTCGGCGCTGCTCGTGGTCCGGGATCAGCAGACCGGCGCGACGAACCTCTCGATCAACCGGATGCTCGCCGTCGGCGAACGGAGCCTGCGTACGCTCGTGTTGCCTGGACGGCTGCGCCGGATCCTGGCCGCGACGGAGCGTCGCGGGCTAGACCTCGACGTGGCGATCGTGCTGGGCGTCGATCCGCTGCTCGGCCTGGCCAGCCAGGCCCCGGCGGCAGACCGGACCCTGGACGACCTTGAGGTGGCCGGCGCGTTGCGGACCAGCCCGCTGCCGGTGGTCCGCTGTCCGGTCAACGGTCTGCCGGTACCCGCGGAGGCGGAGTTCGTCCTCGCGGGGCATTTCCGGGCCGACGTCCGGGAGCCGGAGGGGCCGTTCGGTGAGTTCCCCCGCACGTACGGGCCGAGCGCTCCGGCACCCGTGATCGAGCTGGTCAGCGGCTGGCACCGCGACGGCGCGGTGTGCCAGACAATCCTGTCGGGCGGCCGCGAGCACTTCCTGCTCGGCGGGATCCCACGGGAGGCGGCGCTGCTGCGGACGCTGCGCTGGGCGCATCCGGAAGTGACGGCCGTACGACTGCCGGAGGCCGGCTCGTGCCGCCTGCACGCCGTCGTCGCCGTGCGCGCGGAAACCGCGGGGTCGTCGATGAACGTGCTGCTCTCCACGCTCGGCGCGGCGGGCACGGTCAAGCACGCGATCGTCGTCGACGACGACGTGGACATCCACGACGACGAACAGGTCGGCTGGGCGGTGGCCACCAGGGTCCAGGCGGACCGGGACGTGCTCGTGCTGCCCCGGGCCGCCGGCAGCGGACTCGACCCGTCCGCGGCCGGCGGGATGACCGCGAAGCTCGGCATTGACGCCACCGTGGCGCACGACGTACGCCATCGACACGCCCGGATGCGTACCCGGCCGACCAGACCCGAGTGGATCGAACGGTTGCTGTCGGAGGCCGCCACCCCGTGATCACCCGACGCCGGCCGGTCACGACGGCGTGCTGCCGTCGGTGGCCGGGTGCCCCCGGTCATCCCGCCTGAGAACGGAAGGTCAGCAGCTGTGGCAAGCGACGAACTCAGCAGGATCATGGCGGCACTGGCCGACCCGACCCGGCGGGCGATCCTCTTCCGGCTGACCCGTGGCGAGGCCAGCGTGACCGAACTCGCCGCCCCGTTCGCGATGACCATGCCCGCGGTGAGTCGCCACCTGCGGGTCCTGGAGCACGCCGGGCTCGTCCGACGGCGGCGGGACGCCCAGCGGCGGCCCTGCCGGCTCGACACCACAGCGCTGTGGACGGCGGTGACCTGGCTGCGGGATCTGGTCACCGAGTCCGACGAGGGCACCGGTGGCCCTGACGACGGCCCGGCTCGGCCGGCGCGACGGGCACCCGACGTTACCTTCTAGACCTTTCCCGTCCCCTCGATCAGCGATGCGGGTCGGGTGCGGACAGCACCCGGTCCACGGCAACACATCTCGTCGGAGGGCATCAGCCGAGAGGGGCTCGCGGTCGCCTTCGCGCGGCTTTCGGCGCACTGCTCCGCCGATCGTCCCCGGCCGGTCGTCCCGGCCGTGACCAGGGGTCTCCGCGCCGGCAAGGGCAGTCAGGGAGATGCCCGGCGACCACACCGGCTGACACGATCCCACACAGAGCAAGCCTGGATGGCGAGCCGACTCCGCCCAGGCATCAAAACGATTCTCGTGACGTCGCCGAAATCGTTCATCACGCAAGGGAGACGACCGTTCATGAACAGATTCGTCGGAGAACGCGCGGTCGTGCTGGGTGGCAGCATAACCGCACTGTTCGCCACCAGCGCGCTGTCCGAGAGCTACCGCGAGGTCATCATCGTCGATCGCGACGAGCTCCTGGGAGTACGTGAGGCACGCCGTGGGGCACCGCAGGCGCGCCACATCAACGGGCTGCTCGCCCGGGGCGCCCGCGCCATGGAGGAGCTCTTTCCCGAGATCACCGCACAGATGATCAGCGCCGGATGCCCGCAGACCGACCTGTCCGGCACGGTACGCTGGTATTTCAACGGCAAGCCGCTCAAGCAGGTGCGGGCGGGCCTGACCAACGTGGGCGCACGCCGCCCGGTCATGGAGGCGCACGTCCGGGATCGGGTGCACGCGCTCGGCAACGTCACCTTCATGGAGCGGTACGACATCACCGGCCTGGCCATGTCGCCGGACCGGTCCCGGGTGACCGGGGCACGGGTACAGCGGCGCGACGGTGGCGCGGAGGAGACGCTGGATGCGGACCTGATCGTCGACGCCACCGGCCGCGGTTCCCGTACCCCGCTGTGGTTGGAGGCCACGGGCTACCCGCGCGTCGAGGAGGAGGGCACCAAGATCGGGCTGGGCTACGTGACCCGACACTACCGGTTACGTACCGATCCGTTCGGCACCGACCACTCGATCATCGCGGTGGCGAACCCCGGGCTGCCCCGGGGAGCCATCTTCACCAAGACGGACAGCGGCCTGGTCGAGTTGACCGCCTACGGTTTGCTCGGCGACCACCCGCCCACCGATCCCGACGGCTTCAACGCTTTCGTCGGGACGCTGGCCGCCAAGGAGATCTACGAGGCGATCATCGAGGCCGAGCCGCTCAACGACCCGGTGCTGTTCCGGTTCCCGACCACGCTGCGGCGCCGCTACGACCGGATGGCGCGGTTCCCCGAGCGGCTGATCGTGCTCGGCGACGCCGTCTGCACCCCGAATCCGGTCTTCGCCCAGGCGCAGAGTCTCGCCGCGCTACAGGCCCTGGCGCTACGCGCCACGCTACGACGCGGCGGGGCGCCGGACTCTCCGGAGTTCATGCGGCAGGTCGGGCAGATCATCGACCCCGCCTGGGGCATGACCGAGGGCATCAACCTCAGCTTCCCCGGCGTCGAGGGTCAGCGGAGCCCGATGCTCAAGCTGGTGCAGGCCTACATGTACCGCGTCCAGGTGGCCGCCACCCGGGACGCCGCCGTGACCGAGCAGTTCATGCGCTCGGCCGGCCTGGTCGACCCGCTCGAGGCGCTGATGCGGCCGAGCATGGTGCTGCGCGTACTACGCAACTCGCGTACCGCGGCCTGAGCCACGCCGGCCAAGCGGCCACCTCGACGCCGGCGACGTCGCCGGGCCGTCGAGAGCCGGCCGGCGACTGTCGCCGCTGCCCCAATTCCCGACCGTCGGCGGTACCGACGGACGTTCCCACCCGGAGGTGCACTCCATGACGACCACCCAACCCGGAGCACGGCCGGAGAGTTCTCCGGGAATCGGCGGTACCCGCCTACCGTCGCTCACGGGACTTCGGGCCCTCGCCGGCCTGTCGGTGTTCTTCACCCACGGGCTCGCCCTGGGCCTGTTCACCGATCCCCAGGTAATGCTCGGCTACATCCTGTATGGCGCCAACGCCGGGATGTTCGGTCTCGCCTACTTCTTCGTCCTCACTGGTTTCGTGGTGACGTGGACGGCGTCGTCGACCGACAATGCTCGGTCATTCTGGCGTCGTCGATTCTTCAAGCTCTTCCCCAACCACGTGGTGGTGTACACCATCCTCCTGGTCCTGCTGATCCCGACCGGCACGCCCATCAAGGCGGCCGAGGCGTTGGCCGGATTGTTCCTGGTCAGCTCCTGGTTCCCGATCGAGTCGTTCCTGTTCGGGAATCTCAACGGTCCGATGTGGTCGGCCAACATCGACGTGCTCGCGTACGCGGCGTTCCCGCTGCTCTACGTTCTGGTCAGGAAGATCTCGCCGAGCCGGCTGTGGGCCTGGGCGATCGGCGTGACTGCCCTGGCGGCGCTCGTCCCGGTGATCGCCAGCGCCTTCCTGCCGGACCACCCGCCGTCGCTGGTCGCCCCGGAAATCTCCTGGCCCCAGCACTGGTTCGGCTTCTACTTCCCGCTGACCCGGGCCCTGGAGTTCGTGGTCGGCATCATCATGGCGCGCATCGTCCTCACCGGCCGGTGGATCGGCCTGCACGCCCTGCCCGCCGCACTGCTCACCCTCGGCGCCTACCTCGTCACGCTCGACGTGCCGATCTTCTACGGGTACACCTTCGTCCCGCTCATCCCGATGGCACTGCTGATCCCCGCCTTCGCGATGGCCGACGTCCACGGGCGGCGGACGCTGATGAACAGCGGTCTGATGGTGTGGCTGGGCGATCGGATGTACGCCTTCTTCGTCATCCACATCACCGTGATGTTCATGGTCCACGCGGCCTTCAGCGGCGAGAATGGCGTGTCCGGCATGTACAGCCGGGTGACGTTCGACCTGGGCACCGGCATCGCGGTGCTGATCGCGACGTACCTGCTCTGCCTGGTCCTGGCATCGACCCTCTACGCGTTGGTCGAGCAGCCGGCGATGCGCCGCTGGTCGCGGCCACGCCGGGGCGCCGACCGGCAGCGACGTCCGGCGCAGCCGCTGTCCGATGCCGCCGGTGGCGGCCGGTCGAGCTGACCGCAAGCCGACGAACGGCCGCGCCCGGTGACCGGGTGCGGCCGTTCGTCGGGTGG